>JANYFM010000193.1 GCA_025362655.1 Hyphomicrobiales bacterium | reverse complement strand
GACACGCGCCAATGGGGGCCGCCTTTCGTCGAGGGCGCCGATGGCGGACACCTCGGCGCCGCCTATTTCCACGGCTGCAACCGCGGCAAGCGCTGCATCGAAGCGGATTTCGAAACGCCGGAAGGGCGCGGGCTGATCCAGCGGCTCGCGCGTCACGCTGACGTGGTGATCGAAAATTTCAAAGCCGGCGGCCTCGCCAAATACGGCCTCGATCACGCCAGCCTGAGCAAGCTCAACCCGCGTCTCGTCTATTGCTCCATCACAGGCTTTGGCCAGGACGGACCCTACGCTAAACGCGCCGGCTATGATTTCCTGATCCAGGGCATGGGCGGCATCATGAGCGTCACCGGGCAGACGGACGGGCCGCCGACCAAGTCCGGCATCGCCATCGCGGATATTTTCACAGGGCTCTATGCCGCCAATGCCGTGCAGGCCGCGCTGCTGCGGCGCGCGCAAACCGGGCAGGGCGCCTATATCGATTGCGCCCTCCTCGACACACAGGTCTCCGTGCTCGGTTTTCAGGCGCTGAACTATTTCGTCACCGAGCGGGAGGGCCATCGCATGGGCAATTCCCATCCCAATCTCGTGCCTTATGATGTTTTCCCCGTCGCCGACGGCGATATCATCATCGCCACTGGCAATGACAGCCAGTTCCGCAAGCTCTGCGGCATCATCGGCGGCGCTGGCCTTGCCGATGAATATCCCGTGAACCAGGACCGCATCGCCGGCCGCGCGGAGCTGACGCAAAAGCTGCACGCGTTGACGCGGCGTTTTACGCGCGCGCAATTGCTGCCAAAACTCGACGCCGCATCGGTGCCCGCCGGCCCCATCAATGGCATCGCCGATGTCTTCGCCGATCCCCAGGTGCGGGCGCGCGGCATGCGCCTTGATATCACGAACCCCTTGGCGAAAACGGGATCGACGCCGGGCGTGCGCTCCGCCATTGTCATCGATGGCGTGCCCGCCGCCAGCCCGCGCCCCGCGCCGGGCCTCGGCCAGCACACGGGGGAGATTTTGCGCGATCCCAATTGGGGCGGCTGAACGCTCTCGAAAATTTCCGCAAACTTATCCCCAAATAGCCGCGCGGCCTTACCTTCCCGCCATCCCGGTCGACGAGGGGGCCTTGTCATGAGAGGTCTGGTTTGGCGGACCGGGGGCGGCGCCTGCGGGTTTGGGTTGAACCTGAATCCGGACCCCCGGGCGGTTTTTGCAAACGGCGTCCGCCAAGCAGACCGCAAGGTTTGCAAGGCGGGGCCCTTCCGGTGAAGAGCCGGCGGGGACTTGCTGGAAACCCGCCCACCCCGGCAACGGGCGGCGGCGTGAAAGGCAGCGGCGAGTTCACCCTACCGTCGGACACTACGATCCGTCCGGGGGTCATGCCCCATTAGCGAGGGTCTTCCGCGCAAGCGAGAAAACCGCAGCGAAGATAGGGACGCGAAAACCGTAAAATGCCGTGCGAGAGGGCGCCGCGAGGCGAAATCTCCTGCCACCTATCCGCGCCTTGTCGGCGCCCTCCGCCCCCTCAGGGGGAAAAACCGATCACCAAGCCGGGTTCTCACGAACAGCGGCGCCGCCGGGTCATGTCCGGCGCTTTTCAAAGAAAGGACGGTCATGAATTTTTTGCCTCCGCTACCCTCCACCTGGCCCGGCGCGGCCTACTCAAAATTTGACAAAATTTTCGTTGCGCCCGTGCCGCCGGACACCCCCGAGGACATCCGGGTTCGCCTCGTCTTTTTTGCCGGCCAGAATCCGGAGGTTCACAGCATGGCGCGCGGCATCGTCGACCGGATCGGCCTGCCGCGCTTTTGTCCGCGCCCGCCTTGCCGGCGAGCCGGCCGGTGCGGTTCGCGTTACATCGTCTGCTTTATCGAGCAGCGCAAAGCGATCCGTGAAGTCGTGGAGGAGGAGCGGGCGCGGGACGGCTGACAGCGGCTGCCGCCCCCCGATGGACGGTGCGGCGGGAGCGCTGTATCGATTGAAATTGATATTGCCAGGGGGCCGCCGCCATGCCGCAGACCGTATCAGCATCCAACGCCCGCACCGGGGGTCAAATTCTGGTCGATCAGCTAGTGGCGCAGGGCGTCGAGCATGTGTTCTGCGTGCCCGGCGAATCCTACCTCGCCGTGCTGGATGCGTTTCACGATTCCCCGCTCGCCGTCACGGTCTGCCGTCAGGAGGGCGGCGCGGCCATGATGGCCGATGCGAGCGCGCGGCTCACAGGCCGCCCCGGCATTGTCTTCGTCACGCGCGGCCCCGGCGCGATGAATGCGTCGCCGGGCATTCACATCGCTGAACACGATTCCTCGCCGGTCATCCTGTTCATCGGCCAGGTGCAGCGCGAGGCCTCGGGACGCGGCGCGTTTCAAGAGATGGATTATCGCGCCGTCTACGGCTCCTTCGCTAAATGGGTCGTCGAAATCCAGGACCCCGCGCGCATTCCTGAATTCGTTTCGCGCGCTTTCCACACCGCGATGCAGGGCCGCCCTGGCCCGGTGGTGATCGCCCTGCCCGAGGATATGCTGATTCAGCGCGCCAGCGTCGCGGACGCGGCGCGTGTTGAGCCGGCGCCGACCTGGCCCGGCCAGACGCAGATGGCTGAATTGCAAAAGCTGCTCTGGGCGGCGAAATCGCCGATTGCGATAGTCGGCGGCAGCGGCTGGGATCAGCGCGCCTGCGATTCGTTCCGGCGTTTCGCCGGGCATTTCGATCTTCCTGTCGCCGCTTCGTTCCGCCGCGGCGCGCTGTTCGACAACGAGCACCCGAATTACGCCGGCGAGCTTGCGCTTGGCGCCAACCCCAAACTGCGCGCTCGCGTCCGCGATGCTGATCTAGTGCTGCTGGCGGGCGGGCGCATGGCCGAGGTGCCTTCGCAGGGATATGAGCTTTTCGATATTCCCTCACCACGGCAAAAACTCGTGCATGTTCACGCCGGCGCCGAGGAGCTTGGCAAGGTCTATCACGCGCATCTCGGGATCCACGCCTCGCCCCCCGCCTTCGCCGCGGCGCTCGAAAGCCTTCAGCCCCCGAACGCAATCGCTTGGAGCGATCACACCCGGCAGGCCCGCGCGGACTATCTCGCTTTCAGCGGCGGCG
>JANYFM010000170.1 GCA_025362655.1 Hyphomicrobiales bacterium | reverse complement strand
CTTCCTTAAAAAAGGGCCATTCTTCCTTAAAAAAAGGGTTTCGCCATGACCGCGCCCAATCCGCTGCTTGTCGCGCTCAACCGTTTCGGCCACGGCCCCCGGGGGCAGGCTGCGGTCTTCCTCGGCAACGCCGCCGCCGATCCGCGCGCCTTCGTGCGCAGCGAGTTGGACAAGCCCGCCGCCCCGGTGAAAGGCGACACATCCGCGAAAATCCTCACGGACCTCTTCGCCTACCAGGAAAAGACCAGCATCGCCCGCGAGCAGAAGCCCCCGGAGCCGGCAAAGCCTGTTGGAGGAATGCCGGCTGGAGGAATGCCCGCCGCGGATATGGCCGCGCCCGATATGGCCGGCAAAGAGATGGCCGCGGCCGCTCCCGCCCCCGAGCCGGCTGACGCCAATTTCGTCCGCGTCACTTTCCAGGCCGAGGCGATGACACGCATCCAGCGCGCCCTTGACGCGCCTGTCGGCCTCGTTGAGCGCCTCGTCGCTTTCTGGTCAAACCATTTCGCCATTTCCGCCGCCAAAAGCGGTCTGGCCCGCGCCTGCGCCGGCGCCTTTGAGCGGGAGGCGATCCGCCCTCACGTGCTGGGCAAATTCGCGGACATGCTGAAAGCCGTCGAACAGCATCCGGTCATGCTGCACTATCTCGACAACCAGCAGTCGATGGGTCCCAATTCCCGCGGCGGGCAGAACCAGAAGAAGGGCCTGAACGAGAATCTGGCCCGCGAGATCATGGAATTGCACACGCTCGGCGTGAACGGCGGCTACACCCAGACCGATGTGACGAGCTTGGCGCGCATCATCACGGGGTGGACTTTCGCCGGGCGCGAGGGACGCATCGGCGAGCCCGGAAACTTCGCCTTCGTGCCCAACTGGCATGAGCCCGGCGCCCACGCCCTGCTCGGCAAAAACTACCCCGAAGGGGGCATCGCGCAGGGCGAAGCCGCGCTCACGGACATCGCGCGCCACCCCTCCACGGCGAAATTCATCGCCGCCAAAATGGTCCGCCATTTCATTGCCGACGATCCGCCGGCGGCGCTGACCGCAAAGCTCGAAAAAACCTTCCGCGACACCGGCGGGGATTTGAAAGCCCTCACCCTCGCGCTCATCACCGCGGAGGAATCCTGGACCGCGCCGCTGACCAAAATGCGCAATCCATGGGAGTTCCTCATTGCCAGCGTGCGCCTGACCGGCACCCAGCCCGACGCGCCCCAGCGTTTGCTCGGCGGCCTGAACCAATTGGGCTCTCCCCTCTGGGCGCCGCCGGGACCCAACGGCTTTCCCGACACGAACGCCGCGTGGGCCTCGCCCGAGGGCATGAAGCTGCGGCTCGATATGGCCGCCGGGATGGCCGGGCGGCTGCAAGCGCTCAACCCGAACACAATCCTTGAAGAGGCGCTCGGCGCCGCCGCCTCCGATGCGACCCGCCAAGCCGTTGCCCGCTCTGAATCCAAACGCCAGGGGCTCGCCCTGCTGTTCCTTTCCCCCGAAATGCAGCGGAGATAATCATGCGCAATCCCGCAACCTTGTGTGAAATGCCCTCGGCTTCGCGCCGCCGGGTGCTGCTGGCGGGCGGCGCGGTGTTTGGCTGGACCTTCATCCCCAAATTTGCCCGCGCCGCCGGCGGGCGCGACCCCCGCTTCATCACCATCGTGCTTCGCGGCGCCCTCGACGGGCTCTCCGCCGTCGCCCCCGTGGCCGATCCCGGCTACGCGGGCCTGCATGGCTCCATCGCCCTGTCAGCCAATGGCGAGCACGCGGGATTGCCGCTCGATGGCTTCTTTGCGCTCAATCCCGGCATGCCCGCCTTTGCCCGCATGTACCGCGCGAAACGCGCCGCCATCGTCCACGCTGTCGCCACCAATTACCGCGAGCGCTCGCATTTCGACGGCCAGGATGTGCTGGAAAGCGGCCAGCCAGGCCCCGGGGAGACCGGTTCTGGCTGGCTCAACCGCGCGCTGGAGGCGCTGCCCAAAGGCGATGGCGTCAAGCCTCGGCCCGGCGGCCTTG
>JANYFM010000149.1 GCA_025362655.1 Hyphomicrobiales bacterium | reverse complement strand
GGGCGGGGGGACAAGCTCCATGCAACCGCTCGGCGAACCGCGTGAAGCCGCCCGCCGCGCGCATTTTACGGTGCTGCGCGCAAAGAGCCGGCCTTCACTATGCGCTTCGCCCTTCAAGATGGCCGGCCATATTCGCCAGAGAGCCCTCGTGGCCGAATTTGGTATGCGCGATCATCCCTTCGCCGCCTTGTCCAATACCCGGCGCGGCGGGGCGAAAGCTGCCGGGTCTAATTCGCCCGCTTCGGCTGGGCCGGCGCTCCGATCCACTCCGTGTTTGCCGGAATCGCCTCGCCTTTCATTATCACGGTCAGCGGGCCGAGGCGCGCGTATTCGCCCACGTGGGTGTCGTAGAGCACCGTCGAGCCCGCGCCGACGGTGACGCCGCGCGCCACGCGCACGCGGCCGACTTTCATCACGCGGTCCTCGTAGAGATGGGTTTGCAGCGCGCAGAGCGCGTTCAGCACCGCATAATCGCCCACATGCACGCAATCAAATTCGGTGATGTCCATCATGTCCATATAGACGCCCTTGCCGATTTTGGCGCCCAAAGTGCGCAGAGCCCAGGGCAGGAACGGTGTGCCGCGCAGATGATCGAGCAGCACGCGGCCCGACAGGCCCCAGTACATCACCGCGACCGCCTCCGTGCGCATCGCCCAGAACGACCACATGGGTTTGATGACCGGCTCGTAGCGGCCCATCGTCGCCCATTTCACCGCCACCACCACAAGGCCCATCGCCAGCGAGATCGCGACGGAGCAAGCCATGAAAACCAGGATCAATTCAATCCAGCGCCCCGCCAGCAGCGGCGGCGCGATCACCTCGACCGCCCAGGTGCCGAACGAAATGAACAGCATCGTCGGCAGCGAGATATGCACAGCCTCAAACGCCGCGCGCACAAATTTTTTCCACTTCGGCGGCTCGTAGGTCCAATAGGAGCCTGTATCGAATTTCTGCCGCACCGGCAGTTTGATCGGCGGCGAGCCAAACCACGTGTCGCCCGGCGAGAGAAGGTCATTGGCGGGAGGCTTCGACTTGATGCCGATCAGCGCGCCATCGGGAATATCCGCGCCCGGCGGCAGCACGCCGTCATTGCCGATGAACACGCGCGCCCCCGTGCGCGTCTTTTTCAGATACATGTGGCCGCGGCGGATGTCCTCGTCGCCCAGCACCACTTCATCGGCGATGAAGCATTTCTCGCCGATTTCGATGAGGTCGTAGCGCCCGGCGAGATTGGTCGAAATCTCCGCGTCCTTGCCGATTTTCGCGCCCATCAGGCGGTACCAGTTGCGCATGTAAACCGTCGCATAGAGCGACGACAGCGTGTCCAGCGTCACCTCGGTGACGAGCGCCACCGCCCATTTGCGCACATAGAATCCCGAATGGACGGAATAGACGCCCTCGCGCACGCTCGGCAGAATGATCCAGCGGATCGCCGCCACCAGCGCGACGGTGATCAGGACCAGCACGAAAGAGGTGGGCCAGGCCATCAGCGGGATGGTGGCGAGATAGACGAGCCGGCTGGTGTCGATGATGCCGAACCAGTCGTCGACATGGTCGAACACCCAGAACGAGGGGAAGATGGGCAGCAGGCTGATCGGCGGCACGATCAGCAGCAGGAACGTGTATATGAACGTGTTGAAGGCGCGGCGCGCCGGTGTCGCCACGGCGGGCTCCGGCAATTCCGCGAGGTCCACCATGCCGGTTTTCACGCCCGGCGAACCGTCCCAGATTTCGCGGGGGCCAATGCGCGCGCCCGATTGAATGGAGGTGAGGTCTTTCAGCTCGGCGCTCTCGCCGATCACGACATCCTCCTCAACGACGCAGGATGTGCCCATGTAGGCGTCAGCGCCGATTTCGACGCGCCCGACGATCAGTTCGCCGCCCTCGACCCGCGCGTTGGCGAATTTGATTTTCGAGCCGAGGCAGGCGCCCGCGCCGATGGTGATGAGATCGGGCGCGCCGATTTCGATTTCGCTGAGGATCGCGCCCTCGCCGATTTTGGCGCCCAGGGCCTGGAGGTAGAGGCGCATGATCGGCGAGGCTTGGAACCATTTCATATGGGTCAGGCCGAGAAACTTCTGGCTCAGCCACCAGCGGTAATAATAAACGCCCCATAGCGGATAGCGGCCTGGCTTCATGCGCCCGATGACGATCCATTTCATCGCGATGGCGATGGCCACCGTGGCGATGTTGATGCAGGCGTAAACGCCCAGCAGCGAGGCTATCTCCTGGACGAGGCTCGCCTCGGTGTCGGTCAGCAGCATGTAGCTGACGAACACGCCCAGCCATTGCGCCGTCATCAGCGACAGGATCACCGGCAGCGCGGCCGCCTGCGCCAGCCCGCACAAAAAGCGCCGCATCAGCGGCGGCGGCTCAAATGACAGATCGCGCTTGGCGGTGACGTGGATGGCGCGCCCGTCCAGCGCCGCGCCCATGGCGCGCAGGCTGCGCGCCGCGTAAACGTCCTGCAAAGTCAGCGAGGCCAGCTCGTGATGGGCGCGAACCAGCGCCAGAAAGCGCGCCGCCAGCAGCGAGTGCCCGCCCAGATCGGTGAAGAAATCCGCATCGAAGGGAATCGGCTGCGGCGGCAGCACCAGTTTGGCCGCCTCCAGCAGTTTCGCCTCGGTTTGCGTGCGCGCCTCCTCCTGCTCCTCGGCGGAGACCGCGACGGCTTTCAGCGCGATCTTCTTCAGCAGATTGCGGTTGACCTTGCCGGATGACAGCCGCGGCAGCTCATCCATCGCCTCGAACCGCGCCGGCACCATATATTGAGGCAGCTTCTGGCGCAGAGCGGCGCGCACGCCGGGAATATCAAGGTCCGCGTCCGCCACAAGGAAGGCCACAAGCTGGTCCATCCCGTCGTCGCTGCGCAGCACCGCGGCCGCGTGGGTGATGCCCGGCATGTCCGTCAGCTTGGCCTCGATCTCGCCGAGCTCGACGCGGAACCCGCGGATTTTCACCTGATCGTCGATGCGTCCGCGAAAAAGAATGTCGCCTTTGGCGTCAATCGCGACCGCGTCGCCGGAGCGGTACAGAACCGGGTCTGTTCCATCGGAGGCGAAGGGGTTGGCGATAAACTTTTCCGCTGTCAGGGCATCGCGGCGCAGATAGCCCTTGGCGACGCCGGGGCCGCCGATCAGCAACTCGCCCTCAACGCCGGGATCGAGCAGTTGGAGCGCGTCATCGACAACGTAACAGGAGTAATTCGGGATCGGCTTGCCGATGGTGACGGCCTCGCCGGGGCGCACTTCCGAGATGGTCGCGACGACGGTCGCCTCCGTCGGCCCGTAGCTGTTGTAAATCGAGCGGCCGGGCCTGCACCAGCGCGCGGCGATCGACGGCGGGCAGGCCTCGCCGCCCAGAATGATGACGCGCAGCGACGGCACATCGCGCGACAGCATGGAGAGCAGCGTCGGCACGGTGTCGAGCACGCTGACGCCCGCCGCCTCCATCATATCGGGCAGCCGGTCGGCCTCGCCCATCATCGCCGGCGTCGCGACGAACAAAGTTGCGCCCGCGAGATAGGGAACCCAGATTTCCTCCATCGACAAATCGAACGCGACGGAGGCGCCCTGAAACACCACGTCCGTTTCATTCAGTCCGTAGACCTCGTTCGCCGAACGCAGATAATGGCAAATGTTGCGGCCGGTGATGACGATGCCTTTGGGCATGCCGGTCGAACCGGAGGTGTAAATCATGTAGGCGGGGTGATCCGGCGCCGCACCGAGGGCGCGGGCGCTGACAACGGAATTGTTCGAAGGGTCGGCAAGCTCGTCCTCGCTCAGCACGGCGCAGGGCACCCGGCCCTCGACGCCGGCCGACTGGGTTTGGCCGGTCACCAGGGCTTTGGCCGAGGCGTCCTCGAGGCAGACGGCGATCCGCTCCAAGGGAGCATCGGCATCAAAGGGAAGCCAGGCCGCGCCGGTTTTTGCAATGGCGATCTGGGCGATCAACAGGTCCGCTCCGCGCGGCATCCACAGGCCCACCACATGGCCGGGCCGGATGCCCTCGCGCAGCAGGCCGCGCGCCATCGCGGTGGCGCGCTCATCGACTTGGGCATAGGTCAGAGTGATATCCCCGGCGATCATGCAGGGGGCGTCCGGGCGGCGCGACACGGTGGCGGCGAAAATTTCGCAGAGCAATTCGTCGCGCAGCAGGCCGGGCATGGCGGGGCCGCGCAGGATGGAGCCGTGTTTCTGCGCCGGAACCGGCTTTTCGTGAGCTTCGGCTTCAATATCCGTCATGAAACTGCAATTCCGCTTTGCGTGCCCCTGAGGGGCTCCGGCGCGAGCCGGCGTGTGAAATTCATCCGAAAAAAGGGTCCGGAACGCGCGTAGCCTCAACAGGCGAAGCCTCCCGGCCGCCGAATTAGCGGCTCTTATGACCGTTTCCCGGGGAACCCGCAATCAAGCGGCTCTCAAAGCCAGCGGCATGCGCCGGCCTCGAAAATCAGCGCCCGGCCCTGAATAATATTCTGCGCCGGGGCGATCGCTGTTGGCACGCCGGCGATCAGCGCCATCAGCACCCGCGCCACTCCGCCGTGGGAGGCCACAACGGTCTCGGCCTCGATGGATTGCAGCCAGGGCAGCACCCGCGCGGCGAGCATTTCATAACTCTCGCCGCCAGGCGGCTGGAAGTTCCATTTGTCCGCTTCGCGCGCCTCCGCGGATTTCAAATCGAGGGCTTTCACTTCGTCCCACGTCAGCCCCTCCCAGCTTCCGAAGGTGAGTTCCTTGAGCCGTTCGTCGGTGCCAAAGGGAAGCGGGGCGAGCCCCATGCCGGCGCGCGCCAGCCGCATCGTCTCCATGGTCCGCCCCAGCGGCGAGGCGGTGAAGTCGAGGCCGGCGAGCTCCGGCCCGCGCCAGCCGGCCAAAGCGCGGCCGACAGCGCCGGCCTGGTCGCGGCCGCGCCCGTTCATGGGTATGTCCTGCTGGCCCTGAAGCCGGCTTTCAACGTTCCAGCCGGTCTCGCCGTGGCGGATGAAAATCAGGCGGTGGCGGATGGCGGCGGGCTGCATGGCGTCCGCGTCTCCGCCGCCAGCGTTAGAGTTTGCCGACGTGGTCGATGTCAGGCGCGGCGGGGTTTTTCATGCCGACGATGTGATAGCCGGCATCGACGTGAATGATTTCGCCGGTGATGCCGCGCGCCATCGGCGACACGAGGAAGGCGCCGGTTTCGCCGACCTCCTCGACAGTGACGGAGCGGCGCAGCGGCGCGTTATATTCGTTCCATTTCAAAATATAACGAAAATCGCCGATGCCCGACGCCGCCAGCGTTTTGATGGGGCCGGCGGAAATCGCGTTGACGCGGATGTTCTTCTCGCCCAGATCCGCCGCCAGATAGCGCACGCTGGCCTCCAGCGCCGCCTTGGCGACGCCCATCACGTTGTAATGCGGCATCCATTTTTCGGCGCCGTAATAGGTCAGCGTCAGCAGCGCGCCGCCGTCCGTCATCAGTTTTTCGGCGCGCTGCGCGACCGCTGTGAACGAATAACAGGAGATCAGCAGGGTCTTCGAGAAATTGTCCGCGCTCGTCTCGACATAGCGCCCGGTGAGCTGGTCCTTGTCGGAAAAAGCGATGCAATGAACCAGGAAATCGAGCTTTCCCCACAGGCGCTCCACCTCGGCGAAAACCGCGTCTATGGTGGCGGGGTCGGTCACGTCGCAATGGCCGGCGACCTGCGCGCCAAGCTCGGCGGCGAGCGGGCGGACGCGCTTTTCCAGCGCCTCGCCCTGATAAGTGAAGGCCAGTTCCGCGCCGGCATCATGCGCCGCGCGGGCGATGCCCCAGGCGATGGATCGGTTGTTGGCGACGCCCATGACGAGGCCGCGCTTGCCTTTTAGAAAGCCCATGCCCGCCTGTCCCGCGTCCAATCCGTCATGCGCCATTATTGCTTCCGTCCGTCGAGCCCAGCGGGCTGCAAACGTCCGAACCCTTGCCGCGCCCTTGCCGCCGTTTAAAACTTGCGGGGGGTTTAGGCAAGCGCGCCATAGGCAAACGCGCGGGCCTGTATTACACGGACACAACGGCGTTGGCGCAGGCGTAAAGTGACCGGAAACCTCTCTATTTCCTCTGAAATCGGACGGTTCGCGCCGGATTTGACGCGACTTGCCCGCGCCCTTGTGGAGGGCGGGCCGGGCACTCACCCGGGAACCCCGGGTGATCTTGTGCGCCAGGTTCTGAATGAGCCCGCGCCGGCGATGCGGCCGGACGATTGCAAAGCCTGGGCCTGCCGCCGGCTGATCCGCCTTAACCGCAAGCGGCGGGCGGACGCGTTGCGCGGGGCCGCCGGGCAGCCGCCGCTTGGCGCCGCGCCGCGTCCCCCGGGCTCCGCCCTTGCGCATGTGATGTTCGATGCCCCCGGCGCGCTGACGGGGCTTGGCCAGGAGCTGCGCGAGGCGCTGGTTCTTGTCGTGATCGGCGGCTTCGCTTACGCGCAGGCTGCCTCCATCCTCGGCATTCCCGAGACAACGCTGGGCTCGCGCATTGCCGAGGCGCGGCGCCGCCTTGATGAGATCATGCGGGCGACGGCTCAGCCGGGCGCGCGGCGCGCTCCGCATCTGCGGCTGGTGAAATGAGCCCGTCATGACCGCCCCGCCTGTCACCGATCACGAGCTGAGCGCCTATATCGATGGCGAAACACCTCCCGCGCGGCGCCGGGCGATCCAATCCTGGCTCGCCGCTTCGCCGGAGGCGGCGGCCAAGGCCGCTTCGTTCCGCGGTCAGAATGAATGGCTGCGCGCGCATTTCGGCGCGGCGGGCGCCTTGGCCGCGCCCCGGCCCGCCCGTGGCTCCGTTCCGCAGCGGAGCGGCGCCGAGCCGTTGCGCGAGGCGTTGCTTGCGGGCGGGCCCGCGGCGCCGTGGCGCGCGCGCCTTTCGGTGGTGGCTATCGGGTCTTTTCTAGGCGGGGCCGCGGCGGCGCTCGCCGGGGTGTTTTTGCTGGGGCTTGGACCGGCCTTTCTCGCCGGCGCCAAATTCATAACCGCCCGTCCGGTCGAGGCCCTGCATATCGCTGATCCCGTCCAGACGCTCTCAGCCGCGGCCGTCGCCGCGCACCGCGCTTTCGCATTCGACACGGCGCGGCCGGTCGAGTTTTCCGGCGCGGACATGGCGGCGCAGGTGTCGCGCCGCGCCGGCTTCGCCATCCGCCCGGCGGACCTCGCCGCAAGCGGCTACCGCCTGCTCGGCGGGCGTGTTGTTCCCACCGGTTTCGGCGTTAGCGGATTTCTCGTCTACGAATCCAAAGACGGCGAAAGGCTGGGCCTTTCCATCAGCCCGGCCAACGGGCTGGCGGTTGCCGAGCCCGTCTACAGCGAAGCGCCGGTCACCGCCGCGCTGTGGACGCAGGACGGCCGGGCCTTCGCCCTCACTGGACGCGGCGGACGCGACGTGCTCGCGCCCTATGTCGAGCGGCTGCGGGCTGTTAAATAATCAAACCCGCTTTACCATTCCGGGCACGAGGTGCTTGATCGTCGGCGCGCCCGCCTGCTGCATGGCGGCAAACAGTTCGATGCGCAGCAATTCCAGCACGCGCTCGACGCCTGGCGCGCCAAACGCGCCGAGCCCCCAGATATAGGGACGCCCCACCGCGACCCCCGCCGCGCCCATGGCCAGCGCTTTGACGATATCCGTGCCGCGCCGGAACCCGCTGTCAACGAATACCGGCAGCCGCCCGCCGACGGCCTCGATCATTTCGGGCAGTGTCTCAATGGTGGAGCGGCCCGCATCCTCCGAGCGTCCGCCGTGGTTCGACACGATGATGCCGTCAAAACCGTTGTCGGCGGCGAGCTTGGCATCCTCATGGGCGAGCAGCCCTTTGACGATGATTTTCATCTTCGTGACATCGCGGATGCGTTTGAGATAGTCCCATGTCATGGCCGATGCCTGAATGGCGCCAAGGCCCGTGGTGTCGATGCCGTCCCACATCGGACGGTTCGGCCGCACGCCGGAGCCGCCGCCGCCCGCGGCGTCGCCGTGACATTCGGCGCAATTGCGTTTGTCCTCCCGGCGCAGGCGGAACAGGGTCTCCTGGTTGCGCCCGCCGCTGCGGTCCGCGGTGACCGTCACCGCGAGGCAGCCGGCCTTCTCGGCCCGCTGAACAAGGGCTTTGGCTATTTCAAATTTGTTGGTCGCGTAGAGCTGGAACCAGATCGGCGCGCCGCGCGCCGCGGTCACCTCCTCGGGCGAGGTCGTCGTCTGCGTTGAGAGAATTTGCAGGTGGTTGCCGGCTTTGGCTCCGCGCGCCACGGCGATTTCGCCCTCCGCGTGATAGGCCTTGTGGCCGCCGATGGGCGCGAGAAAAATCGGCGTGTCATATTTTTGGCCGAATATTTCAACGCTCATATCGACCTTGCTGACATCGACCATGCGCCGCGGGCGCAATTGGAATTTTTGAAAACCCTCGCGGTTGGCGCGCAGCGATGTTTCGTCATCAATGCCCGACGCCATATAGCCGAAATGCGCGGGCGGAATGTTTTTGCGCGCCACGCTCTCGAAATCGAACACGTTGATCGCGTCTTTCGGCGAGGGAATCAGGAAATTCACGTCGCGCGGCGCCCACACCATGGGGTCGGGCAGCGGCTCGCGCGCTTCAAGCGCCTGTCCCAGCGCCGAGCCGCTCCAGCTGACGGCGGCGCTCGACGCCAGATATTGCAGAAACCGCCGGCGGTTGGCGGCGGGGTCGAATTGCGAATTATGCTGTGTCATGGCCGCGCCTCCCGGAATCGCCGGCTCAGGACCGGCGTTAAGGGGGAGCATACGGCAATTGCGCGGGGGGATGGAAGGGGTTGGGGAACAAGGCTGGCGGGGCGCGATGCGGTTGGCTTAAGGGTAGCCTTGCACATGCTCCCGGTCGATATGCTGAAACCGCAGGAGGTTGCTCCTCAAGGACCGACATCGAC
>JANYFM010000143.1 GCA_025362655.1 Hyphomicrobiales bacterium | reverse complement strand
TCGTCGAGCGCAAGCTGGCCTATTTCACCTATGCCTCCTATCCGCGCGAATCGCTTTGGCGGGTAAATCTGGTGCTTGCCGCCGGAGCCCTTCTGGTGGCCTGGCTGCTGTGGCTCGAGGCGCCGCGGCGGGGACTGGCCGCGCTGCTTTTCTTTGTTGTGTATCCCGTGTTCGCCTTCATTTTCCTGCACGGCTGGGAGAGCGCCGGCCTGACCACAATCCCCACCGATCTCTGGGGCGGCATTTTCGTCAGCCTGCTGGTGTCGGTCGTTGGCATCGTGATTTCGCTGCCCTTCGGCGTGCTGCTGGCAATGGGGCGGCGCTCGCGTCTGCCCGTCGTTAAATTTTGCTCCGTGGCCTTCATCGAATTCTGGCGCGGCGTGCCGCTGATCACCGTGCTGTTCATGGCCAATCTGATGCTGCCCTTGTTTGTGCCGGCGCAATGGACGCCCGACCGGCTGCTGCGTCCGCTGATCGGCATCTCCCTGTTCGCATCGGCTTACATGGCGGAAGTTGTGCGCGGCGGCCTTCAAGCCCTGCCGAAAGGCCAGTTTGAGGGCGCGATGGCGGTTGGCCTTGGCTATTGGCGGATGATGCGCCTCATCATTCTGCCGCAGGCGCTGACCATCGTCATTCCCGGCATCGTCAACACGTTCATAGGCCTGTTCAAAGACACGACGCTGATTGCCATCGTCGGCATTTATGATTTTCTGCGCGCCGTGGACACAGCGCGGCTGGACCCGGCCTGGGCCGGGCCGACGATTTCGGCAACCGGCTACATTTTTGCCGCGGCGTTCTATTTCGTTTTCTGTTTCGCCATGTCGCGCTATTCCGCCATGATTGAGCGGAACCTTTCCTCCGCGCGCAAACATTAGGAGCCCCGATGCAAGCCGCCGCGCCGCAACAAGGCTCCGCCGTGACGATGACCGGCGTCAACAAATGGTTCGGCGCTTTTCATGTGCTGCGCGATATCAATCTGGATGTCGCCCGCGGCGAGAAAATCGTCATCTGCGGCCCCTCGGGCTCGGGAAAATCGACGCTGATCCGCTGCATCAACCGGCTGGAGGAGCACCAGCAGGGCAGCATTTTTGTTGAGGGCGTCGAGATCGCCAATGATCTGAAAAAGATCGACGATATCCGCCGCGATGTCGGCATGGTGTTCCAGCATTTCAACCTGTTTCCGCATCTGACCATTTTGGAGAACTGCACGCTGGCCCCCATCTGGGTCCGCAAAATGCCAAAAAAGGAGGCCGACGATCTCGCCATGCGCTTTTTGACACGGGTGAAAATTCCCGAGCAGGCGGGAAAATATCCGGGCCAGCTTTCAGGCGGCCAGCAGCAGCGCGTCGCCATCGCGCGGGCCCTGTGCATGAGCCCCAAAATCATGCTGTTCGACGAACCGACCTCGGCGCTGGACCCGGAAATGGTCAAGGAGGTTCTCGACACCATGGTCGCGCTGGCCAAAGACGGCATGACCATGCTTTGCGTCACCCATGAAATGGGTTTTGCCAGGCAGGTCGCGGACCGCGTGATATTCATGGACGCGGGGGAAATCGTCGAGGCCAACAGCCCCGAACTGTTTTTCTCGGCGCCGCGGCACGAGCGGACGAAGCTCTTTCTGAGCCAGATTCTCCATTGAGGCGGCGGTCCTGATTTCCCGCAGGCACGCGCCGCAGCAAGGCGGCATTGTCGGATTTTGCACGCATTACGGGAAATTGCTGGATTTGACAGCGTCCTGGGCAATGGTTTTTTAATGTGTGACACCTACATTTCGCTTCAGTCAGCGGCGGAAAAATATTGGATTCTGTCCATGCAAAATCCGGGTGCAGCGTCATGAAAGCCGTAGTTTTGAGGTTCCTGCGCAATGAATCCGCGGCCACAGCCGTTGAATATGGCTTGATTGCGGGACTTATCGGTGTTGTGATTATCACGGCGGTGACGTCCACAGGCACCAAGGTGTCTGGCAAGTTCAGCAAAATATCCTCCGCGCTAACCTAAAGGGTTTTCCAGCGCAAAGGCTTTGGCCGAAAACTTCTGTTAGCGGGTGATTAATCTCCTTCCTTTACGTTTCCCACCGGCGATCGCGTCGCGCATCGCCTGTGTGCCGGGCGCCGCCCGGGTAATCGCGAGGCATTCCATGACAGAGAAAATCGTTCGTTTCCTTCGTGATCAATCCGGCGCCACCGCCATGGAATACAGCGTCATCGGCACCGTTATCGCGGTTCTCCTCGTTGTCGCGCTGACCCTGATCGGCACTAAAATCAAAGGCAATTTTAGTTCCACCGGCACCGGCCTGACCTGACAGCGGTTGGACGCGGGCGCGCGCAGCGCCGCCGCGCCTGCTTGATCTGTTTGGAGATTTTCCGCCGCCGGGGCATAGCCTGCCGGCGAGCGGGAAAGAATCATGCAACTTTTGGCCATTCTTTTCGACGTTGTCGGCCCGATCTTCCTGGTTGTGCTGGCCGGCTGGATATGGGCCCGCCGGGGCGCGCCTTTTGATCCGCGTTTCGTCACGCTGCTGGTGACGACGGTCGCCACCCCCTGCCTCGTGATCGACAGTCTCGCCAATGCCGGACTCAGCGCCGCCGCCTTCGGGCAATTGGCTCTGGCCTCCGTGCTTTGCCACGCGTTCGCGCTCGCCGCCGCCTATGGTTTTGTGCGCGCCATGGGCGGGCCGGTTGCGGCTTTTGTCCCCGTTTTGGCATTTCCCAATTCCGGCAATATGGGCCTGCCTCTCGCGCTTTTCGCGTTCGGGCCGGCGGGGCTGGCGCTCGCCATCGCTTTTTATGCCATCGCCTCGCTGCTGCAATTCACGGTGGGCCAATCAATCGCCGCCGGCGGTCTGAAGCCCGGCGAATTGCTGCGGATGCCGCTCGTCTGGGCGATCATCGCGGCGATCGGCCTTGCCGCCTCGGGGCTGCAATTGCCTGTATTCGCCGGCCGCGCCATTCATATTCTCGGCGGCCTCATGGTGCCGCTCATGCTGCTGTCGCTGGGCTATTCGCTGGCGCGCCTGAAAACCGCCTCGGTCGGCGCCGCGGTCGCCTATTCGCTGGCCCGCCTGCTCGGGGGCTTTGCCATCGGCTGGATTGTCGCGTCATTGCTGGGCTTGGACGGCGCGGCGAGAGGCGTTGTTGTGGCGCAAAGCGCGATGCCCTCGGCGGTTTATAACTACATGTTTGCCGAGCGCTACGGCAACCGCCCCGAGGAGGTTGCCGGCATCGTCGTCATCTCAACGCTCCTGTCGCTGGCGTTCCTGCCGGCTTTTCTGGCGTCGGTGATCTGACCCCCGAATAATCATCGCGGGGCTGCATCCGTTGGGCTCCCCGCGCGGTAAACCCGTCACGGGCGCGCTGCCGCGCAGCCGGGGAGACCGCCATGGATCCATTGGAAAAGACCCGCGAAATCTACGAGGCTTTCGGCCGCGCTGATTTGGAGACCATCGTCAGAGCCATGCACCCGCGCATTGAATGGATTTCCAATGCCGACCGGGCCCTGCTGCCGTGGGGCGGCAGGCGCGAGGGGATCGGCGGCGCCACGTCGTTTTTCGCCGCGCTGATGGAGAACCTCGAATTTGAGGCCTTCGAGCCGCGCGAATTCTTCACGGGCGCCGATTTCGTCACCGTCACCGTCACCGGCTTCACCAGGGCGCGGATGCGGGCCAGCGGCAAGGTGTTTGAGAGCGAATGGGCGCATCTGTTCCGCTATCAGGACGGACAACTGATCCTGTTCCGCGAATTCTACGACACGCACGTTTTGGTCGCCGCCTTCAACGGCGCTAATACCAAAGGTCATGAGCTTTGACTCATGACCTTTGGCAAGCGCGAACGCGCGCGGGCCTTGAACAAGCATCGGCTGACGCGCGGAACTCTATGGATTGACCATAGGTCAATTCATAGACCCCTTGGTATAATACCAACCCGCGAAAATTATGACACGACGGCCCATTCTCGTGTTGCGATGGATGCGATGCGCTCGGGCAGAGCCATGAGGTCGTTCCATGCCTTGCAGCAAGCCTCGACAATTTCGTCATAGTCATCGTGGACGCGCAGGGAGAGTTTGTTCTTGCGCAGGTATTCCCAGATGTTTTCGACGGAGTTGAGTTCCGGTGCGTAGGGCGGCAGGTGCACGAGGGTGATGTTGCCGGGGATCACGAGTTTGCGGGCGACATGCCAGCCCGCGCCGTCGAGAATGAGCGCGGCGTGCGACCCTTCGGCGACAAAACGCGAGATTTCGGCCAGGTGCTCGTTGAGGGCTTCGGTATTGGCGTAGGGCATGACGATGCCGGCGCCGATCTTGCGCGCGGGGCAAACCGCCCCGAAAATGTAGGCCGATTCATAACGCGTGTCGCGCGGCGCGCGGGGCCGCGTTCCACGCCGCGCCCAGATGCGCGTCAGTGAGCCCTTTTGTCCGACCCGCGCCTCGTCCTGAAACCATATTTCAAGCGGCTTTCCGCTCGCACTCTCGGGCAACTTGCTCTTCACGGTCGCGGCGAAGTTTTTTTAAAATCCTCCTGCGCCGCTTCGTCCGTTTCCGGGTGTCGCGGCCGCACCGACAGGCGCCGGTAACCGCGTCGATGCATGATGGCGCCGATCCGGTCTTCCGAAAGATCGACGCCGAACCTGGCGGCGATGACCGCCTTGAGGTCCACGCAACGCCACCGCACCACGTTGTGAACGCCGATGTCGGGACCTTGCTCAACCAGCGCGTCGAGCTCCAGCAACTGCTTTTCGCTCAAGCGGGGCGGGCGACCCGTCCTGGCCTTGTCTTTCAGCCCCTCGACGCCCCGTTCATTGTAGCGGATCACCCAATCGCGCAATGTTTGCCGCGTCATGCCGGCGGCTTTCGCGGCGGCGTCCCGCGTCGCTCCCTCCAGCGCCAACGCGAGCCCCAACAGGCGCCGAACCTGCTTTGCATCATCGCAGCGGCGCGCTTCCCGCCGCAGCTCTTCGACCGAATGGTCGCTCCGAACGATATCCAGCGGCATCGCAGATCTCCCGACGAATCAATCGTTCAAGAGAATCAGAAAAGGCCAGAAAACGGAATTCAAAAGTCGAGTCAGGATTATCGCGGATTGGTATCAGTGGTTGCCGCCTTGCGGCCCGCCGCCCCAATTGAGCCACCTTCCCGGAGCTAACCATCCCCTGACGCTGGGAATGCCTGCGGATTGACCTTGGTTCCCCGCGAGGCCAT
>JANYFM010000132.1 GCA_025362655.1 Hyphomicrobiales bacterium | reverse complement strand
GATGTTGAAGGATTCCGTGATGTTGTAGGACGGCTTGAGATAGAGTTCCAGGAAGCTGGGGTTCCGCGCCGTCGTCGCGCAGAAGCCGGCGAGCGGCCCAACCAGCGCGTTGCAGGTTGCGGCGGAGGCGCCGATGGGGTTCAGCAGCGTCGCGGGCGCATTGACCCAATATTGCCGCTTGTTATCGGGATAGAGGTAATAAATCGCGCCCACGTCCACGGTGAAGGCGCCCCAAGTCTGGCGCACGCCGCCGTAGAGATCAACCTCCGCCGGAGTGCCGGTGGGCAGCCTGACGGCCCACGGCTGCACGCCGGCGTAAAGCTGGGTGTCGCCGATGTTATAACGGCCTTCCAGATAGATCGTGCCGCTCGGATAGCCCTTCGACTGCGTGATGCCGCGCGAGATGTAATCGCTCATGATTTTTGCGCCGAAGGCGAAATCAAACCCGTCGGCGCTGACCGGAACCGGCGCGGGGGCGGATTTCTTGGTGGGAAGATCAGCCGCGGATGCCGCGCCGCCGAGTGTCGAGGCTGCAACAACGGCGAGTAGAAGACGGTTCATAGGTTTCTCCAGCCCAAATCAAAATTCGATGATTAAGCATGATGTTGGGTCCGCGCGAACGCAAGTTCTTCCTACAGGCAATTGCTCAATTCATAGGCAAACGGCGGCTCGCCCGATGACTTTTGATATTATGTGACTTTGACGCAACAAAGCGCCTGTCCAAATTTCAAAAATTTCGCGCGAAAGCACGCCTGCGTAAAGGATTTCTTTACTTTCCCGGGCGGCGTTTTGCTCTGGCGCGATTCGCCGGGGGCCGCCGCAGCGGCGGCAGGGGCGGCGGCAGGGGCGGCGGCAAGGGCGGCGGCAAGAGCGGACTCTCGGCCGCGGGGCTCTTATCGGGCCCATCAGATGATTCGCGTGCCGCATCCGGCGCCGGCGTTTCCTCCAGGCGGGCGGCGGGCGGCTTGCGCGGCGCAGTCGCTTTCGGAAGGCGCGTCAGCGGCGGGCGCCTCCGCGGCGGCGCCGGTACGATCCGCGCCAGAGCCTCCTTGGATTTCACCGCGCGATTTTTCGGCTTGGGCGCTTTCTTCGGCTGGGGCAGTTTTTTGGCGGCTGGCTTTGCCGCCGCGCGCTTCGGCTTTGCGGTTTTGCGGGCTCTTTTTGCCGCGGCTTTTTTACCGGGACCTTTTGTTCGTTTCGCCATCCCGCCTCTCCGATGGAGATCAAGCCGCAAGATGAACACGGGTCAGGCCGGGAATCCAGCCCCCGCGAGACCCTCGGGCAAAGGCCCGCCCTGCGCCCAGTCCAGCAGTTCGATCGTGTGGACGATGGGAGTTGCGGTCGCCAGCCCGATTTGCGTGATGCAGCCGATATTGCCGGTTGCAATCGCCTGCGGCTTCGTTTTGGCGATGTTGGCCGCTTTGCGCTCGCGCAGGCGCCCGGCGATTTCAGGCTGCAGAATATTGTAGACGCCGGCCGAGCCGCAGCAGATATGCCCTTCCGGCACTTCTTTCACCACGAAACCCGCCGCGCGCAGCAGGCGCTTGGGCTGGTCGCCCAGCTTTTGCCCGTGCTGCATGGAGCAGGCCGAATGATAGGCGATGGTCTGGCCGGTTTCGCGCGCGCGGGGCAGCGCATCGAGCCCGGCGGCGTATTCCGTGATGTCTTTGGCCAGCGCGGAAACACGCGCCGCTTTCTCCGCATAAGCGGGATCGTCCCGCAGCATAAAGCCATAGTCTTTGATCGTCGTGCCGCAGCCGGATGCGGTGATGAGAATGGCGTCAAGCCCGCCGGCGATTTCCGCGCACCACGCGTCCACATTGCGCCGCGCGAAAGCAAACGCCTCCGCCTCGCGCCCCATGTGATGCACCAGCGCGCCGCAGCAGCCCTCGCCCTTGGGGCGGATGACATCGACGCCGTGCCGCGCCAGCACGCGCCGCGCCGCCGCGTTGATGGAGGGCTTCAGCGCCGGCTGCGCGCAGCCTTCGAGAATGGCGACGCGGCCACGGCGCGGAGATGCAACGGCGGGCGCGGCTTCGGTCAGCGGCAGGGACGGAAAGCGCGCCGGCGCAAGATCAATCATCGCGCCCATGCGCGCGCCAACGAACGGCAGCGCCGCGATGATAAATCGCAAAGGTTTGGCCAGCAGCGCGCCCGCCAGCGCCAGGCGGAACCGCCGGGGATAGGGCAGGATATTCGCCAGCAGCGCGCGCAGCAGGCGGTCTGTGAAATCGCGCTTGTAAGTCAGCTCAATATGGGCGCGCGCGTGATCAACCAGATGCATGTAATGCACGCCCGACGGACAGGTTGTCATGCACGAAAGGCATGACAGGCAGCGGTCGACGTGTTTCACAACCTCTTTCGTCGCGGGCTTGCCGCCCTCCAGCATGTCCTTGATCATGTAGATGCGCCCGCGCGGCGAATCGAGCTCGTCACCAAGCAGCAGATAGGTAGGGCACGTCGCCGTGCAAAACCCGCAATGCACGCAGGTGCGCAGGATTTTTTCCGATTCCGCGAGATGCGGCTCGGCGAGGGCGGCGGATGAGAAGTTGGTTTGCATCAGTCTAAACCCCCGCCCACATCCGCCCGGGATTGAGCACGCCGTCGGGATCAAACGCCGCCTTGATCCCCGCCGTCAGCTTCATCAGCGCCGCGCCCTGCGGCTGAAACACATCGAT
>JANYFM010000056.1 GCA_025362655.1 Hyphomicrobiales bacterium | reverse complement strand
TTTTGACCTTGGTGCCGACGCCGTCATTGGCTGCGACCAGAATGGGGTCTTTGAAGCCGGCGGCTTTCAGATCAAAAAGCCCGCCAAACCCGCCGATTTCCGCATCCGCGCCGGGCCGCCGCGTGGCGCGCACGAGGGGCTTGATGGCATCGACCATGGCATTGCCCGCGTCAATATCGACGCCGGCCTGCGCGTAGGTGAGGCCCGTGTGCGGAGCGGTCATTTCGGCAGTTCCTGGCGGCCTGTCCTTTGCGCGCCGGGGTTAACGCAGCGCGCGGCGCGAAGCAAGGCGGGGCGGGTTCACCATCTCCCGCCCCCGCTTCGACGATTGCGATAAAATCCGGTCCTCAGCGCGTCAGCATCCCACCGCGCCGCCGCCCCCTCTCGGCGAATCCCTTTGCCGTGCTACACTTGCCTCCAATGAGCCGTTCGAGCCTCTTTCGAAGCCTGCCGAATCTGATCACCGTCGGACGGCTGCTGCTTGTGCCTGTCGCCATCGCGATGATCGCGGCGGGGCATTGGACCCTCGCTTTCTCGGTGTTTGTCGCCGCCGGCATTTCCGACGGGATCGACGGGTTTATCGCCAAGCATTTTGATCTGCGCAGCGAATTGGGCGCTTATCTGGACCCGCTCGCCGACAAGGCTCTGCTGATGTCGATTTACGTCACGCTGGCGGTTGAGGGGGTTTTGCCGGGCGCGGTGGCCATTCTCGTGGTGTCGCGCGATCTTATGATTGTCGGCGCGGTGATGATTTCCTGGGGGCTCGACAAGCCCGTGGAAATAAGGCCGCTTTTGGTGTCCAAGATCAACACGGTCGCGCAAATTCTGCTGGCGGCGATGGTTTTGGGCGCCAAAGCCTTTGATCTGGGCCTCGAGGGCTGGCTGGGCCCGGCCATCGCTCTGGTCACCGCATTGACGGTGCTGTCCATGGCGGCCTATTTGCTGCAATGGCTGAAGCATATGAGCGGTTAGCGCCCAGAAATTGCGGGACTTTGGTAAAAGGTGTTCGCCGATGAGTCTGCGTCAGCAAACCCTGTTCTGGCTTGCCGCGCTGGGCGCGCTCGGGCTGTTTCTGTATCTGTTCAGCGGCGTGCTGCTGCCGTTTCTCGTCGGGTTGATCCTCGGCTATTTGCTCGATCCTCTGGCGGGCAAGCTGGAGCGGGCCGGGATGAACCGGCTTGGCGCGGCGCTGACAATCCTGATCGTGGTCAGTGTGGCCTTCGTCGCGCTGCTGATTTTGGCCGCGCCCGTTCTGGCGCATCAAATGGCGGCGTTTATCGACGCTTTGCCGGCGCTGGTGACGCGGCTCCAGGCGCTGGCCATTGAGGAGGGCAGCGCGCTCAGCGACAAGCTGGGAGCCAATGTCATGGAGAAGCTGGGCCTCGGCAACGGCGTCTCCAACGGCGATGTGCAGAAGTCGGTCGGCGAACTGGCGCGCGGCGGGGCGCAATGGCTGCTGGGTTTTCTCAAATCCCTGTGGTCCGGCGGCCAGGCTTTGGCGGGCCTGCTGTCGATCCTCGTGGTGACGCCGGTCGTCGCCTTCTACATTCTGCTGGATTGGCACCGGATGATCGCCGCCATCGACGGCTGGGTGCCCGTGTCGAGCCGGGGCGTTGTGCGCGGGCTCGCCGGCGATATGGACCGGGCTATCGCCGGGTTTTTGCGCGGGCAATCGCTGGTCTGCCTGTTTCTGGGCCTGTGGTACGGGCTGGGTCTGTCGCTGATCGGGCTCAACTACGGGTTCCTGATCGGCATTACAGCGGGTGTCCTCAGTTTCATCCCCTATGTGGGCTCGCTCACCGCGCTGGTGCTCGCCGCTATTGTGTCGGTGGTGCAGGGCTGGCCAAGCTGGTCGTTGTTTTTGATGGCAATGGGTGTGGTCGGCGCCGGGCAGTTCCTTGAGGGGAATATTCTCACGCCGCGTCTTGTGGGCGCCTCTGTTGGGCTGCATCCGGTGTGGCTGATGTTTGCGCTGTTTGCGTTTGGCAGCCTGTTTGGCTTCAGCGGCCTGATACTGGCCGTGCCTGTCGCCGCCGCCATTGGGGTGCTCTGCCGGTTTGCGCTGCGCGGATACCTTGCCAGTCCTTTCTATCGCGGCGGCGCGGCCGATGCGGGGCATGTGCAGTGAACGGCCTGATGCGCCAGCTCTCGCTTGATTTGCCGGTGGAGCCGCGTTTCGGCGCCGATGATTTCCTCGTCTCGCCCTCCAATGAAGGGGCCTTCGCCGCGATGGAGCGCTGGCCGCAATGGCCGGGGCGCATGTTGCTGCTGATCGGGCCGGGCGGGGCGGGCAAAAGCCATCTGGCGGCCATATGGGCGGCGCGGGCGGGGGCGCGGACGCTGGACGCGGCGGCGCTGGCGCATGCCGATTCACATGTCGATTTGCAAGCGCTCGCCGCGCAGCCGGCGATCCTTGTGGAGGATGCGGACCGCGCTCCCGGCATTGAGGCAGCGTTGTTCCATCTCATCAACCTGGCGCGCGATTCCGGCGCCTGTGTGGTGATCACCGCGCGGCGTTTTCCCGATCATTGGGGTCTTGCGACGGCCGATCTGCTGTCCCGGCTGCGCCTTGCGCCGGCGGTCGAAATCGGCGCTCCCGATGACGCGCTGGTGCGCGCCGTGCTGGTCAAATTGTTTGCCGACCGCCAGCTCGGCATCGACGCGGGGCTGATCGAATATCTCGCGCGGCGCATCGAGCGCTCGCTGGACGCGGCGCGCGTCATTGTCGAGGCGCTTGACCGCGAGGCGCTGGCGCTGGGGAGGCCGGTAACGCGGATCATGGCGGGCGAACTTATCCGGCGGCTTGAGGAGCCGGGCTGAAATCGTCATGGTAATGTCACAGGGGATTCCGATGGTCCGCCTTGAGGCAGGCGGGCAGCCGAAGCGGCGGCCGGAACCAGGAAAAACGGCAATGGCGCGAAAATCAATGCAGGCGGAGGTCGTCACATCGGAGCGCGGCGAGACGGAGGCAAAGGACGCGGCGCCGTTCGCTGGTCTCGCCGATTTGCCCGAGCGCTTCGTAAACCGCGAATTGTCGTGGCTTGAGTTCAACCAGCGGGTTCTCGATGAGGCATCGAACCCGCGGCACCCCGTGCTGGAACAACTGCGCTTTTTGTCGATCTCCGCCAGCAATCTCGACGAATTTTTCATGGTGCGCGTCGCCGGGCTGAGGGCGCAGCTTCGTTCGGGTGTTCACACGCCCTCCGAGGACGGTTTGACCCCGGGCGAGCAATTGACGCGGGTTCGCGGCCGGGTCGCGGTGCTCGCCGGCGAGCAGCAGTCCCGCTGGCGGGCGCTGCGGGAATCCCTCGCCGCCGCGGGGATTCAGATTTTGGAGGCCGGCGAGCTCAGCAAATCCGAACTTGAATGGCTGGACGCGCATTTTCTTTCGCATATTTTTCAGGTGCTGACGCCGCTGGCCATCGATCCCGCGCATCCCTTTCCCTTCATCCCCAATTTCGGCATCAGCACCGCGCTCGATCTGGTCAGGGATCACGACGGGAGGCGGCTGACCGCGCTGGTGCGCCTGCCGATCAAGATCGACCGTTTCGTGCGGCTGCCGGATTCCAAAGGCAAGGGCCAGGCGCGGCTGATCGCGCTGGAAACGCTGATCGGATTGCAGACCGGACGCCTGTTCCCCGGATATTCGGTCAAAGGGCTCGGCCTCTTCCGCGTTGTGCGCGACAGCGAAGTGGAGATCGAGGAGGAGGCGGAGGATCTCGTGCGCTTCCTTGAGACGGCGCTGAAACGCCGCCGCCGCGGCAGCGTGATCCGTCTCGAATTCGACGCGGGGATGCCAGAGGAACTGCAAACATTCGTGGCGCGGGCGCTTGGCGCCAGCCACGACGAAATCTTCGTTCATGAGGGAATGCTGGCGCTCAACGAGCTGGCGGAAATCGTCGCCATTCCAAGGCCGGACCTTAAATTCAAGGTGTACAATCCGCGTTTTCCCGAGCGGGTGCGCGACAACGGCGGCGATTGCCTCGCGGCGATCAAGCAGAAGGACCTCGTCGTCCATCACCCCTACGAATCCTTCGATGTGGTGGTGCAGTTTCTGGCGCAGGCGGCGCGCGATCCCAACGTGGTCGCGATCAAGCAGACGCTGTACCGCACCTCCTCCGACAGCCCCATTGTGCGCGCTCTCGTCGAGGCGGCGGAGGCCGGCAAATCGGTGACCGCGCTGATCGAGCTGAAAGCCCGTTTTGACGAGGAGGCGAATATCCGCTGGGCGCGCGATCTGGAGCGGGCGGGCGCGCAGGTGGTCTATGGATTCATGGAATTGAAGACCCATGGCAAGCTGTCGATGGTGGTGCGCCGCGAGGGCGGCGCGCTCGCCACTTATTGCCACGTCGGCACCGGCAACTATCACCCGCAAACCGCGCGCATTTACACGGACATTTCCTACTTCACCGCCGATCCCGCGACAGGCCGCGATGTCGCGCGCATTTTCAATTACATCACCGGCTATGCCGAGCCCGCCGGGCTGGAGCGGATGGCGGTTTCTCCGATTTCGCTCAAAGAGAAATTTCTGGCGCATATCGCGGGGGAAATTGACTTCGCCAAAGCCGGCAGGCCGGCGGCGATCTGGGCCAAGTGCAACGCGCTTGTCGATCCTGACATTATCGACGAATTCTACCGGGCAAGCCAGGCGGGGGCGCAGATTGACCTCGTCGTGCGCGGCATCTGCTGCCTGCGTCCGGGCGTGCCGGGCCTTTCGGACAATATCCGCGTCAAATCGATTGTCGGGCGGTTTTTGGAGCATGCGCGTGTCTATGCGTTCGGCATGGGGCACGGGCTGCCGCACCCCAAAGCCGCGCTGTATATCTCCTCGGCCGATCTGATGCCGCGCAATCTGGAGCGGCGCGTCGAGGTGATGGCGCCGATCGTCAATCCGACCGTGCATGAGCAGGTGCTTGATCAGATCATGGTGGCAAACCTCATGGACAACCAGCAGAGCTACCGGGTGCTGCCGGACGGGTCGAGCCGGCGCATCTCGCCGCAGCCTGGGGAGGAGGCTTTCAACGCCCACCAGTATTTTATGACCAATCCAAGCTTGTCCGGACGCGGAAAATCGCTCAAAAGCTCAAGCCCCAAACCGCTCGCCAAACGACCCTCACAGGCCAAATGAATATATCGAGACCATCCAAAAAGTCCCTCGCCAAACCCGACGCGCCCGGCCGCCTTGCCATCGGAAAACCTGTCGCCATTGTCGATATCGGCTCCAACTCGGTGCGGCTCGTCGCCTATGAGGGGTTGAGGCGTTCCGTCACGCCGATATTCAACGATAAGCTGCTGGCGGGCCTCGGGCGCGGCGTGGCGACCACGGGAAAGCTGCCGAGGGACGGCGTTGAAAAGGCGCTTGGCGCGCTGCGCCGTTTCCGCGTGCTGTGCGGCATTCTTCAAATCGGCGATGTGCATGTCATCGCCACGGCGGCGGCGCGCGACGCGCTCAATGGCAAAGAGTTTCTCGCCGCCGCGCGCGAGGCCATCGGCGCGCCGATTGAATTGCTGTCGGGCAAGCGCGAGGCGGAGCTGGCGGCGCTCGGTGTTGTCTCCGGATTTTACAAGCCTGACGGGGTTTCCGGCGATCTCGGCGGCGGCTCGCTGGAGCTCAACGAGGTCAAGGGGTCGCGGCTGGGGCGCGGCGTGACGCTGCCGCTGGGCGGGCTGGCGCTGACCGACGTCTCCGGCAAAAGCCCCAAACGCGCCGTAAAAATCGTGCGGGACGCGCTGGAGGGCTGCAAGCCGCTCGAGTCTCTGAAAGGCCGCTCGTTCTATGCCATCGGCGGCACATGGCGCGCGCTGGCGCGCCTGCACATGCGCCAGCGCAATTATCCTCTCAATGTCATGCACGGCTATGTCATTCCCGCGCGGGACGCGGCGGATTTCCTGGCGCTGGTCGAACGCATCAACACGGATGCGCTGATCGGCATCGAGTCCGTGCCCGCCGCGCGGCGCCCGCTGCTCGCCTATGGCGCCGTGGTGCTCGACGAAATTCTCCGCCGCGCCAAGCCGCGCGAGGTGGTCGTCTCCGCGCTCGGCGTGCGCGAAGGGCTTTTGTTCGAGCGTCTGGACGCGGCGCAGCGCCGGCTCGATCCGTTGATTTCGGCGGCGCGCGATCTCAATGTGCTGCGTTCGCGCGCCCCCGCGCACGGCGAGGAATTATGCCTGTGGACGGACGATTTCATGCGCTCGACGCATTTCGACGAGACAGAGGGCGAGAAGCGCCTGCGCCATGCAGCCTGCCTGCTGGCGGATATCGGGTGGCGCGCCCATCCCGATTACCGCGGCGAGCAATCGCTGAATATCATCGCCAACGCGGCCTTCGGCGGCATCGATCATGAGGGGCGCGCCTTTCTGGCGCTGGCAACCTCTTACCGGCATCTGGGGCCCGATGCCGATGTGAACCCGCAAATCCGCACGCTTGCCAGCGCGCGCATTCTCGACCGGGCGCATATTCTGGGCGCGGCGATGCGCGTTGGCTATCTAATGTCGGCGGCGATGCCAGGCGTGCTGCCGGTGTGCCCGATGCGTTGCGTCAAAAACAAGCTCCTGCTAATCGTGCCGCCGAAATACGCCGCCCTTGTCAACGAGCGCCTGCACGGGAGGCTGAAACAAATGGCCCGGCTGATCGGGCGCGAGGCGGAGGTGCGCGCGGGTTAGGGCAGGGCGATTCTAAAAGCTGTCCGGGAGGAAACCTTCAATGGAAAGCATTATGCCTGTTGCCGCGGCCGACATGCCCCACAGCGGCGTCAGGCTGTTCGCCGACAGCAGCCTGCGCGATCCCTTCGCGGATTACCGGGCGCTTCGCGATCTCGGCCCCGTCGTGAAACTCGCCTCTCCCGATGTTTACGTCCTGAGCCGCTATGATGATGTGCGCGAGGCTTTGCGCGTGTCCGACGTGTTAATCAGCGGCGAGGGCGTCGGGTTCAGCGAGGCGTTTAACGCGCCCAAGGGCAATAATGTCATCCAAACCGACGGAGAAACGCACAAGCGGCTCCGCGCCGCTGTCATGCGCCCGCTGAAGCCCGAACAGTTGGAACAGGCAAGGCCGCGGCTTAAGGCAATGATCGCCGCGCGCGTTGACGAACTCGCCGGCGGGGGCGAATTCGATGCGATGCGGTCCCTCGCCCGGTTTTTGCCGGTCGAGGCGATCGCGCATTTCGTCGGACTTGAGGCGGCGGGGCGCGAGCGGATGCTCGAATGGGCCTCCGCGGCCTTCAACGCCATCGGGCCGGAACAAGACCCGAAGGATGTCGAGAGCCTGCGCAGCGCTTTTGCCTATATCATGAGCCTTGATGCCTCCAAGGTTCGTGAGGACAGCTGGGCCGGACAGCTTTTTCAAGCTGCGCGGGACGGCCAGCTATCGTTCACCGAGGCGCTGGGGGCGATTAGCGCCTATGTCATTCCCAGTCTGGACACGACGATCCTCGCCAAAGGGCATTTGCTTTACCTGCTGGCGCGCGATCCCGAACAATGGAAATTGCTGCGCGAACGTCCCGATTGGATTCCCGCCGCTGTCTTCGAAAGCGTCCGCCACAGCTCGGTGATCCGCTGGTTCGCGCGCGTCGCGAAAACCGCCCACCGCGTCGGCGATCAAATCATCCCCGCCGGCGCGCGCGTCATGCTGCTCTACGGCTCGGCCAACCGCGATGAGCGGCGCTACCCGGACCCCGATCGTTTCGACATCCGGCGCGACGCGCGCGACCAGCTTGCCTGGGGCCGCGGCGCGCATATGTGCGCGGGTCAATATTTGGCGCGCATCGAGATGGAGGTCATGCTGGAGGCGCTCGTCGAGCGGGGCGCGGCGCTGCATGCGGGCGAGCCTGTTGTGGGCGCGAACAAGGGCCTGTTCGGGTTCAGCGAACTGGCGTTTCGGCTGGGTTAAGCGGTTTGCGGCTGTTGCGCAGCGCTGAAAGTTTTACCGTTCATAGCGTCTCCCTGCCTTATCGCCCCGCTTCCTCCACGCTCAGCGCGAGGCGCGAGGGATAGCGCGCATCGTGATGAATGGTGTCGCGGCCCACTTTATCCGGCGAGTAAACATGCGAGAAAATGGGATCGGTGATGCCAGAATCGCCGTTGGCAATTTCGAGCCGCAGCCGCGATCCCCGGGGCACGAGATAGGCCGCGTCAACCAGCGCCACCCGGCATTCCACGACCTCGCCCCTGGGTATGGCGACATCGCGGCTGTGATCGTGGACGGGGGCAAGCGGGCGGCTTTTTTCCATGTCGAGGGCGCGGTGCGCGACGCGCAGCCAGCCTTTGGTGATGACAGCGGGGCGCTTGCCGCTGCCGGGGGCGGGCACTTCGGAAAGGCGGATGATCAAATCCGTGTCGGGAGCGGTCGAGGAAAGATGGATCACGGCTTCGCCGGGGCCGGCGATTTTGAAGGCTTTTTCGAAGGGCGCGGATGTAAACGTCAGGATTTCGCGCAGCGGGTCCGGGCCTTTTTCATCCAGCGTGGCGACGCCGATGGTCCAGGCCGCCCGCGGATAGTCATACGAGGTCGCGCTCAGCGCTCCCGAGGGAGCCCCGGTTTCGAGAGCGCCGTCATTAAGCGATTGGACGGTGTTGCTGCGGGCATCGCCAAGCCAGAAGACGCGTTCGCCCGCCGCCGCCGGCGGCCAAACCGGGAGATTTTCGTAAGCGCCGGTGTTGCGCACGAAGACCTCGACCGGGCTTTTGTTCTCAAAGCCGTTGTCGGCGCCTTTGAGGTAGCGGTCATAGAAGGGGAGCAGAACATTGCGGTGAAAATCCACATGTTCGAAATCCGCGCAGGCTTCGAAAGCATTGATAGCGCCGGTGATTTGCAGCCATTTAGGCCCCTTCACAGCGCGCCATCCCGCGATGTTGCCGGCAAGGTGCAAATCCATCTTGGCCCAAATGCCGATGGAGAAGACCGGGATATCGACGCTTTCGAGCTGCGGCAGCAGGGCGCGATCGCTCCAGAACCCGTCCCGGTTGGGGTGCTGGTCGAGCTCGTAACAAAGATCGTAGTTGATCAGCTTTGGCGGACCGCCGCCGCCGGGGCGCCGGTTGATTTGGCGAACCGTGCTGTTCCACCAAAGCGACATGAAATTGCCGGGGATGCCGCCGTTGTATGCCCAGCCGTCGTAGAGATCGATGTGCCCGTCATAGGGCGCGATGCACGCGAGATGAGGCGGCTTTTCCGCCGCCATGAACCATTGCGACGTGCCGTAGTAGGATTCGCCGATGCCGCCGACTTTGCCCGAGCACCATTCCTGAACCGCGATCCATTCGATGACCTCGTAGAGGTCGCGCCGCTCGCGCCTGTCAAAAAAACGGTATTCGCCGCCGGAGCGGCCGGTGCCGCGCACATCCAGCCGCACATAGGCGTAGCCCTGTTCGAGGTACCAGTGGATGGGGCCGGTCTCCAGCCAAAGGAACATTTTGGTTTCCGGCAGGATGTCATTGTCGAAGCGATAGGGCGAGGCGCCGAACAAAGCCGGAAAAGGGCCGGTCTTACCCTCGGGCAGATGCACACGCACGGCAAGTTCAACGCCGTCGCTCATTGTGACGAACAGGTCCATTGGCATCGACATGGCTGGCCTCCCCCGCGCCGGCGTGTTCCCCGGCGGGCGCATTATTTCCACCGCGATCCCGGACAATCAATGCGCCCGGCGGCGGGCTCTATTTCGGCCAAAAATCCGCGTCGGTCATTGCGGCGAACGGCCATGGGCAGTACTGCGGAAAGGTTTTTGCCGGAAGGCCGGTTTCCCCGATGGCGTCAAGGAGCGCTCCTTTGTACGCGCGGGCGATGACGTCATCCATCTGAGATTTGAGGCTGGGGTTATCTTCGAGATGGTCGGTTATATCGAGGCGCTGGGTCATGATTGAGGTGCGCCAGCTGGCTCCCTGCCGCTCCGGTTGAAAACGCCATTTGAGCAGGTGGAGCATCAGCACCCGCAGCCGGCTGACAAGCTCCCGCTTTTCGGTTTTTCCCATGCTCTCTATTTCCTCGGCGATATTCCCGATATCCGCCTCTGAAAGCCTGCCTTCGCGCAACAGCGCGGCCTGTTTGCCGCTCCAAGCGTAGAAGTCCTGTTCGTAAAGAACGTCTTTCATGACTGGCAGCCTACACGGGATTTAGGGCCGGGAACAGCGGTCCGCGCGGGGCGCGCCGCAGCCGATCACTCCGCGGCGACGCTCTCCGCCGAGGCCGCTTCCTGCCATTCGATGGCGATGACCTTGCCCTTTTCCAGCGTCAGCGCCAGGCGCCCGTGTTTCAGCTCCAGCGCTTTGAGGCCGAACATTTCGCGCCGCCAGCCGGTCAGCGCCTGAACATTGGCGCGGTCGTCCTGCGCGATAGCTTCGAGATCGTCCGAAGTGGCGATCATTTTGGCGGCGACGCCATTGGCCTCGCAGACCTGGCGCAGCAGCACTTTCAGCAGTTCGACGGTCGCGCCGCCGGAGGCGTTGCCGCGCTTGTCCCGCTCGATTTTCGGCAGGGTCTTGGGGTCGCGCGCGAGGCCGCGCTCGATGGCGGCGAGCAAATCGGCGCCGCCCCGGGCGCGCTCCATGCCGCGCGGGAAGGTGCGCAATTGCGACAGGGCCTCCGCGGTCTTGGGCGCGGCGAGGGCCACCTCAATGAGCACGTCGTCTTTCAACACGCGCGAGCGCGGCACGTCACGGCTCTGGGCTTCGCGCTCGCGCCATGCGGCCACTTCCATCAGCACAGCGAGATCGCGCGGTTTGCGCGCCCGGCCGCGCAGGCGTTCCCAAGCGGTGTCGGGATGCTGCTCATAGGTGGCGGGCGAATTGAGGGTGCGCATTTCGTCGGCAAGCCAGGACGTTCGCCCGGATTTCTCCAGTTTGGCCACCAGTGCGCGGTAGATGTCGCGCAGATGCGTGACATCGGCGATGGCATAGGTGATCTGCGCCTCCGACAGCGGGCGGCGCGACCAGTCGGTGAAACGCGAGGATTTGTCGATGGGCGCGTTGCAGATGGTTTGCGCGAGTTCGCCGTAGCTCGCCTGATCGCCAAAGCCGCAGACCATGGCCGCGACTTGCGTGTCGAACAGCGGGGCAGGGATCAAGCCTGAGAGTTTCCAAATAATTTCAAGGTCTTGCCGGGCCGCGTGAAAGACTTTTGTCACGCCGGGATTGGCCATCAGATCAAAGAACGGCGCGAGGTCCAAGTCTTCGGCGAGGGCATCGACGGCAACCGCTTCCTCGTCGGAGGCGATCTGGATGACGCAGACTTTCGGCCAGAAAGTTGTCTCGCGGAGAAACTCCGTATCGACGGTCACGAAGGAGTGTTTCGCGAAGCGGGCGCAGACAGCGGCGAGATCAGCGGTGCGGGTCAAAAGGCTCATGATGGGGCTATAACGGGTTCACGGGTTTGACGCGAGGGTTTTGGCGCTTTCGCGCGCCGGTCATAAAAAAACCCCGGCGTTTTCACGCCGGGGTTTTCCAAATAGTTTATCGCGGAACCGATCAGAACTGGCGGTCGATGCGCAATTTCAGGCTGAAGTTGCTGTCCTTCAGGCCGGGGGAACCGGCGAGCAGGAAGGCGGCCGAGGGATTCTGCACCTTGTTCGTCATGTTGGCGTAAGCCAGTTCGAGGCCGATGTCGAAATCCCTAACCGGCGAGTATATGATCGAGCCCGACAGCGTGACGACGGAAGCCTTGCCCCACTGGAAGGGCTGGAAAGCTGTCGCGGCAACAGTCGGCGGATTGATCTGGTTGTACCCGGCCATGAAGTTCGAACGGAACTGCGGCGTCCAGTAGTGGGTGAGGAGCGTGGCGATGCCCCAGCCGGTCACAGAGCCAATCGTGCAGCCGACATTGGTCGCGCAATTGCCGTTGGTCACGATGATGCCGGGGTCGGCGCGCTGGATGCCGCCGAGGAGCCGGTGCTGAGCCGGGCTCGCGATGGAGTTGATGGTATTGCCAAGGCCAATAGCGCCGACCAAGCCATCGGCGTAGTTAGCCGTGAAATGGATGGCGTCGCCGGCGGCGAGCATCGGCAGGTTGAACTTCAGGGTGGCGCCGATGGCGAAGCCCATCTTGGTCGCCGAGCCCGACAGCGGCGAGAGGGTTCCGTTGGAGGCTGCGATGCTTTGGAGAATACCAGGGTTTCCCATGAAGCCAAAATCCTGGCGCAGGGAGTTGTTGCCGATCATGCCGTGCACAATGGCGTAGCCCCAGCTCTGATCCACGCGGGCGTTGGCGACGAGATGGAAGCCATTGGCCGGAGTGTGGTTATAGGTGGCCTGTGCCCCGCCCCAATCCGTGCGGTCCTCCAACGCGAGGGTCGCCGAGAAGCCGCCGCCAAAGGTCGCGGTATAAGCCAATTGCTTGAGGCCGTTGCGGAAGCCGGGGACCGGACCCGCGATATAGGTCACATAGCCCGGAAAGAAAGCGTAATTGCTGGTAGCTTGGCCGAAGGTGAAGCCAGCCCATTGGATCAAGGCGGACTCAATAGCGATGATGGTCGCCGAGGCCGGGGCCAGCGAGATTGCCACGTTATTAAAGGAGCCGTTGGGGCCGCCAGTGTTGCGGATGCCGCTGGCGTTGGTGGCGCGCAGGCGGATGAAGGTGCGGACGGTGCCGAGCGCGGTCGGCGTGCGTGCGTCGAGGTCAACGCGGCCGGTCACATCAACACCCGTGGTGTCCAGAGCGGCGGGGACCTGCGCGATGGCGGGGACGCCGGCGGCGCTGACGGTCCAAATGTTCCGGCCGGGGGTGAAATCGTACTGGGCGCGGGCATAGCCGCCCACTTTCAAGCAGGTGTCGGTGCCCGGAATGTAGAAAAATCCGGCGCCGTAGGCGTCGCAGATTTTGACAAAATTGACCGGAGCCGACTTGCGCGAGGGAAGATCAGCCGCTTGAGCGGCGGCAATGGAGACAACGCCGGCGGCGGCTCCCAGAAGCAGGCCTTTTACAATGGTCATTCGTTGTCTCCGATTGAAATTCACGTTTTTCCAGAAACTTTTTTGGACCGCGTCCCGCTGGATCCGAAAATGCTTCCCCCCGAATGCCCCATCGCGTATCCGCCTATCCGTGGCGGCTGACGCTGATTCAGCACTGCTAAATAGCTAGCAGAACGTTTTTGGTTTTATAGCTAATTATCGGGTTTGCACAGTTGGTTTGCAAATTCCAAGCACAGTGTTGCCAAAAAGGCACAAATGTGTCATCTAAATGGCGTGCGGTTCAGCCGTTTGCCTTTTTTTAAGTCTGGCGGGCCATCGGCTCAAATTCCCGCGCCGCTCTCGATGGCCTCATCGAGGGGTGTTTTCGCCGGGCCGCCGCGCGCGCCGGCGGCGTGAATCATGCAGCGGGCAACCGCTTCAAAGGCCAAAACAGCCATTCCGGCCAAGAAGTTTGCCGATACGATCCAGACGATCACCGCCAGCGTGAGGGCGGCTGCGGCCTCCAGTGTCGCGCGGCGAAGAAAAGCTCCGCGCTCCCGCGTGCCCGGGGCGCCCGCAATGCGTCTCCATAGCGGCGCGGCGGGGCGCGGCGCGTCCGGCGCGGGCGCTTCCAGCGCTGCCGCGGCGCCCAACTCGATAACTCCAAGCCCGGCGGTGCGGTTGGTCAGGCGGTCGATCAGAATAAACGCGCCGAGGTCGCGGTTTTCGGCGTAATTGGCGACAATCAGCGGTTTATCGCAGGCGAGCGAGATAAGTCCGATCTGGTTGATTTCAAGGCTTTGCGCGGGCACGGGCGCGAATGTCTCGACGTCAATCCTGTGGTGAAGGGCCGCGATCCGCGCGTTGGCGCTGGAGGCGGCGTGCTGGACAATAAAATCAGCGCCGGGCGCCAGCGGCTCGTCGATCATCCAGAGAACGCGCGCGGTGAACCCGCGGCGCGGGGACAGCCGGTGGCCCGGCGCCGCGATCACGTCGCCGCGGGAAATATCAATCTCGCGGTCGAGGGTCAGTGTTACCGATTCGCCGGTTCCGGCTCTTGGCTTGTCGCCGTCCGCCGTGACGATGCGCGTGATGAGCGCCCGGCGCGCGCCTGGCAGCGCGATGATTTCCATGCCGGGCTTGATTTCGCCCCCCGCGATCGTGCCGGCATAGCCGCGAAAATCGAGATCGGGCCGGCTCACCCATTGCACGGGCATGGCAAAGGCGGCGGCGTCCCCGGCCGCCGGCGCGGTGTCCACGGTTTCGAGATAGGCGAGAAGAGAAGGGCCAGGATACCACGGCATGCGCGGCGAGGGCGCGGTTATATTATCCCCGTCGCGGGCCGAAATCGGGATGGCGACAATCGACGTGAAGCCGAGATTTTTCACCGTCCCGCGATAGGCTGATGCGATTTCATCAAAGCGCGCCTGCGAATATCCCGCGAGGTCCATTTTGTTGACGGCGAGCACGACGCGGCGCACGCCCAGCATAGAGACAATACAGGAGTGGCGGCGGGTTTGCGGGAGGATGCCCTTGCGCGCGTCGATCAGGATGACCGCGAGCCCGGCGG
>JANYFM010000017.1 GCA_025362655.1 Hyphomicrobiales bacterium | reverse complement strand
GGAATTCGCGGCCGTAGTCATCGGGGGCGGCGGCTTTCACGCGGGCATCGCACTTTTGCGTCGCCGCATCGCCGCGCACCTCGCAACCCGCCTCGAGTAGCGCTTTCACCAGCGGCGTCAGATAGTCCTCGTGCGCGCCTTTGTCGACGAGCAAGCATTCCGTCGAGCCGCAAACCGACGTGCGGCGCAACTTGGCGTTCAGCACCAGCGGGATCGCGATGTCCATATCGGCACCGCGATCGACGTAGGTGTGATTGATGCCCTCGAGATGGGCAAACACGGGCACACGCGCTTCCTGCTGCACGCGGCCAACGAGGCTCTTGCCGCCGCGCGGCACGATCACGTCGATGCAATTGTCGAGGCCGCCGAGCATGAGACCGACAGCCTCGCGGTCGGTGGTCGGAACGAGTTGGATGGCGGCTTCCGGCAACTCTGCCGCGACGAGGCCGGCAACCAGGCACTCGTGGATCGCACGGCTCGAATGGAAGCTTTCCGAGCCGCCGCGCAGGATCGCGGCATTGCCGGCTTTGAGGCACAGGGCGCCGGCGTCCGCCGTGACGTTCGGGCGGCTTTCGTAGATGACGCCGATGACGCCGATCGGCGTCGCCACACGGTCGATTTTCAGCCCGTTGGGGCGTTCAAAACTGTTCAGGATGCGGCCGACGGGATCGGGCAGCGCGGCAATATCCTCCAAGCCCTTCGCCATCGATTCGATGCGGGCCCCGTTCAACAAAAGCCGGTCGAGATTGGCCGGGCTGAGGCCGGAAATCCGCGCCGCGTCCATGTCATGGGAATTGGCGGCGATAATGTCGCGCGCCGAGGTCCGCAGCAGGCCCGCCGCGACCAGCAGAGCGGTGTTCTTGCGGCGCGCCGGGGCCTGCGCCAGATGCCGCGCGGCGCGGCGGGCCGCCTCGCCCAGAGCCAGCATGGTCTGATGCAGATCGCGCTTTTCGCCGCCGCCTTCGATGACTTTGAACTTGTCCATGGGAAATTCCGGTTCAGCGGGCAGGATAGAGGATTTTTGGAGCGGCGTCACAGGCGGACGGCCCGCGTTTTACAAATCCGCCTTGAACAGCGCTCTTTCCGGGCGGCTTCGTCAAGCCGCGCGGCGGATTGACCATCACCGTCCGGCGCGGCCCCCGGCCCCCGCCGTCACCGCGCGCCATGCTCCGCGTCAACGCGGCGGGTATCGCCGGTGGCCACCAGCGTGCGCGTCGCGTCCGCCGACGCATAGGTCCAGAAAATCCGCATCGGCTCGCTGACGGAGAGATTGCGGAAACGATGCGGGACCTCCGCCGCGATCCATGTGGTGTCGCCTGGCTGCAAATGGTGCTCGACGCCGTCGATCTCCGCGACGGCGCTGCCCTCCAGCAGCATCACCGCCTCCTCGCAATTATGCGTGTGCAGGGGGATGGCCGCGCCGCCCTCGATTATCGTGATCCCGTTCATCAGGCCCGCGCCGCAGCGCTTGCTCACCATGGGTATGGTGCGCGCGCCGCCGCCGCGCTCGGCGGGTTTGATATCGGCGGGACGGAACATCGCGCCTTTGGACATTTCGCTCACAGCGGTCTCCCTCGGGCTCAAGCCGTTCGGCGGGTCATCCGCCACAGCGCGATAAAGCCGAGACAGGCGAGAACATCAAGCGTGCCGGCGACGCTCGCCAGCGACCAGGCGATGGCCATCGGCCCGCTGGCGCTGAAAAAACGGTCGGCGACGGCGGCATAAAGCGTCGTGCCGACAAACGTGCCGACCAGTCCCATCCACAAAAAATGCAGCGCGGTGATTTTGCCCGCCATATCCGGCGGCGCCAGCCGCGTTATAAAGGCGGTGCCGATGGTGAAAAGGCTTGTGCCCACAAGCATGTAAATGCCCAGCAGCGCCCAGGCCATCGCCGCGCTGGGCGCGAGCGGCATCCAGACCGCCGGGATAAACAGCAGCAGGGTGACGGCGATTCCGTACAACGGAATCGGATTGGTCACGCCGGCCTTTTCCAGCCGGTCCATGAATGTGCCGGCGATGAACTGGCTGGACGCCGCGAGCAACAAAGTCATGATCCCCAGCGTGAAGCCGATCGCCGGCCGCGGCACCTGCCAGACGCGCCCGAACATGGCGGGCACCCAGATGCCGTGCGGCACCACAAGAATGATCGTCACCGCGTTGACCAGAAACACGAGGCCGAAAACCTTCCACCGCGCGCGCATAAAACGCAGCGCGTCGCCGAAGCCCGCGCCCTCTTTTGCGCCGGTGCGCGCCGGCTCGGGAAACGTCCACACCAGCAGCGCCACGGGGAAGGTCAGCATGGCGCAGCAAAACAGCACAAGCTGCCACGAGCGGATCGCGCCGAACACGGGCACCGTCACTTCATGCGCGTCATTGATCGCGGCGAGAATGGCGCCGCCCAGCAGCAGCGCCGCCGCGCCGCCGATATTGGCGCCCATCGCCCAGATGCCGACGGCGCGCCCGCGCTTTTCCGGCGGAAAGGCGTCGCGCACCAGCGACATGGAGGCGGGCCCGCCAACGGATTCGCCGGCGCCGATGCCGAGCCTGCCGATCAGCATCATCGGAAAGGATGTGGCGAAGGAGCAGAACACGGTTGAAGCGGACCAGAACGCTATGGCGGCGGACATCACGCCGCGGCGGCTGAATTTATCGACAAGCATGCCGGCGGGAATCGAAAAGCCGGCGTAAGTGATGATGAAAGCCAGACCGACGAGAAAGCTCACTTCGGTGTCGCTGACTTTCAAATCGCCTTTGATCTGATCAATCAGCAGCGGCAGCGATTGCCGGTCCACGAACGCCACCGCATTCGTCAGGCAGAGAATCACCGCCATGTGCCAAAGTTTGCGCGGCGCCGCGCTGCCGCCCGTTTGCGCTGTCATGGCTTCCCCCCGCGCCGCTGTGAGCGCGGCGCGGGGGGAAGTTAGGGCGGATTGCGCGGCGTGGCGAGTCGGGGAGCGAACAAATAACATGTGCGGCGGCCTGCGCGCGAAGCCTCAAGCCGCCCGCGGGCGAGCGCCGCGCTCAATCGCGGCGCCGGTTTTGCAGGCTGGTGACAGCCGACGATTTTCCACGTCGGCGGGTCTTTTCGCGGTCCAGACAAAACAAATGCGCTATGGGCGCGGATATCGTTGAACACCGCTTTTCTCACCTGGCTGAAAGACGCAATTGACAGGACAAAACGACCGGAAAACACTATTCATTCTCCACCGCCGCCATCCCTCTCCTGGAAAAAACACCATGCGCCCTCTGCTGATCCCGCTGATGATCGCCGCCGCCGCCGCGCCGCTTCGCGCTGAGGTCATTGAAAAGCGTGAGACCCAAAGTTACACAATCGAAGGCGCCACCATCGAAGGCGCGCGCAAACAAATGAACGAACGCCGGCCGAGGGGGTATGACGCTTACACCGAATGGAAAATCCGCTGGGATTACAGTTACCGCAAAACCGCCGCCGCCTGCTCCATCGCCTCCGTCAAAACGCATCTGGACATCGTATTCCATCTGCCCCGGCTGGAGACGCAAACCCCCGCGCTGCAAACCAGTTTTCGCGCCTACCTGCAAAAACTTCAACTGCACGAGGACGGCCATGCGGCCAATGGCATGACTGTGGCGCGCCGCGTCGACAGCGCCCTGCCCGCCCTGCCGGCGGCCTCAACCTGCGAGGAAATGGGGCGCAGCGCCAACGCGCTCGGCGAACGGCTGGTCAAAGAGGGCAACGCGCTGGACCTCGATTACGATTCCCGGACGCGGCATGGCCTCACACAGGGCGCGCGCTGGCCCTGAGCGCGCCTCACAATCCGTCGAACAGCGCGGTCGAGAGATAGCGCTCCGCGAAGGAGGGAATAATGATGACGATATTTTTGCCCTCCATCCCCGCGCGCGAGCCGACCTCGATGGCGGCGGCGACGGCGGCGCCGGAGGAAATGCCGACGGGAATGCCCTCCATCCTCGCCAGCAGGCGCGCCGTGTCGAAAGCGGTTTGATTGCCGACGGTGACGACCTCGTCGATGATCGAGCGGTCGAGAATGGCCGGCACAAAGCCGGCGCCGATGCCTTGAATTTTGTGCGGCCCCGGCTGTCCGCCCGAAAGAATCGGCGAATCCTCGGGCTCGATGGCAATCATTTTCACCGAGGGCTTCCTTGCCTTCAGCGCCTGTCCGACGCCGGTGATGGTGCCGCCGGTGCCGATGCCGGAAACCACATAATCCACGGTTCCCTTTGTGTCGTTCCAGATTTCCTCCGCCGTGGTTTTGCGGTGGATTTCGGGATTGGCGGGGTTTTCAAACTGCTGGGGAATAATCGCGCCCGGCGTTTCCGCGACGATCTCATTGGCCTTGGCGATGGCGCCCTTCATGCCCATCGGCCCCGGCGTCAGCACAAGCTCCGCGCCCAGCAGCGCCAGCATTTTGCGGCGCTCGATCGACATGGTTTCGGGCATCACGAGTTTGAGCTTGTAACCGCGCGCCGCGGCGACGAAGGCGAGAGCGATGCCGGTGTTGCCGGATGTCGGCTCAACCAAAATGGTCGTGTCCGGGTGAATGCGCCCGGCTTTTTCCAGCGCGTCGATCATCGACACGCCGATGCGGTCTTTGACGCTGGCGATGGGATTGAAGAATTCCAGCTTGGCGAGCAGGTTCGCCTTGCAGCCCCTGGCCGCGCCTATGCGCTTCAGCCGCACCAGCGGCGTGTCGCCGATTGTGTCGGTGATGGAATCATATATGCGCCCGCGTCCCGGCGTTTTCGAGGGTTCGAATGTCATTGGTTGGCTCCCTTGCGCATGCTCCCCGCGTGAAGCGGGAGGCTAGCACCCCCGCTTCAAATCGTAAAATCCGATTTCACATCCATGGAGCCGAACACAGCCTGCGCCTCGGCGCGTTTGCACAGCTCATCGACGGTTATCCCGTCAAGCGCGTGAAGAAACGCGTCGCTGGCGCCGGCGACCAGCGGCTCAATCACGGCGCCGACCAGCGGCGAGCGGGGTTTGTCGGCGCCGCCGCCCTCGCTCAGCGCGGCGCGGACAATTTCGCCGACGCTGATGCGCCGCCGCTCGCGCGCCAGCTCGTAACCGCCGCGCGGGCCGCGCACGCCCTTCAAAATATTGGCGCGCACAAGCGTTTGCAGCAGCGTCTCCAGATGCCTCGGCGGCAGTTCATGCCGGGCCGCCAGCGCTTTCGCCGCCACGGGCGAGGGCCGCGCATGCAAGGCCACATCAACGACAGCGGCGATCGCCAGAAGACCGCGCTGGGAAAGAAGATTCATGCGCGCGGCTCCCCTCCCATGCCGGTGGAGCCAAATCCGCCCGCGCCGCGCGTTGATGGCGCTATATCAACGGCCGCCTCCAGCGCCGCGCGCTCGACGCGGGCGATCACCAGTTGCGCGATCCGCGCGCCGCGCGTCACCTCAAAGGGGGATTGTCCATGATTGATCAGCAGCACGCTGATTTCGCCGCGGTAATCGCTGTCGATGGTGCCCGGCGCGTTCAGCACGGTGACGCCATGGTTCAGCGCCAGCCCCGAGCGCGGCCGCACCTGCGCCTCAAAACCCGCCGGCAATTCCAGCACGAGCCCGGTGGGCACAAGCTGGCGCGCGCCTCGCTCAATCACCACGGGCTCGGCAACCGCCGCTTGCAGATCGAGGCCGGCGGCGCCCCCGCTCTGATGGGCGGGCAGCGGCAGGCCCCGCGCATGCGCCAATTGCCGGACGGGAATGGGCGGCGTCATCGGCGCATCTCCGCGAGCCGCGCCGCCAGCGCCGCCACCAGCCGCCGCGCGACCTCGTCTTTGGGCAGCCTTGGCCAGTTTTCGACGCCGGCGGCGCTGATGAGATGGGCCTCGTTTTCGTCGCCCCCCATAACGCCGGATTCCGGGCTCACGTCATTAGCGATGATGAGGTCGCATTTCTTGCGCGAAAGTTTCGCCTTTGCATGTTCGATGACGTTCCGCGTTTCCGCCGCAAAGCCGACGACAAGTGTTGGCCGCTGCTTTTTGCGCGCCGCGACCGCCGCGAGAATATCGGGATTTTCCACGAGGCTGAGTTTCGGCGGTCCTGAGCCGCTCTTTTTCAATTTATCGGGCGCGGCCTCAACCCGCCAGTCGGCGACAGCGGCGGCGGCGATGAAAATATCGGCGGGCAGGGCGCGCTCGACGGCGGACAGCATTTCCAGCGCGGTCTCCACGTGAACAACGGCGACGCCGGGGGGATCGGCGAGCGCCACAGGGCCGCTGATCAGCGTCACATCGGCGCCCGCCGCCGCCGCGGCCCGCGCGATGGCATTGCCCTGTTTGCCGGAGGAACGGTTGGCGATGTAGCGCACCGGATCAATCGGCTCATGCGTCGGACCTGACGTGATAACCACGCGCCGGCCGGCGAGGGCGCCGGATTTCGCCGCGCCGGCGGGCAGCGGGATCGACGTCGCCGACGCCAATGCCGTCTCTATCGCCGCGAGTATTTCCATCGGCTCCGCCATGCGCCCCGGCCCGAATTCGCCGCAGGCCATCGAGCCGTCATTGGGGCCGATGAACGCCATGCCGTCAGCGCTCAGCGCCGCGACGTTGCGCTGCGTCGCGGGAGCCAGCCACATCCGCAAATTCATGGCGGGCGCGGCGAGAATTTTTTTGTCCGTGGCCAAAATCAGAGTTGACGCAAGATCGCCGGCGAGCCCGTGGGCGGCTTTCGCCAGCAAATCGGCGGTGGCGGGCGCGATGACGATGAGGTCGGCGTCCCGCGACAATTCGATATGGCCCATCTCGGCCTCGTCGGTGAGCGAAAACAGATCCTCATAAACTTTGCCGCCGGTCAGCGCCGCCAGCGACAGCGGCGTGACGAAATGCGCGCCGGCCGGCGTTAGAACGGCGCGCGTTTGCGCCCCGCGCTCGCGCAGCCGCCGGACGAGATCGAGCGACTTGTAGGCGGCGATTCCGCCGCCGACGATGAGCAGAATGCGCGCGGAGGAAAGCTCCATCACGCGAAATCCCGTTGCTTAAATTTTTCGGATGCTGCGGCCAAGGGGTCTTCACACAAGCGTTGATGCGGAGCGGGCGGAAGCACCCGCGGCGCCGCGCACCTTATGGAAGGATCGCCCCCTCCGCAATGCGCCGGGCGCGCGCTCCTCAGCCCGCGAAAATTAACCATAACAGCGCCGCCGCGATCACCCACAGCGCCCGGTGGCCCCAGCGCGCGCCGCGCGCCCCGGCCCGGCCGATGGCCTCCATGGAGGCGGCGGAGAGTTCAAATCCATGCTCCCCCGCGCTTTCCATGCGCCGCGATATGCGCGCCGCGCGCTCCAGCATGTCCGGCACATCCAGCGCGGCGCGGCCGAGCAGGCCCAAATTGCGCGCGGTGTCCTGAAGCTTGCCGACAGGCCCGAGATTTTGCTCGATCCAGGCGCGCACAACGGGCTCCGCCGTCGACCACATGTCCAGCCTCGAATCGAGTGTGCGCGCAACGCCCTCCACAACGACCATGGTTTTTTGCAGCAGCACCAATTCAGTGCGCGTGCGCATGTCAAACAGGGCCGTGATCTCAAATAGCAGCGTCAGCAGTTTGGCCATGGAAATCTGATCGGCGGTGCGCGAATGGATGGGCTCGCCGACGGCGCGGATGGCCTGCGCGAAATCCTCGACGCGGTGGGTGTCCGGCACATAGCCGGCCTCGAAATGCACCTCGGCGACGCGGCGGTAATCACGGGTGATAAAACCGTAGAGAATTTCGGCGAGGAAACGCCGCTCCTTGAAACCGAGCCTTCCCATGATGCCGAAATCGACCGCGGCCAGGGCGCCGCCGCGGTCCAAAAACAGATTGCCCTGATGCATGTCCGCGTGAAAAAAACCGTCGCGGACCGCGTGGCGCAGGAAGGATTGAATGACGCAGCGTCCCAGCTGCGCCATGTCGATGCCTGATTTCGCGATGGCGGAAACGTCAGACAGCGGCGTTCCCTCAATCCACTCCATCGTCAGCACGTCTTTCGAGGTGCGGTCCCAATCGAT
>JANYFM010000014.1 GCA_025362655.1 Hyphomicrobiales bacterium | reverse complement strand
CTGCCGCGCGCGCTGCCGCCGCCAAGGCTGAGGCTGACCGCGCCGGCGCGATACGCGCCTCTGCGGATGCTGCGGAAGCTGAACGCAAGGCGCGCGCTGGCAGCGCTCCGGCTGCCCACGGGGTCGCGCTGGCGGATGGCGATGCTGCCGCGCGCGCTGCCGCCGCCAAGGCCGAGGCGGACCGTGCCGGCGCCATACGCGCCTCTGCGGATGCGGCGGAAGCTGAACGCCAGGCTCGCGCTGGCAGCGCTCCCGCTGCCCACGGGGTTGCGCTGGCGGATGGCGATGCCTCTGCGCGCGCCGCCGCCGCAAAGGCCGAGGCTGACCGTGCCGCAGCCATACGCGCCTCTGCCGATGCTGCGGAAGCTGAACGCAAGGCTCGCGCTGCCGGCGCTCCCGCTGCTCACGGGGTGGCGCTGGCGGATGGCGATGCTGCCGCGCGCGCCGCCGCCGCCAAGGCTGAGGCGGACCGTGCCGGCGCCATACGCGCCTCCGCGGATAAGGCCGGGGCTGACCGCGCCGCGGCGGCCGCGGGCGCACACCCGGGCATAAGGCCGCAGGGCGCCCCGCTGATGGCCGGCGCCAAGGGCGACGATCTTAAATGGATCAAAGGCATTGGACCCAAGAACGAGAAAACGTGCAACGATCTGGGCGTCAACCGCTTCAGCCAGATAGCGGCGTGGACACCGGACAATGCGACGTGGATGGGGCATCACATGGCCTTCCCGGGCCGCATCGAGCGAGAGCATTGGGTGGCACAGGCCCGGCTGCTGGCCGCCGGTGTCGATACCGATCACTCCGCCGGCGTAAAATCGGGCGCCATCCGCGTTGATGAGAGCGCCGATGCGCCGTTGTCACAGGCGGATGCGGCTTCGCTGCATCAAAATCTGCCGCAGGCCGCCGCCAGCGTTGAGGGCGAAGGGGATCATCACGGCGCGCGTCCGCTGGGGCTTGCGGTCCCCCGCGGCGGCAAGGCCGACGATCTCAAGCGTATCAAGGGAATCGGCAAACAGAACGAGACGCGGCTGCATGGTCTCGGCGTCTGGCACTTTGACCAGATTGCCGCCTGGACCGCGGAAAACGTCAAGTGGGCGGGGAGCTACCTCGCTTTTCCCGGGCGCATCGACCGCGAGGCATGGATCAACCAGGCGCGGGATTTGGCGGCGGGACGGGAGACAGAGTTCTCCAAACGCGTTGCCGCGGGGCGGGTGCCGACCTCGGCGGATGATGGCTCGCTCAGACAGGGCAGCGGCGCAAAGGAACCACCGAAAACTTGAGCGAAGCGACCGCCGGCGTTACGGCTCCAACGCGTCAATAAAGGCGGCGATCCCTGTGATCGTCGCCTCGTCCAGCAGCAAGGGCGCATGGCCTTGGCCCGGCACCGTGCGGGCTGTGAAGCGCGGGTGGCGGGCGGCCATCGCGCGGATTGTGGCCTCCGACAGCAAATCCGAGTTTTCGCCGCGCAGGGCGAGAACGCGAATGCCCCGCAACCCCTCGAACTGCGGCCACATTTGCGGCGCGGGCGCCTCAAGGTTGAGAGCTTCAAGGGTTTTGGAAATCCGGGTGTCGTAGCGGGGGCGGAATGTCCCGTCCTTTTCCTCAAACGTCAGGCGCGCATAGGCGTCCCAGTCCGCCTCGTTTAAAGCTGTGAATTGCGCGCTCATGATGTTTTTGGCGAGTACCGCCGCGTCGGGCCAGGAGCGCGGCGCCGGCAGCTTCCCGACGTAGCCGCGGATGCGCACGAGGCCTTTGGTTTCGATGACGGGCCCGATGTCATTGAGCACAACGCCGCGCAACAGGGTGGGCCTCGTCGCAGCGAAAAGCATGGCATGCAGGCCGCCCCGCGAAGTCCCGACGATGACGGCTTCGCTGATTCCGGCAGCAGCCAGCTGCGTCAGAATATCGGCGTTTTCGGTCATTAAATCATAGTTCTGCCAGTGCGGATCGAAATCCGACAGGCCGCGGCCGCGGTAGTCGATGCAAACGACGCGGCGCGAGGGCGACAGCGCGGCGGCGAGCGCATCGAAATCGGCGGCGGTGCGCGCCAGGCCCGGCAGACAGACAACCGCGGTTGCCTCATTGCCGGGGTCATAGTCGCGCAGATGCAGTTTGAGGCCGTCCGGCGCGGAACAGAAGCGGGATACGGGGGCGGGGGGCTGCATGAGGATTTCCGGGCAAAGCGGGAGCCTAGACCGGAAACGCGGCCTTGTGAAAGGTCACCGCGCCGGCGGTTTCGCAGCGCTCTCCGCCGGCTGGCTGATGACGACGGTCTTGCGCGCGTCCGCATGCCGCAGCGTGCGTTCAATCGCCAGCAGCGGGCGCTCGCTGAGCCGCGCCCGGTACATTTCAAGATTTTCCGCAATCCGCTGCACATAGTTGCGGGTTTCGCTGATCGGGATGCGCTCGATCCAATCGATGGGATCGACGCCGGGCTCTCGGGGGTCGCCGTAAGCCGTGATCCATTCCTTCACCCGGCGGCCGCCGGCGTTATAGGCGGCGAAGGTCAGAATATGGGAATTGCGGTACTCGCCCAAGAGATCCGCGAGATGGGCGGCGCCAAGCTGCGCGTTGAACGCGGCGTCGCGGATTAGGCGGCCCTCGTCAAAGGGCACGCCGGAGCGTTGGGCGGTCACCCGCGCGGTTGAGGTCAGCATTTGCATCAGGCCTTTGGCGCCCGCTGTGGACAAAGCCGTTGGCGCAAAAGCGCTCTCCTGGCGGGCGATGGAATAGACCAGCGCGGTCTCGGCCGAACGGGCGAGGGGCTCGTAACGGGGAATGCCGAAGGTCGGGAAAGCCGGCTCATCCAGCGCAAAGCCCCGCTGGCTGGCGATTTTGCCCAGCGCCAGCGTGGCGCCGGCGTCTTTGGCGCGGGTAAGGACGTCCGCAAGCGCGGCAATCTGCGCCTCGTCGTCGAAAACGCGGGCCGCCTCAAGCGCAAGGGGCGTGGCGAGGTCCTTTTGATCGAGAGCCTCCAGCAATTCCACCACCCGCACGGCTTCGGCGCGCTCATCGCCTTTGGCGACGCGGGCGGGTTTGCGCATGGCGAGATCGTCGCGTCCAAGGCGCGCCCGCGCCAACTGCCCGTAATACGAGGATGAATGGCTGGACGCGGTCTGGAAATAAACCGACGCGGCCGCTGTCTTGCCGGCCGCTTCGGCGGCGCGGCCCTGCCAATAGGCGGCG
>JANYFM010000009.1 GCA_025362655.1 Hyphomicrobiales bacterium | reverse complement strand
GCGGAACTCCACTGGCTGCCGCAAAAACGGCACGCTTAACTCGACAAAATGGCCCCTTAATTTAAAATTAACGATTTATGAGAAGCAAAGTCAATCGCCAGCATTAAATTTGATTAATATGACAGGCGCGCGTCGGGCTGGGTTCAGTCCGCGGGTTGCGGCGCACCGGGAAACGTTTAGTCTCGACGCGGCTATAATCAACCGGGAGGAAACCCATGAGAATTCCCGCCAGCGCGCTGGCGCTCGCCGTGCTGTGCTTTGCCGCGCCGGGCGAGGCGCAGGAAAAGCCTGCCTGGGCTTTCCCGGTCACCGACAAAGAGCAGCCGGCGGTGACGCCCAACAACGCGCCACGCAGCGCGCCTGGCAGCGCGCGGTCCTACACGCGCGCGCAGGCGGATGCCTTCTTTGATATTCCCGACTGGTATCCGGCGATGTATCCGGTGATGCCGCGCATCGTCGCCAACGGGGCCGCGCCGAATGTGCGCGCCTGCGGCTCGTGCCATTTGCCGGTGGGCGCGGGGCATGACGAGAGCGCCTATGTGGCGGCTCTTCCCGCCGCCTATTTTATCCGCCAGATGGCCGATTATAAAAGCGGCGCGCGCAAAGGCTCCGGCTCCATGCAGCTTATTGCGCAGCATGCCAGCGATGCCGATGTGAAAGAGGCTGCCGATCATTTCGCCTCGCTGAAGCCGCCCAAATGGGCGCGCGTGGTTGAGACCGACACGGTGCCGAAAACCTACATCGCTCAAGGCAATAAACGCCTGGTTCATCCCGCCGGGGGAACAGAGCCGCTGGGGCAGCGGATCATCACCATCCCCGAGGATGAGGAGATCGTGCTCTACCGCGATCCGCGCAAAGGCTTTGTCAGCTACGTGCCGAAGGGGGCGCTGGCGAAAGGCGCGGCGCTGGTGGCGGGCGGCGACGGCAAGACCGTCAATTGCACGATCTGCCACGGGCCGGACTTGAAAGGGCTCGCGGATGTGCCGCCGATCGCCGGGCGCACCGCGACTTATACGGTGCGGCAATTGTTCATGCTGAAATCGGGCGAGCGGGCCGGGCCGCAGGCGCCGCTGATGAAACAGGCGGTGGCCAATCTCAGCGTCGAGGACATGCTGAATATCGCGGCTTACACGGCCTCGCTCGACCCATAAAACGCGTCACGCGGCAAACCCGGCGCGTTTCAGCCGCGTGACCGCAAGGTCAAGCGCCGAAAGGAATGCCGAGCGATCCGCCTTTGCGAACGGCCGCGGCCCGCCTGTGACAGCGCCGGTCTCGCGCAAATCCTGCAGGAGGTTGCGGGTCGCCAGCGCCATGCCGATGGAAGCCTCGGTGAAGGGCTTGCCGTAGGGCGCGATGACATCGGCGCCGGCTTTGACGCAACGGGCGGCGAGCGGAATATCGGCGGTGATGACAATGGCGCCGCGCGCGGCGCGCGCCGCGATCCAGTCGTCGGCGGCGTCCGGCCCTTCGGCAACCGTGATTCGCTCAATGCGGGGATCGCGCGGCGTAAATATAGGCGCGTTGGCGACGACGAACACCTTCAGCGCATGTCGCGCCGCGACTTTGTAAACCTCATCCTTGACCGGACAGGCGTCGGCGTCGATGTGAATGACAATTGTTTTGACGGGCTCGGTGTTGACGGGTTCGCTCATGGGCAGCCCATGGCAGGGCGCGGCGCGCGGGGCAAGAGGGCAATAAAATCAGGGCGCGGCAATGAAACCGCGCCCTGAAAAAACCATCGTTCTGAAAGGCGGCCGGAGCCGGCGATGTCAGACCGACTCTTTGAGTTCCTTGGCGGCGCGGAAAGCGACCTTCTTGCTGGCCTTGATCTTGATGGCCTCGCCGGTGGCGGGGTTGCGGCCCATGCGGGCAAGACGCTTGCGGACCTGGAGAATGCCGAGGCCGGCGATGCGGATGCGGGCGCCCTTCTTCAGGTGCTTCGACACCAGGCCGACGAAATCGTCGAGAATGGCATTGGCCTGTTTCTTGGCAATTTCGTGGGTCTCGGCCAGCGAGGCCGCCATGTGCTTGAGGGTAACGGTATCGACTTTAACTTTTGCGGCGCCTGCGGGTTTCGCGGCGGCGGGGGCTTTTGCGGCGGCTTTTGCCATTGGGTGTCTCCTCGAGAGAATCAGTGAACCTGAGGGAAGTTACACGTTTCCAAGCCGGATAATAAGGCTTTTTCCGCGGGACACAGTTATTTTTGCTGGGCTTTGCGGGGCACGGCGCGCAAAACGATGGTATTTTGCTGGACTTCGCCGGAATTTTCCGGCACCGCCGCGAATCAAATGCCCCGCGGCGCCGCCGTTAAACACGCGTGTTCATGAACGCGCCGATTTTATTGCGCAGCGCGCCGGGATTGTCGGGCTTGACGATAAAGGCGTCGGCGCCGAGCGAGCGCGCGGTGGTGATGTTGGCCCAGCGGTCATCCATGGTCACGAACGCGAACTTTGGTTTGATCGGGCCGGTGCGGGCGCGCACTTCTTTCAGCAGCTCGGGGCCGCTGACCGGCTCCATGTGCCAGTCGGAAATGATGACGCCGTAATTTTTCACATCCATCATCCGCAGCGCCGCCTCGCCGCTGTCGACCTCATCGACCTGGGTGATGCCGAGCTCTTTCAGGCAGGCGCGGATGACCGCGGTTGTCGAGTGTGAATCATCGACGATGAGAACCGGGAGAAACTGAGGCTTGCGCATGGGGGCATCCGGGGAGCCGGACCATCCGGCTTGCCCTTCAGTTGCCCCCTCGGAAACTAAAGGCGCGTCAAATGATTCAGCGCAATTTGAGCGATGCGCGGGATTCCGCCCCATGGTGAACACTAAATTTTAATCAAATCAGGAGCGTTCCGCCAGATACCGCTCCAGCGTCACGGGATTGGGCTTGAAGGCGGGTTCGCGCACGGCGACGCCGGCGAAGACGGTCGCCTCTTCATACCAGCTGCGTTGGGCGGGCAGGCCCCAGGGCAGGTTGCGGTCCATGTTCGAGGGGTCCCACCGCGCCGGCTGATGCTCGATGTCGAGCGTCAGATAATGTGTGTTGAAAAGCTCGACGCGGTGCCCGTCGGGGTCGCGGAAATAAACGAACAGCGCGTGTCCGGGGCCGTGGCGCTGCGGACCGCGCTCCACGCTGCGTCCGTATCCCAGGGATCCCGCGACATCGCAGGCGCGGATCAGCGTGTGAACATCGACCGTCGTGTAGGCGGCATGGTGGATGCGCGGGCCGGGCCCCAGCATCATCGCGATATCGTGGGGATTGCCCTTGCGCTGGACGAACAGCGCCATCAGCCGCTCCGAGGCGTCCACCATATATTCGGACAGGCGAAAGCCGATGGCGGTGTAGAATTCGCCGGCGGTTTCAAGATCGGGCAGCAAAAGCTGGTAATGATCAAAGCGCTGGGCGCAGCCGCCGAGATGTTCGTGGAACCGTGTCAGCTTGCGCTCCGCAAGCGGCATCGCCGCGCAAAGCTCCATCGCCGTGCCAAGGGGATCGCTGACGTGGAGCGTGCGGCCCTGATGCGGGATTTCCGCAAAAGCGCACGGCAGGCCGCGCCCGGTGAAAAAGCTGTGCGCTTTGTCGAGATCGTCCTCGCTGAACACGCGCAGGCCGATGCGGTCGCAGCTTGCCGCGCCGCCGCGCCGCGTGAGAACCATGGAATGGTGGCACACCTCCTCAAGGCCGCGCAGATAAAGCCTTCCGTTCTCGCGGGCGGTCACCACGAGGCCGAGCACCTGCGTGTAGAAAGCCTCGCTGGCATCGAGATCGCGGACGCTCCACACGGCGTGGCTGGCGCGGGTGATGTTAAACGGCGGATGATAATTGGGCGCGGGAAGGCGCATGGGAACTCCTCAGGCGCGCGGCTCATCCGCCACGCTGTTTTCGAGAATGCCGATGCCGCCGGCCTCCATTTTGATTGTGTCGCCGGGCTTCAGCCAGCGCGGCGGGTCAAAATAATTTCCCGCGCCGACCGGCGTGCCCGTGCAGATGATATCGCCGGGATGCAGAGTTGAGAACTGCGATAGGTAATGAATGAGGAAATCGAAACGCCAGATGAGATTGTCAGTGCTGTCGTGCTGGCGCAATTCGCCGTTGATCCAGGTTTTCATCTCAAAGCGGTGATCGGGCGCCAGCGGCGCCGTCTCGATCCATGGGCCGATGGAGCCGCTGTTGTCGAAATTCTTGCCCTGGGTGACGTTGAGCCTGGCGTGGACCAGCCAGTCGCGCAGCGTGCCCTCGTTGACGATGGTGACGCCGGCGACGTGGGAGAGCGCGTCTTCGCGGGCGATGTAACGCCCGGGCCTGCCGATGACGAGCCCGATTTCGATCTCGTAATCGAGCATGGCCGACACGCGCGGGCGCACAATATTTCCCCGGTGCCCTGTCAGGCTTTCAGGCGTGCGCATGAACAGGTTGGGGTATTTGGCCTGCGGCGCCGTGTCGCCGTATTCGGCATTGCGTTTGGCGTAATTGATGCCGATGCAGAATATCTTGCCGGGCCGGGTGATGGGCGGCATGAACTCGACCTCGTCAAAGCGGTGATCGGCGGGCGCGCCCCTGGCGAGATCGCCGGCGCGCTCCAGCGCATTGGCCGCGATGATTTCCTTCAGGCCGGCGAATTCGCCCTTGCATCGCGAGGTCAGGTCCACGACGCCTGTGCCAATTGCGACGCCGAAGCGCTCCGCGCCCCCGGCCCGATAAGTCATAAAACGCATGCCGGCTTCCTTTAGCCGCGAGTTAAGGTCGCGGCGGGAGCGGCGTCAACCGGAGCGTTCAGCGCGCGGAGAGCTTTGCCTCGAGTGCGGTGATGCGCTCGCCCAGCTTCTCGTTTTCCCCGCGGGCGAGGGCGGCCATTTCCTTCGCTGCCTCAAATTCCTCGCGGGTAACGACGTTCATGCCGGACAGCATCCGCTCGATCTGGGTTTTGACGAGGGTCTCCACCTCGCGGCGCACGCCCTGGGCTACGCCCGCCGCATCGCCCAGCAGACGGGCAAAATCGTCGAAAAAGGGACCGCGTGACTGGGACATGGTGGGCTCCGTGCGGCTAACGCGACGGCCCTCACATGGGGCCTGGCGGCGGCTCCCGCAAGGGGAATGTTGCGCCCCGGCGCGTCGGCCAAGCTTGCGCTTGCGCCGAATTTTTCCGGCAATCCCGCGCAAAGCGACATGCCCCAAAGCTATTGCGCCGCCGCGTTAAGTAATTGATTTTTAAAAATCCGTTAACTATAGGTGGCGCACAAACGTATTGGCTTTCCAAACATTCCCGCCGGGGCCCAATCCAAATCCGGCTGCGGCAGGATATTGCAGATGAATTCCTTCGGCCAAACGCCCATCGTCATGGGGACCGGCGTTTATATTCCGCGCGACCGCATCGAGAACGACGATCTGGTAGCCAGCTTCAACGAATATGTGGCGGTGGAGAATAAGCGCCGCGAGAAAACCGGCGAGCCTTTATTGGAGGGCTCCAACTCGGGTTTCATTCTGGAGGCCTCCGGCGTGCGCGCCCGGCACGTGCTGGAAAAAACCGGGATTCTCGATCCCGCGCGCATGGTGCCGCATCTGCCGGACCGGCGGGACGAGGCGCTTTCCATTCAGGCGGAGTTCGGCGTCGCCTCGGCGCGCCTTGCCATCGCCGATGCCGGACTGGAGCCCGTCGAAATTGATCTCGTCATTTGCTCCTGCGCCCATCACCAGCGGCCCTATCCCGCCATCGGCATCGAAATCCAGAAGGCGCTCGGCTGCGCCGGCGGCGCGTTTGATATGAACGTAGCGTGTTCCTCGACGACCTTTGCGATGCATCTGGCGGCGCAGATGGTGCGATCGGGCGCTGCCCGGAACGTGCTCGTGTGCAGTCCGGAAATCATGTCGGGCCATCTGAATTTCCGCGACCGCAAGACGCATTTCATTTTCGGCGACGCGTCGGCCTCCGTGGTGATCGGCGGGCGGCGCGAAAAACCGGGGTCGCCGGCGTTTGAAATCGTCCACAGCGATATCTGGACGGATTTTTCCAGCAATATCCGCAGCAATTTCGGGTTCCTCAACCGAACGATTCCGCCCGCCGCGAACAATGATGACAAGCTCGTCACGCAGGTCGGCAACAAGGTGTTCAAAGAGGTCGTGCAGGCCGCCAACCGTGTCGTGCGGGCTTTTCTGGAGAAGGCCGGCGTCGGTGTCGATCAGATCGAGCGGTTCTGGCTGCATCAGGCCAATATTAAAATGATCCGGACGCTGATGCGCATGCTGGCCAGTGAAGAGATGACCGAGCGCGTGCCGATCACGCTGGCGGAAATCGGCAATGTGGCGGCTCCCGGCTCGATCATCGCCTTCGACAAGACCAAGCGGGAGGTTCCCGTTGGCGGCTACGGGCTGATCTGCTCGTTCGGCGCGGGCTATTCCATCGGCTGCCTGTTGCTGAAACGCGTCGCCTGAGCGGCGCATTCTTAAAAGAATAGAGGGAGGCAAACGCATGCTTCATCAGACTTGGAGCCGCCTCGTCTGCGCCGCGGCGCTGGTTTTCGCGGCGGCTCCCGCCCTAGGCGCCGACGCGCCGCTGAGCCTGCGCGGCATGGGCTCGTTCCATATTGGCGGGCGCATCGCCAATGTCGCGGGGAAAGAGACGCGCATGATCGTTCGCCAGCCCGGCGGCCCCGCCTCGATGCTCGATCCAAACGGCCAGTTCATGGTTGAGCCGATGTATGTGCAATATTTTTTGCCGGCGGAGCGCAAGGGCCGGCTGCCGCTGTTGATGTGGCACGGCGGCGGGCTCACCGGGGTCACCTTCGAGAGCACGCCGGACGGGCGCGAGGGGTGGCTCAATATGTTCATCCGCAAGGGCTGGGACACCTACATCTCCGATGCGGTGGAGCGCGGCCGCTCGGGCTTCGCCTCGCCGGACGTGTGGCCTTCGGACCCGACGTTCCTCAACTATCAGGACCCCTACGAGCGCTTCCGCATCGGCGAGGGCGAGGGGTCATGGAACGCCGATCCGGCAAAAAGACGCCCGATCCCCGGCACGCAGTTCCCGGTTGAGGCCTATGACAATTACATGAAGCAAACCGTGCCGCGCTGGCTTTCGACGGATGAAGCCGTCATCGCGTCCTACGTCGCGCTGGTGGATAAAATATGCCCCTGCGCGCTGCTGGCGCATTCGCAGGGCGGCGCTTTTGGTTTTCGTGTCGCGGAAATGCGACCCGATAAGTTCAAAGCGATTGTCGCCGTGGAATCGGCGACCGCCGGGGTTCTCGCCAATGCGCCCAAGCTGAAAGACGTGCCGGTCCTGATGGTGTTCGGCGATTTCGTCGATCAGCACCCGCGCTGGGCGGCGTTCAAAAAGATCGACATGGAATACGCGGCGGCCGTCCGGAGCGCCGGCGGCAGCGTCGACTGGATCAACCTTCCGGAAATCGGCATCAAGGGCAATTCCCATATGATGATGCAGGACCGCAACAATGCCGAAATCGCCGATGTGATACAGAAATGGCTGGCGGGCCGCGGGCTCGTGGAGTGAAAGACCGCGCTGGAGGCGGCGATTTATCCGCGCGTCTCCCCCATTTGGGGGATTTCCAAAGCATCGGAATGCTCTATTCTTGGAAATAGGCAATGCAAGGAATATTCCGATGGGGCCGATTTCCCGCTATCTCGTGAAAGTCTATTTCGACACCGGCGTGCTTTCGCTGATTATCAGCCCGACGGAAAACACGTGGCTGATGGCCAAGCCTTTCATCTCTGATTGGCGCAAAAGGCTGGGCGGCATAGCCGGCCAGTGCGATTGGATGTGGGGCACGGACCGCATCACGCTCTATGACAGCTTCAGCCGCCGCCGTCTGGCGCTCAACGCATTCTCCAGCGACACCCAGCCAGGCCAGCGCGGCGAAGCCCTTTGGGCGCTCAATCTTGATCACGACAAGATGAATTTCACCCGCACCAACTGGGAAGCGGTGGGTCGTCCGCTGCCGGGCGGAAAAACCGGGGTCTGGGTGGGTCTTGCCGGCAAGGCGAGCGTTGGAGCCGGCATCGGCTCCGAACACGCGCTTGCCGCTGTGTGGTCGCTGGATGATCCGAGCGACGGATTGCAATTCTGGTATGGCTCGCTGCGCGCGGGCGCCATCGCCGGCGGGTCCGCCGGTCTGTCGCTGTGTCTGGTCACGGGTGTGCGGAGCGAGGGGGATTTGGCGAACTTCGCCACCAGTGGCACCGATTGGGCGTTTGCCCTCGGTGTGCCGCTCGGCAAGGCCGCCGGCGTGATTGGAAGCATTGGCGCGACCATCAACAAATGGGGACTCTCGAACGGCGGCAAATTTATCAAGCTGGCCGAGGCGCTCGCCGTTTGCGCCAAGCATAAAGACTCCCTCGTTCTGCTGGGCAAGACCGTGCTGATAAATTCCTCGATTGATCCCGAGGCGACGGGCATCTCCTTCCTCGATCTTCCGGGGCCGGGGATTGAGGCGGGCGCCTATTGGTATTGGGCTTCGGTTGTGAGCTCGCAGCGGTTCAAAAATTTTCCGGATATCGCTTTCGTGAGCGGCTGAGCGCGAGGTAAGCGGCCCGCGCGGGATTGGCGAAATCCGCGTGGGGGGCGGGCCCGGCGCCGGCTGTTGTTTCGCAGGACCGGCCTCTCCCGGTCCGCCTTGACGCCCGGCCCCATTGCGGCGCATCACATGGTCACCTGCTAGAATCACGCCATGATGCCGCTCGAAATCCTTTATCCGCTGATTGATCCCGTCGCGGTTTGGATCGGGCCGCTGCCGGTCCGATGGTATGCGCTCGCCTATATAGCGGGCCTGCTTGGCGGCTGGTTTTACGCGCGCCGGCTTGTGACGCGGGACGCTCTGTGGGGCGCCGCCCCGCGCCCGTCGCCTGTCAGCCTCGATGATTTGCTTGTTTATGCCGCGCTGGGCGTCGTCGCCGGCGGCCGGCTGGGCTATGTGCTGTTCTACAATCCGGATTTCTTC
>JANYFM010000388.1 GCA_025362655.1 Hyphomicrobiales bacterium | reverse complement strand
AGCGAAAGCTTTCAAGCCCTCCTCGCCCGAGCAGGCCTTGGTGTCAAAAATCGCTTTGACTTGGCCGTTGACCATATCGCCGACGCGCTTTTCCCAGGCGACGGGAATCAGCGGCGCGAGCCTATCGGCGATCAGCGGTATTCCGTAGATCGTCACCAGCAGGATCGATGCGGCCGCGGCCAACGACCAGCCGATGATGCGCGTGTAAGCGCCGGCGCCGCCCCCGCGGACATCCAGCGAGGGGCACCGCCCGAGCAGCAGCGCGGCAAACGCGGCATCGGCGATCATCAGCCGCGCCAGCTCCGGCGCCGCCGTGGAGGACAGCCGCAGTTCCCCCGGCGGCCCGTCGGTGCGGCGGATGGTCTCCAGCGGCCAGGTGTCCGCCGCGACTCCATTCTCAAAAATCTCAAGCTGATGGGCGAGGCGCAGCCGCACGGCGCGGCGCCGGTTATCGAGCCCGTCAAAATAAAAGGCGTCCGCTTCGCTTGCCGCGTCCGATCCGTTCATTCACAGGCCCGCCACATCGAGGCCGTCAGCGAGGCCCTCGCCCAGCGCGTTCGCCGCCTCGCCGCGCGCCGCGACGCCGTCGCTCGCCTCCAGATGCGAGATTGTCAGCGAGGTTGATATGACGCGCCAGATTTCGCGGGTCATGTAGAACCGCTGGAGGATGCCAATGGTCAGAAGCACAGCAAGGTAGGCAATGACGGATGTGACGATGACGGAGATGCTGCCGGCCGCGCGCAGCGCTGAGCCGCCGTCAAATTTAAGCGCCCCGCCGCCAAAAACCATGGCGGCCAAGACGGCTATTATGCCAAACAGGATGCCGAAGCCCAACATGATCAGCAAAATCATGAGAAACAATTTCACGTATATTTTGAGCAAAGCCCCGCCGCGCACATCGCTGGCGAAGGAGAGTTCGCCAAAGCGCGCGCCCGCCGCCCACCAGCGCCATTCCAGCGCCCGGAAGTAAGGCCAGACGAAGGGAATGGCCAGCATCCACACAAACGCGAAAATCCCCAGCGCGGTCGTTGCAAAGGCCAAATCGGTCGTGGCAGCCAGGTAATCAGTGGTGGCGCCGGCGATCAGCAGCAGCGCCAGAGGCGCGATGCAGAACAGCCACATCCATATGCCGCGCTTGAAAAAATCAGAGGCCCGGCCGGTGAATTCGCCCTTCAAATCGCCGTAAAACGTGTTCGCCATTTTATAGCGCTCCAGCGCGGCGCGCATCCACGGATAAACGAGGCCCAGCGTGATAAACACGAGCAGCGCCCAGCCGAGCCAGCGGAACGCATAGGCCCAGCCCGAGCCGGACATCCAAAAGCGCACGCCGCGCCAGATGGTGCGTGTCAAGCGATAGCGGCGGGCGCGATAAGCGGCGAATTGGCCGAACAGGATGTAGAACAAAAATAAAGGAAACGAGGCGAAAGCCCGCAAAAGCTCCGCCTGAATGCCGATCAGGAAATAGACGATCTGCACCGGCACGAGAATAGCCAGCGCGATGAGAAAGCCTATCAGCAGCTCTTTCGCGCGGCCCGTGTATTCCAGCGGCTCGCCGCCGATGGAGGTGTTGGACCACAAATGGCGGCGGATGTCGGTTGTCAGCCAGAATCGGTAGAAACCAAAAGTCAGCAGTTGAAAAAACGCGCCGCGAACGCATAAACGGATGAAATCCCCGCGGCCTCCGGCGAACGCGATTTCCCTGTCAGCCGGCTGTCCGCCCGCCGCGTTCGGCGGGGCTCCAGGAAGATTCGTCGGCATTTCGGGCTCCATGGCTGCGCGCCAGAGTGAACCCGCCGGGTTCATCTGACAACAGCAGCTCCCCGCTTATCCCGCGCTTCTTCGCCGCCGCGCGCCGCCGCGCCTCATGCCGTCGGCAGCTTATAAGCCTTGAAATCCTCGCGCAGCCTCAGCTTGTTGATTTTGCCTGTCGCAGTGTGCGGAATTTCCTTCACGCCCTGGACATCGTCGGGCATCCACCATTTGGCGATTTTTCCGTCCATGAATTTCAGGATCGAATCGCGGTCGACGCCGCGCCCCTCTTTCGGCACAACAATCAGCAGCGGCCGCTCGTCCCAGCGCGGATGGGCGACGCCGATGACCGCCGCTTCGAGGACGTCCGGGTGGCCCATCGCGACGTTTTCCAATTCGATCGAGGATATCCACTCGCCGCCGGATTTGATCACATCCTTTGAGCGGTCGGTGATCTGCATATAGCCGTGGGCATCGATGGTGGCGACATCGCCGGTATCGAAGAAGCCTTCTTCATCAAGGGTCTTCTGGTCCTCAAGCCCGTAATAGGCTTTCGTCACGGCGAAGCCCGAAACCATCAGCCGGCCGAAGGTCTTGCCGTCCCACGGCAGGGGCTTGCCCGCGTCGTCGGTGATCTTCATCTGAACGCCGAACATGGCAAAGCCCTGTTTCATCTTGAGATCGTAGAGCGCGTCGCCCTCAAGATGCGCGAATTCGGCTTTGACCGCGCCAAAAGACCCCACCGGGCTCATTTCCGTCATGCCCCAGGCATGGAACACATCGAGCCCGTGGTCGCGCTCAAAGGCCACCACCATGGCGCGCGGGCAGGCCGAGCCGCCGACAATCATGCGCTTGACCGTGGACAGGCGCTTTTTCTCTTTCTCCATATATTGCAGCAGCATCAGCCATACCGTCGGCACACCGGCGGCCATGGTCACCTGCTCGGTCTCCATCATTTCGTATAGCGAGGCGCCGTCGAGTTTCATTCCCGGCATGACCAGCTTGGCGCCCATCATCGGCGCGGAAAAGGCGATCGACCAGGAGTTGGCGTGGAACAACGGCACGACCGGCAGGATCGTCGTGCGCGCTGACAGCGCGAGGCCGTCGGGGTTGCACAGCGACATCGAGTGCAGCACGTTGGAGCGGTGCGAGTAGAGCACGCCTTTGGGATTGCCCGTGGTGCCGGACGTGTAGCAAAGCCCGGCGGCGGTGTTCTCGTCGAACGACGCCCAGCGGAAATCACCATCGGACTCGTTCAGCCAATCCTCGTAGGCGACGGCGTTTTTCAGTTTCGTCGCCGGCATGTGCGCGGCGTCGGTGAAAACGATGTAGCGTTCGACGGTCGGAAGTTTATCCGCCAGCGCCTCCAGCAGCGGCACAAAGGTGAGATCGGTCAT
>JANYFM010000386.1 GCA_025362655.1 Hyphomicrobiales bacterium | reverse complement strand
GGATGCCGCCCGCCGACATGCTGGAACGCTGGCCCCATCTAAAGCCGACTTATGATGCGGGCGGCCTGCCCGGCGGCCCGGACAATCCGCTCGGCGCGCGCGCCATGTATCTGTATCAGAACAACAAAGACACGCTGTACCGCATCCATGGCACCAACGAGCCCGAGACCATCGGCCGCGATGTCTCATCGGGCTGCATCCGCATGGCGAATATCGATGCGATTGACCTGTTCAACCGCATTCAGATCGGCGCAAAGGTGATCGTGAAGTAAGCCCGCAAAACGCATTTTAAAAAAAAAGGCCGGGCGGGTTCCCGGCCTTTTTTATTCGGCTTGCGTCACACGTTGGGGTTCAAGACGCCCTGCGGGGCGGAGCCCAGCGTCAACATAACGAGTTCAGGCGGCCGGCCAAAGCGCACCGGGGCGATGGACGTGCCCAGCCCCGCCGAAATAATCATATGCCGGCCGGTTTCGACGATGTGCCCGTAGATGTGATTTTTGCCGAAACGGCTCTGCGCGAAAGGCGCGCCGATAAACGGCAGATTGACCTGGCCGCCATGGGTATGCCCGCATAAGGTCAGCGCGACGCGGTTGGGCACGCGGTCGAACACATAGGGCTCGTGCGCCAGCAGCAGCGCGGGCGCGTCGTCTTTGACCAGCTTCATCGTGCCCTCGAGGTCATCCGCGCCATTATACTGGCCGCGGCGGACGCGGTAGGCGATCTGATCGCCGAGGCCCAGCAGCCAGAAGGGCTTGCCGTCCTTGTTGAGCCTCACCGCATCGTTTTCGAGCAGCTTCACGCGGGCATGAAACAGGGCGCGGCGCACGCTTTCCGCATCGTCGGCGCGAAACTTTGGCAGGGCGCCGTGCCACCAGTCGTGATTCCCGAGAATCGCGTAGACGCCGAGCGGCGCTTTCAGCCCGCTGACCGGCTCCGCCCATTGTTCAGGATAGACAGGCGCGGTGACGAAATTATGCCCGCCGGCGAAATCGCCGAGGATCACGGTCAGGTCCGGCTGAAAAGAATTGGCCAGCTCGCAAATGTTGCGGATGCGCGACACCGGCATATAGGGCTCGCAGGCGTGAATATCCGCAATGACGGCGATCTTGAGATGCAGATCGGCGGGCCAGCCGGGCGGGGTCAGCTCATAGGGCGTCACCTGCAGCCGGAGCGCCGGCTCGATGCCGAAGGCGTAGCCGCCAAGCGCCGCTGTCGCCAGGGTGAAAGCGCCGGCGCCCTTCCAAAAGCGGCGGCGGGTGATGAGGCTCATGGTTTCATCCGGTTTGCCGGCCTGCGCGGCGGCAAGCTCTGGAGACTCTAGGCCGCCTTCGCTTCGCCGCGCAATATCGCGGGGATGTCATGAACGCAGGGACGGCGGGGGGATTGCAGCCGCTGGGTTTGCATATCCTCGATTTGCAGGGCCTGCGCGACAGCCGCAACACCCATCTCCCGATAGAGGCGGGCGAGCAGCGCGCGGGCGTTCCCCTCGGATTCAATCACTGGAGATTGCGGCATAATATCAGAACGCATGGCAACACCGGAAACGCTGACGCTGGCATCGGCGGATGCCACCCCGTCAACTTCGGCGGTTCTGGTTAAATCGCGGTTAATAAAGCGCCCTGCACCGGCGATCCCGGCGATTTTTGAATGCCCCCGCCCTACCCCGCGGCGGCGCGCTTGCGCGGGCCCGGCCCGGCGGCGGAAGGAGCGGATTTATTTTGCCGCATCAAATCCCGGCTGGCGATCAGCAGCGCCTCGAAAGCGGCGGTCTGCTCCGGACTCAGGCGGCCGAAGGTCCCGGCCACAAAGTCCCGCTGCGCGCTGATCGCCAAAAGCGCGAGGCGCCGGCCATTGGCCGTCAGATAGATGGCGTGCGAGCGCCGGTCCGTTTCAATGGCGCGGCGCTCCACGAGACCGGCGCTGACAAGACGGTCGATCAGTCCGGAAATATTGCCTTTGGTGACATAAAGGCGCGCCGCCAGTTCCTGCTGGGACAGGCCCTCGCGCTCGGTAAGAGTTGTCAGCACATCGCTTTGCGGGATCGACAGGCCAAGCGTCTTCAGCCGCGCGGAAATCGCCACGTTCATGCGGGTTTGCAGACGCAGCATGCGAAACCACAGGCGGTTGGAGTCCTCAGTGTGATTCCCAGTCATATTCCTCCGATCACTTCAACCGGCACGGTAGTGCGGCAACCGGCCCGCCGCAAGCACGGCGCGATTGCGTGTCGGCGGCCGATTTGGCATTTAGGATGTTGTGAGACCGGTATGCGCGGAAAAATGAGGGAGGGGACGATGTTCGGACTTATGCAGAACTGGCCGCTTCTGATCCATAAACTGATTGACCACGCGGGATCGCAGTTCGGCACGCGGGAGGTCGTCTCCAAATCCATTGAGGGGCCGGTCCACCGCACCAATTACGGGCAAGTGCGCGGGCGCGCGCTGAAAATCGCGCAGCGGCTGGCGCGCGAGGGCATTCAAAACGGCGACCGCGTCGCCACGCTGGCTTGGAACACCTGGCGCCATCTGGAAGCCTGGTACGGCATCACCGGCATTGGCGCCGTCTACCACACGGTCAATCCCCGGCTTTTCCCGGAGCAGATCGCCTGGATCGTCAATCACGCCGCCGACCGCATTATCATGACCGATCTGACCTTCGTGCCGCTGCTGGAGGCGCTGGCTGATAAACTTCCGACCGTCGAACGCTACATCGTTTTCACCGACGCCGCG
>JANYFM010000374.1 GCA_025362655.1 Hyphomicrobiales bacterium | reverse complement strand
CGCCCATGGCGGCTCCGCTGTTTTGTCGGCCAGCCTGTGCCGTTTGACGGGAAAGGGCCGCGTCATTGCAATTGATATCGACATACGCCCGCATAACCGAAAGCGGATTGAAGAGCATCCGTTAGCGGACCTGATCACGCTGATCGAGGGTTCCTCCACCGCGCCCGATATAGTTGAAAAGGCGCGCGGGCTCTGCAAGCCCGGCGAGAGCGTCATGGTGGTGCTCGATTCCGACCATTCCTATCAGCATGTGCTGAGCGAGCTTGCAGCCTATGCGCCGTTGGTGACGAGGGGCTCCTGGATCGTCGCCACCGACGGCATCATGCGCGATCTTGAGGACGCGCCGCGCGGAAAGCCGGGCTGGGCGCGGGACAATCCGGCGCGCGCGGCGGCGGATTTTGCCGCTGCAAATCCCGCCTTCGTTATCGGCGAGCCCGAATGGCCGTTCAATGAGTCAACTTTGAAAGGCAATGTCACCCATTGGCCGGGCGCCTGGCTGCGGCGGGTCTAGCGGCGGAAAGTCCAAGCCTCGTTTTAAAACCGGAACAGCCGCGCAACGCCATACATCACCCCCGCGTCAGCATTCGAAGCACAACCTTGCGGAATCCGAACAGCCGCTTGCCTGTGAAAATCCAAAGCACCGCGCCGTGAAACATGCGCGCCGGCAAAGAAGGCGCGCGCGCAGCGATCACCGTGCGCGCGCAAGCGTAAAACCGGCGGCGCAGGCTGATCATCCGGTCAAGCTCTGCCGGGCCGCGGACGCGGCGCGCGGCGCCGGGGCGCTTCAGCCGTTTCTTGATTTGCCGAAACGTCGTGGCATTGCTTGCCGCGACCTGTTCGTCGAAGATGAACGGCAGAAGCACGAGATAATCGAAGCCGAAGGCCTCGCCGTATTCGCTCATGACGTCGTTCATGCGCCGCGTCAGGGGCTCGCGCCGGAACAATCCGTAAATCATCGCCGCGCGGGCGCGCAGGACGGCGCGCGTCCCGCCGCGCGCGCCGGCGAAATCAAACCGCCGCGCGTTGCCGCCGTCGAGATCGCTGGAGTCGATGGCGCCGACAGCGAGGACTTTTTCAGCGTCGGCGTCGAGCAGGGCGGCGAGAACCGCGAGGTAATTGTCGCCGCATTGATCGTCGCAGGCGCGCCATAGAAAAAACGGTGAAGACGCGGCCAGCAGGCTTTCGTGGAAATTACGCAGGGCGCCGATATTTTCGCTTCTGCGGACATAGGAAAAACGCGGGTCGCGCGCCGCCATTTCCTTCGCGACGCGCGGCGTATCGTCGTCCGAGGCGTTGTCGTAGACGATGGCTTCGAAATCGGAGAATGACTGGCGGCGCAGATTCTCAAGCGCGCCGGCCAAAAGCGCCGCCTCGTTGCGGGCGGGGATCGCTATGGTAATTCGGGCCATCGAATGAGAGGTTCCAGGGGATGGCGCGGCACGGACGGCAGCTCCGCCCTGACAGCTTGATACGCTTTGCGGCGTGAAAAGCGCAAATGACCGCCCGGTTGCCACTCCTGACCGCCCCGGCTATCTATAGACGAAAGTACTGTCTTGCGCCTGTGCGCGGGGTTGGTGCTTCCATAAACCGCCGGCCACCCGGCATTTTTTCACGCCGCCTCCGGGCGGCGGTTTTAGCGGATGCCCGATGAAGGTTTATTTGATGGATCTGCTCCCTTACGGGAAGCATTTCGACGAGTTCAAGGCGGGCCGCTCCATTCCCTACCCGCTGCCCGGCTCCTATTTCGATCCCAAAATCGCCGCGCAAACCTACGCCCAGCATTTTGACATCTGGGCTGAAATGGACGCGCTGGGTTTTGACGGCGTTGGCCTCAACGAGCATCACACGACGCCGCACGGCCTTCAGGTTTCGCCCAACATGATGGCGGCGGCGGCGGCGCGGCAAATGAAGAAGCTCGAATTTCTGATGCTCGGCAATCTTTTGCCGCTGCACAATCCGCTGCGCATCGCCGAGGAGATCGCGATGGTGGATTGCATGTCGGAGGGGCGCATTCTCCCGGGTTTTGCTCGCGGCGTGCCGCGCGAATACCGGGTCTATGATGTGCCGATGTCGGAATCGCGCGCGCGTTTCGATGAGGCTCTGGAGATCGTGCGCAAGGCTTGGACCGAGGATGTGTTCTCATACGAGGGCCGGTTCTGGAAATACAAGGATATTTCGATCTGGCCGCGTCCCTATCAGCAGCCGCATCCGCCGATTTTCATTCCCTTCACCGGCAGCAAAGAAACGATTGAGCTGGCGGGCAAGCATAATTTCAGCGCGGTCATGACAATGGGCCATCCCGGCGTCACCCAGGACATTATCGGCCATTTTTCCAAGAAGCTTGCCGAAAGCGGCCATAAAATTTCATCGAATCAATTGTGCCTTTTCACTGACGCCTATGTCGCCGAGAACTCCGCCGCCGCGCTGCGCGAATATGGAGATTACTATCTCTATTTTGTGCAGACGCTGTGGCATCACGGCAGCGAGCAGACCAATGCGGCGCTGGGCGCGGCGGGTTATGTCGCCTCCTCTTCTTTTGACTATATCCGGCCTGAGAACCAGCCCTTCGCGCAATTCGACCGGGCGAAAATCCGGCTGATGAATATTCCCGACGTGGAGGCCCGCGTAAAGGACGGGCATCTCGCTTTTGGCTCGTCCAAAGAGGTGACGGAGCGGCTGATCTCCCGCGCCGAGGCGATGGGCGCCAACCGCATTCTGCTGAACCTCAATCTGGGCGCGCTGCCTTATGAGATGTTCCTGGAGCAGGTCCGGCGTTTCGGGCGTGAAGTGCTTCCTAAACTCCAGGCGCACCAGGTGACGCGGGTGCCCGCAGCCGTTTGAGCGGGCGGACTTTCACCCGCGCCAAAGTCTTGCTAGAAGCCGTCGGGGCGGGACGCCGGTTTGTCGGCGCAAAAGAGGCGGTTTCCATGGATAAATTCACAACTCTGACGGGCGTCGCCGCGCCGATGAAGATCCGCAACATCGACACGGATATGATCATCCCCAAGCAATATCTCAAAACGATCAAACGCACGGGTCTGGGCGCGGGATTGTTTTCGGAAATGCGCTTTCGCGATGACGGCTCGGAGAATCCCGATTTCATTCTCAACAAGCCGGCCTACCGCAAGGCCAAAATCATCGTCGCCGAGGATAATTTCGGTTGCGGCTCGTCGCGCGAGCATGCGCCCTGGGCGCTGCTGGATTTCGGCGTGCGCTGCGTGATCTCCACGAGCTTTGCCGATATCTTTTACAACAACTGCTTCCAGAACGGCGTGCTGCCGGTCAAGGTTTCGCCCGAGGACCTCGCCAAGCTCATGGACGACGCGGAGCGTGGCTCCAATTCCACCATGACCATCGATCTTGAGGCCCAGGAAATCCGGGGGCCTGACGGGGGCGTGGTGAAATTCGAGATCGACCAGTTCCGAAAACACTGCATGCTCAACGGCCTCGATGACATCGGCATGACCATGACCAAAGAGACCGGCATCACCGGTTACGAAAAGAAAGTGAATTCGGCCCGCCCCTGGATCTGAGCGCGGTTTGGGCGGCGGTCTGTTTTTGAGGTAGAATCCGCCATGCGCGATTCGAACCTGAAATTGGTGGCCTTCCTCGCCTGCCTCGCGGCAGCGCCCGCCGCCGCGCAGGCGGATTTCCAGTCCTGCCTTGCGGGGCTGCGGAGCGATGCGCTCGGCAAGGGGATTTCAGCCGCCACGTTCGACGCCCATGCGGCGGGCCTTCAGCCCAATAACGCTTACGAATTTCTCGATAAGCAGCCGGAATTCAAAACGCCGGTCTGGGATTACATTTCCGGCCTTGTCGATGATGAGCGGGTCGCCGAGGGCAAGGCCAAAATGCGCGAGCAGGCGCAATGGCTGGCGAAAGCCGAGAGCCTCTATGGCGTTGATAGAGCGACGATCACCGCCGTCTGGGGCGTTGAATCCAACTTTGGTCAGAATTTCGGGAAAATGCCGCTTGTGCAATCTCTGGCAACGCTTTCCTGCATCGGACGCCGGCAAGCATTTTACCGCGGCGAATTCGCCGCCCTGCTCAGGATTATCCAAAACGGCGATATCAAGCCATCTTCGCTGGTTGGCTCGTGGGCCGGCGCTTTTGGCCACACGCAGTTCATGCCGTCGAGCTTTTTGCGTCTTGCGGTCGATCTCGATGGCGATGGCCGGCGCGATATCGTCGATTCCATCCCGGATGCCCTCGGCTCCACCGCCAACCATTTGCGCAAAAGCGGCTGGGTCAGCGGCATGCCTTGGGGCTTTGAAGTTAAGCTTCCCTCCGGTTATTCCGGGGGCTCCGGCCGCAAGAACAAGCATCCCATGTCCTATTGGTCGGCGCAGGGCATTTCCCGTCTCGACGGGCGCGGTCTCGGCGAAGGCTCCGCCGGTCTGCTGCTGCCGGCGGGCGCTGACGGGCCGGCGTTTCTTGTGACCCGCAATTTCGATGCGATTTACGGCTACAACGCATCGGAGGCCTATGGCCTTGCCATTGCGCATCTGTCTGATCGGCTGCGCGGCGGCGGGCCGATCCGCACGCCATGGCCCACGGATGACGCGGGCACCTCGCGCGCCGAACGCAAGGAAATCCAGTCGCTGCTGTCGAGGCGGGGCTATGATGTCGGCACGCCCGACGGCGCTATCGGCGAGAAATCCCGCGCCGCCATCTCCGATTATCAGAGCAAATCGGGAATGCGGCGGGACGGGCGGGCGGGCTCGCGGGTGCTCGAATCTCTTCGCGGCGGGCGCTGACAACAGGGCATCCCGGCTGTAGCACCCGCCCGTCACTTCAACGTGACTCGCATTTGCGCGGCGTTTGGACCAAGAAGAGGTTCACGCGCGTTGAATGATCGAAAGTTTTTCCATTATGAAGCTTCCCCCGGCGATAAAGGCCGCTGTTTCCTGCCTCGTCTTGTTGGTGGGCGCCGCCGGCGTCGCCGCGGCGGCGGATAATCCCGCCGTCGTCGAGTTGTTTACCAGCCAGGGCTGCTCGTCCTGTCCGCCGGCGGATGCTTTGCTGTCCAAGCTGGCGCAGGAGCCCGGCGTCATCGCCTTGAGCCTGCCGGTCGATTATTGGGATTATATCGGCTGGAAAGATACGTTCGCCTCCCCGGCTAACACCGCCCGGCAGAAAGCCTATGCGGCGGCGCGGGGCGATAATCATGTTTATACGCCGCAGGCTGTCATAAACGGCCTGATGCACGCGGTTGGCAGCGACCGCACCGAAGTTTCGACGGCTCGCGCCCTGTCTTTCGGCGAGAAGGGCGCGCTGAAAGTGCCGATGAGCGTTGGAGACGATGGCGATAAGCTCGTCGTCAGGGCCGGCGGCGCGGCGGCGGGCTCGGCCAAATGGGGCGCGCTTTGGCTGTTTCAGGTGACGAAATCCCGCGCGGTCGCCATCGGCCGGGGCGAGAATTCCGGGCATTCTGTCACGTATACAAATATTGTCCGCTCAACTCGGAAGATCGGCGATTGGTCCGGCGCCGCTGCCAGCTATGAGATAGCCAAAAGCGATCTTAAAGGCCCCGACAGCGATGGCTACGTGCTGATGCTTCAGGCCAGTGCCGGCGGCAAGCCGGGCGCGATTCTCGCGGCGGCCAAGGGCGGCGGCCTCTGAGAAGCTTTAGATCAGGAAAAGCCGGTCCGGCAGTTCATTCACCGCAGCCGCGTCCGCTGGAAAATGTTCCGCCAGAACCGCGCCGCAGCGTTCGATGGCCGCGATAAAACCGTCGGCCAGCCGTTCATCGCCAAATTGCGCGGTCAGGGCGTCCACGGCACCCTGCCAATCCGCGTGCTTGACCTTGGAGTCGATGGCCTCGTCCGCGACGATGCGGGCATAGCATTCGGCCAAGGACACGAAAATCAGCACCCCCGTGCGCGCTTTGGTGCGGGTGATGCCGCGTATCACAAACTGTTCCATGGCGGCGCGATGGGCATTGACCCGCCTCACCGCGCGCGGGGCCAGCGCCACGCGGATATTGCCGAGTGAAAGGATCAGCAGCGCCGCCGCGAACAAAACCAGCTGCGCGATGAAAATATGCTGCACAGGCAAGCGCGTGAAAGCGATCAGCGGCCATGGAACGCTCAGCGCGATAAGCGCCGCCCAGATCACCGGCAACGCGGCGTAATCGGAGGAGGCTCGGGCGAGAACGCAGACGATTTCGCCGGAGGTCTTTTGCTCGGCGGCATGGATGGCGGCTGATATGCGCGCCTGGTCCTCACGCGAAATATGCATCACCATCCCCCCGAGGCGCCGCCGCCGCCCGACGATCCGCCGCCGCCGGAAAAGCCTCCACCCCCGGAGAAACCGCCGCCGCCGCCCCAGGAAGAGCCGATGGAGGGTAGAAAGATAAGGGGACCGCCGCGCCCAGCGCCCCGGCCGCCGTTCCGGGCTTGGAGCCAGAACACGAATAAAATCAACAGAAAAACCAAAATGGGCGTCCAATTGTCGATTTGCGGCTGATCGACGCGCACTTGCGGGCGCGGCTGCCACTCCGCCGAATCCGTCGTCAAAATGGTTATGATGTCATCAACGCCGCGCTCAATGCCGCCGCCGAAATCGCCGGCCTTGAAACGCGGCGCGATGGCGTTGGAGATAACGATTTTCGAAAGAGCGTCGGTCAGCGTGCCTTCAAGCCCGTAGCCCGCCTCAATGCGGACCTTGCGCTCATTGGGCGCGACGATCAGCAAAACGCCGTTGTTTTTCTTCGCCTCGCCGATCTTCCAGGCTCGGAACAACTGATTGGCGTAAGGCTCGATCTCCTGCCCGCCGAGCGATTTCACCGCGGCGACGACAAGCTGAATGCCGGATTTATCCTCCAGCGCTTGCAGCTTCCCATCCAGCAAAGCGTGGGTTGCGGCGGGGATAATCCCAGCTTCATCAACGACGCGCCCGCTGAGCGCGGGAAACGTCTGCGCGGATGCCGCCAGACACAAAAGCCCCGTCAGGAGAACCGCGGCGGCCTGCCGCAACCGCGTGATTGCTTTCGCGGCGGGGCTGATCACGGGCCGGCCCTTCGGGCGCTCAGAATTTCACCTGCGGCGGTGTCTGGGCGCCTTCGTTCGCGGCAAATTCCGCCATCGGTTTGCTGGAGCGGAAAAAGGTAGAGGCCCAGAGCACGCCTGGAAATGTTTTCAATTCCGTATTAAAAGCGCGAACTGATTCGATGTAATCGCGGCGCGCCACCACAATCCGGTTTTCGGTGCCTTCCAGCTGCGATTGCAGGGCGAGGAAATTCTGGTTCGATTTCAAATCAGGATAATTTTCACTGACAGCGATAAGCCGCCCGAGCGCCCCGGAGAGCTGGTTCTGCGCATCGGTGAATTGTTTGAGCTTTTCCGGGTCGGTGAGCTGCGAGGCGTCGATGCGGATTGAGGTTGCCTTGGCGCGCGCTTCGGTGACGCCTTTCAGCACATCGGCCTCCTGCTTGGCGTAGCCCTGCACTGTCGCGACAAGATTGGGGATGAGATCGGCGCGGCGCTGGTAATTATTTTGCACGTCCGCCCATTTGGCTTTCGCGCTCTCTTCGAGAGTTGGAATGTTGTTGTAACCGCATCCCGCCAGCGCGGCGCTCAGGGCTAAAACCGCAAAAAATGACCGAAACCGCGCTGCAATATTGGACATGGGTGCCTCCGGTAAAAGCCGCCGGCCAGCGACGGAGAGTGCTTTAGTTAGTGCGCGGCGGACAACGGCGCAAGACCGCGCGGGAACCGGCCTGCGCGCGGCGAAGTCCGAATTTCGCCTGGATCGTGATTTTATATCGTTGCGCGGCGCAGCAGTTCGGCCGACTATCCGCACAGGGAGCATGGACAATCTCATGATTCGCGATTTTCAATTTTGGCCGAAACGGCGCGCGCTGCCTTTTATGGCCATCGCTATCCTAACCGCCGCTCTCGCTCCGGAGCGGTCGCTGGCGCTCGCTGCCAAGAAACCTGTCGCGCCGGCCGCCAAATCCTCAGTAGCGCCCGGCGGGCCCAGCCTGCTGGAGGCTTTCGGGGAGTGGAGCGCCTATAGCGCGGCATCCGGCAAAGCGAAGACCTGCTATGCCCTTGGAAAACCGAGAGAGCGGCTGCCCGCGAGCCTCAAGCGCGACCCCGGCTATGTCTTCATTTCCAACCGGCCCGGGGAAGGCGTCAAAAACGAAGTCTCGATTGTCATGGGGTTCGACGTCAAACCGGATTCCTCGCCAAAGGCGGAAATCGGCGCGGCCAGTTTCGAAATGGTCGCCAAAGGCGCCAATCTCTGGGTGAAGAACGCCGCGGAGGAGGGCCAGTTTATTGAAGCCTTGCGCAAGGGCCAGCGGCTCGTCGTCAAAGCCATATCAAAAAAGGGCAATGTGACGACGGACTCCTACACGCTGGCGGGATTGCTCCCGGCGCTGGATAAAATCAACAAGGGCTGCCAGTAAGCCCCCCTCGTTATTTCTCCTCCGCCGGCGTGTTGGTCGCCGGCCCCTCGCCGACAATCAGCAGGATCGCGTCCTCGTCCTTGGCGCCGTCGTAATGCACTTGCTTGCCGAAATGGGTGATGACGGAGCCGGCTTTCATCGGCAGCGTGCTGGCGGGATCGTATTTAGTCCCCGTGCCGACCCACCACGTTCCCTGGAGCACGGTGATATACCGGTCATTGGGATGAAAATGCGGGCGGCTGAAATTGTTGCCGGCCTTCCATTTCGTCAATTGCGCATAAAAACCAGGCTTCGTCGGATCGCCCGCGATGACCGCCGAGGCGTTCGGCCCGTTGAGGGGCGACGACCATTTGATCTGGTCCGGCGTCAAAAACAGCAGAGCCGCCGGATTGAGCGCGCCGGCGGGGCCGAAGCCTTGGCTCGCTGTTTGTGACAGCGCCTGCCCTGAAATCGCCGATGCCAGCAGGACTGCGGCGGTTTGCAATGCAAATTTCATGTTGCCCTCCCTTGGATTTTCCCCATGCTAACGCAAATCCTGGGTCCGTGACATTTAATTTGGCGCGCCGCTCATTGGACAATGCCAACCAAAGTTTGACGCGGTTCGCCTTGTGGAGCCCGGCGCCCCCGTCGCATAATGCGGAAATAGGGATCAACGCGCCCGCCGCGCTCACAGGAGGAAACAATGTCCGGGAAAACCTATCCAGTCACCGATGCCTGGGCGAAGCGCGCGTTCGTGGATGATGCCGGCTACCGCGCCCTTTACGAGCGCTCCATCAAAGACCCCGACGGCTTCTGGGGCGAGCACGGCAAACGCATTGACTGGATCAAGCCCTATACGAAGGTTCAAAATGTCACGTTCGGGCCTCCGGATGTTTCGATAAAATGGTACGAGGACGGCACCACCAACGTGTCCATGAATTGCGTGGACAGGCATTTGGCCAAACGCGGCGGCCAAACAGCGATCATCTGGGAGGGCGACGACCCCAAAGATTCAAAACACATCACCTACCGCGAGCTTCACGACGAGGTCTGCCGCTTCGCCAATGTGCTGAAAGCGCACGGCGTCAAAAAGGGCGATTCCGTCACCCTCTATCTGCCGATGATACCCGAGGCGGCCGTGGCGATGCTCGCTTGCGCCCGCATCGGCGCGGTGCATTCCATCGTCTTCGGCGGGTTCTCGCCGGACGCATTGGCGGGCCGCATATCCGGGTGCAATTCCAAAGTGGTCATCACTGCCGACGAGGGCCTGCGCGGCGGCAAGAAAGTGCCCTTGAAAGCCAATTGTGACGCGGCGCTGAAAAAGGCGGCGGGCGTTGTCACCTCGCAGATTGTCGTGCGCCGCACCGGCGGCGCCGTGCATATGCAGGACGGACGCGACTATTGGTATCACGAGGAAACCGCAAAAGCCGCCGCCGAATGCAGGCCCGAGGAAATGAACGCGGAGGATCCGCTGTTCATCCTCTACACATCGGGCTCGACCGGCGCGCCCAAAGGCGTGCTGCACACGACCGGGGGTTATCTCGTTTATGCCGCGATGACGCATCAATATGTCTTCGATTATCACGATGGAGACATTTATTGGTGCACCGCCGATGTCGGCTGGGTGACCGGCCACAGCTATATCGTCTATGGCCCGCTCGCCAATGGCGCGACGACGCTGATGTTCGAGGGCATTCCCAATTATCCCGATGAATCCCGCTTTTGGGAAGTCGTCGATAAGCACAAGGTCAATATATTCTACACCGCGCCGACCGCGATCCGCGCGCTGATGCAGAAGGGCGATGAGCCCGTGCGCCGCACCAGCCGCGCTTCGCTGCGCCTGTTGGGATCGGTCGGCGAGCCGATCAACCCGGAAGCGTGGGAATGGTATTATCACACCGTCGGCGGCGGCCGCTGCCCCATCGTTGACACATGGTGGCAGACGGAGACCGGCGGCGTTTTGATCACGCCGCTTCCGGGCGCCACCGCGCTGAAGCCTGGTTCGGCGACGCGGCCCTTTTTCGGCGTCGTGCCGGAAATTGTCGATGCCGAGGGCAAGGTTCTCGATGGCGCCACAGAAGGCAATTTGTGCATTTCGCGGTCCTGGCCGGGTCAGATGCGCACGGTGTTTGGAGACCACGAGCGTTTCCAGCAGACCTATTTCTCGACTTATCCGGGAAAATATTTCACCGGCGACGGCTGCCGCCGCGACGCCGACGGCTACTACTGGATCACCGGCCGCGTCGACGATGTGATCAACGTTTCCGGCCACCGCATGGGCACGGCGGAGGTTGAAAGCGCGCTCGTCTCGCATGAGAAGGTAAGCGAATCCGCCGTCGTCGGCTATCCCCATGACATCAAGGGCCAGGGCATCTGGGCCTATGTGACTCTGATGAGCGGAGTGCAGCCCTCTGACGCGCTGCGCAAAGAGCTTGTCGCGCATGTGCGCAAAGAGATCGGCCCCATCGCCTCGCCGGATGTGCTGCAATTCGCGCCGGGCCTGCCAAAAACGCGCTCGGGCAAGATCATGCGCCGCATCCTGCGCAAAATTGCCGAGAACGAGCTCGGGGCGCTGGGCGACACATCCACCCTCGCGGACCCCTCCGTTGTCGATGACCTCGTGGCAAACCGGGGCAAATGAAGGCGGGGAAGGCGTAATGGAAAAAGGCCGTCTTGAAGCTTTCAGCGACGGCGTGATCGCGATCATCATCACGATCATGGTATTGGAGCTGAAAGTCCCGCACGCCCCGACGCCGGCGGCGCTGCTGGCGCTCTGGCCGGTGATCCTGAGCTACATCCTGAGTTTTATTTTCGTCGGCATTTACTGGAACAACCATCACCACACATTCCAGGCGGTCAAGAACGTCAGCGGCGGCGTGCTCTGGGCCAATCTGCATCTGCTGTTCTGGCTGTCGCTGATCCCCTTTGTCACCGGCTGGATGGGCGAAAACCATTTCGCACAGTGGCCGGTCGTCGCTTACAGCGCGGTGCTGATAGGCTGCGCTGTCGCCTACACCATCCTGCTTTACGCGCTGATCGCGGCAAACGGCAGGAATTCGACCCTCGCCATGGCGGTGGGGCGCGATAAAAAAGGCAAAATATCGCTGTTGATTTATTGCGTGTCGCTGGGCCTGGCTTTCGTGCACCCGCTGATGGCTTGCGCCGGCTTTGTCGCCGTTGCCGTCATCTGGCTGGCTCCCGATCCGCGCATCGAGAAAGCCATGTTGGAAAGCGATTGACCCCGCTCATTCCTCTTTGATGCCGGCCGCCTCGACGAGCGCGCGGTACTTGCCGCTCTCCCGCCGTGTGAAGGCGGCAAATTCCAGCGCTGTGGTTTCCGTCACCTCCGCGCCAAGCCCCATCAGGCGCCCGCGCATATCGGGATCGCGCAGGATGAGATTGATCTCCCGGTTGAGCCTTTCAATAATCCCTTGCGGCGTGCCCCGGGGCGCGAAAAATCCGGACCACAGCGAGAAATCGAAATCCGCGATGCCCGCGCTTTCGGCGACCGTGGGCAAATCAGGCGCGAGAGCGGAACGGCGCGCGGTGGAAACCGCGAGCACTTTGATGCCGCCCGCCTGCATTTGAGGAACCGCCGCCGGCAGCCCCGGAAAATAAGCATCCACGTGGGCGCCCAGCAGTTCGTTCATCGCGGGACCCGCGCCGTTATAAGGCACGTGGACGAAATCCGCCTTTGTTTTCAATTTTAAAAACTCGCCGGCGAAATGGCTGGGCGTGCCCGTGCCCGAGGATGCATAGGACAGAGCCTTGCTGTTGGCCGCCATGGCTTTGAGAAAATCCGGCATCGCGGAATAGGGCGCCTTCGAGGGCACCGCGAGGGCCAGCGGCACGTTTGCCGCCAGCGCGATGGGCAGCAGGTCCCTGTCCGGATCGTAGTTCAGGTTTTTGTTGCGATGCTGATTGATCGATATTTCCGCCGTCTGGCCGATCAGCAGCGTATGCCCGTCCGGCGCCGCGCCCGCCACGCTTTTGGCGCCGATGCCGCCGCTGGCTCCCGGGCGGTTCTCAACGATCACGCTCTGTCCCAGCGCATGCGCCATAGGCCCGGCCAGCAGGCGCGCGACGATATCGCCGGTGCCGCCGGGAGCATAAGCGACGACCAGCGTGACCGTGCGTGACGGATAGGTCTGCGCCTGCGCGGGGGCGTTGAAAAATGCGGCCGCGATGATGGCGGGCAGGCATCCAAACCTCATGGCGGCGTCTCCCTGGCCAGCTTGCCGAGCCAGCGCTTTGCCTGCGCGCGCACATTCACCGGCGCGGCGCCGCCGTAGGATGTGCGGCTCTTCACAGATTTTTCGACGCCAAGCACGTCGAACACTTCGGAGGTGATGCGCGGCTCGATCGAATGCATGTCCGCAAGGGTCAGTTTTTCGAGCCCGATGCGGCGGGATGAGGCAAGTTTCACCAGGGAGCCTGTGATGTGGTGCGCCTCGCGGAACGGCAGGCCGAGGCTGCGCACCAGCCAGTCCGCCAGATCGGTCGCGGTGGAATAGCCGGCGCCGGCCGCGATTTTCATGCGCTTCACATCGGGCTCGATATCCCGCACCATGCCGGTCATCGCCGCAAGGCAAAGCGACAGCGACTGGAACGAGTCAAAAGCGCCCTCCTTGTCCTCCTGCATATCCTTGGAATAGGTCAGCGGCAGCCCCTTCATCACCACCAGCAGCCCGGTAAGCGCGCCAATGATGCGGCCGCTTTTGCCGCGCACCAGTTCGGCGGCGTCCGGGTTGCGCTTTTGCGGCATGATCGAGGAGCCCGTGGTGAAACGGTCGGAAAGCGCGGCGAATCCGAACTGCGGCGTCACCCAGAACACGATTTCTTCGGCGAAACGGGAGAGATGCACCGCGCAGATCGATGCCGCGGAAAGGGTCTCAAGCGCGAAATCGCGGTCTGAGACGCTGTCGAGCGAATTGGCCGTGGGCCGGTCAAACCCGAGGGATTTGGCGGTTTGGTCCCGGTTGATCGGGAAAGAAGTTCCCGCCAGCGCCGCCGCTCCGAGCGGGCATTCGTTCATGCGTTTGCGCGCATCGGCAAAACGGCCGCGGTCGCGCGCCAGCATTTCCACATAGGCTAGCAGATGGTGGCCGAAGGTGACGGGCTGCGCCGGCTGCAAATGGGTGAATCCCGGCATGATCGTGCCGGCGTGGACAAGCGCCTTGTCAGCGAGCGCCTGCTGGAGCGCGCGCAACTGGCCATCGAGAGCGTCCAAGGTGTCGCGAATCCACAGCCGG
>JANYFM010000043.1 GCA_025362655.1 Hyphomicrobiales bacterium | reverse complement strand
CCCGCTGCCGATGGGCATGCCGGAAATTTACCTGGCGCTGAAGACCGGCGCCATCGACGGCCAGGAAAATCCGCTGTCGATTCTCAACGCGGCAAAATTTCACGAGGTGACGCAGCAGGTGGTGCTGACCTCGCATATGGTGCAGCCGGTTTTTTTCGCGATTGCCAAACCCTTTTGGGACAAGCTCTCCGCCGAACAGAAGAAAGCTGTCGGTGATAGCGCCGCGGCGGCCGCCAAGGAAAACGATGAAGCGCGCCTGAAAGATGAGACCGAGGTCGCGGACGGCCTGCGGGGCAAGGGGCTGGCGGTCGATAAAATCGACCTCGCACCGTTCCGCGCGCTGGCTGACAAAGCCTACGCGGAAGCCGATTTTGCCAAAGCCTGGGATGCCGCGATGCTGAAACGCGTTGTTGAAACGCCGTGAGCGCCGACCTCTTCGGCGGCGCGGCGGCGGCGGGCATGGCCGCGCGCGCCAGGGGCCTCGTTGATGCCGTTTGCAACGTGATGTTCGCGCTGGTGTTCGTCACTTTTATTTATAAAATCATCGTGCGTTACACGCTGGGCGGCGCTGTCGCCTGGGCGGATGAATTGACGGTCGTGCTGTTCATCTGGATCATCTTCACCGCCAACTCCTTTTTACTAAGCGAGCGCCGGCAGATTTGCTTTGATCTCGTCGAGCGCAATCTGCCGCCGGGCGGACGGCGGGCGGCTGTCGCGGCGCGCTCGCTGTTGCTCGGTGGGATTTTCCTTTGGTCGGCGCCCAGCGCTCTCGATTACATCGCTTTTCTCTGGCGCGAGCGCACCCCGGTTCTGCTATGGCGGCTGGATTTTGTTTATTCCTGCTTCGGGATTTTCCTTATTGCGAGTCTCGCGCGCATGGCGCTCGCTCTGGTGTCCATGGCGCGCCCTGGCTGGCGGGACCGTCTCTGATGCGCGGGGTTTCCCGGTGACATTTGGACTATGGGTTTTGGCGGCGGTGTTTCTCGCCGGCGCGGTGCTGGGAGCGCCGATGGGCCTTGCCATGCTGGCGGCGGGTTTTGCCTATCTCGCCGCGACCAAACAGGACCCCGGCCTCGTCGTCGATCAGACGATGAACGGCCTCTACAACAACTATCTGCTGCTCGCGATTCCGCTGTTCATTTTCGTCGCCAATCTGATGAATGCCAGCGGCGTGCTGGAGCGGCTGCTGGCGCTGGCGCAGGCGCTGGTGGGGCGTTTCCGCGGCGGTCTCGCGCATGTCAACATTCTCGCCAATCTCGTGTTCTCGGGCATGAGCGGCAGCGCCGTGGCGGATGCCGCCGGCCCCGGCCTCATCGTGGCGCGCATGATGACCCGCGATGCGCGCTATCCCCCGGGATTTGCCGCCGCCACCTCGGCGGCCGCGGCGACGCTGGGTCCGCTTGTGCCCCCGTCGATACCGATGATTTTTTACGCGCTGATCGCCAATGTGTCGGTCGGCGCGCTGTTTCTGGCCGGTGTCGTCCCGGCGCTCGCCAGCGCTCTCGCGCTGATGCTGGCGATTGCCGTTATCGCGCGCGCGCGGAATTTTCCCGCCGAGGCGCCGCCGGCGTGGCGCGCCATCGGGCCGATATTTCTGCGCGCGCTGCCGCCGCTGGCGCTGCCTGGCCTGTTGCTGGGAATCATATATTCGGGCGTGGCGACGCCGACGGAGGCGGCGGCCATCGCGGCGGCTTACGCGCTGTTTTTAGCGCTTATCGTTTACCGCGGCGTCGGCTGGCGCCGGCTCAACGATGCGCTCTCCGACACGGTGCGCCAGACGGCGGCCATCGGGCTCATCATGTCCGGCGCTTTTGTGTTCAACTATGCGGTCGCCAACGAAAACGTGCCGCAGGCATTGCGCGACACGCTGATCGCGTGGAGCCTTTCGCCGACGGCATTTCTGCTCTGCGTCAACGCGCTGCTGCTGGCGCTGGCGGTGGCGATTGATGAGATCACGATATTGCTTGTCATTGTGCCGCTGCTTGTGCCGGTCGCTTCCGGGCTCGGCGTCAATCTCGTGCATTTCGGCGTCGTGGTGATGCTCAACATGATGGCGGGGCTGGCGCTGCCGCCGCACGGACTGCTGCTGTATGTCGTCAGCGGCCTGACGGGCACGCCCATCGGCGCGATTTTCCGCGAAGTGCCGCCGTTCATCCTGACGCTGCTTTGCGTGCTGATGGCGGCGACGCTGCTGCCGGACGTCGTGCTGTGGCTGCCGCGGTTTTTCGGGATGGCGGTGTAGGCGCGATGCGCTCCGCCTTGCGGTGGAGCCGATACAGGCTCCGCCGGGCAGACCCGCCCTCAGCCGATGGTCTCCTCGTAAATCGCCACAAGTCCCGCCGCATGCGCCGCCGGCGCCGGCGGATGGCGCCAGAAGCTGGCATAGGCGCCGGCGCCGAGCCGCGCCGCCGTGTCGCCGCCGGCCAGCGTGCGGAAACCCGCGGCAAGAGCGCCGGCATCCGGCTCGCAAACCAGACCGTCAACGCCATGCGTGACACGCCCGGCGGCGCCGGCGCGATTGGAAACCACCGCCGGCACGCCGCAGGACATGGCCTCGGCGACAACCAGCGGCCCGGTTTCAGGCCAGCGCGAGGGCGCGGCGATGGCGAGCGCGTCGCGCTCGATGCGCGCGCGCGCTTGCGTCTTGTCGAGCCATCCCGTGATTTCCGCTGAAGGGTCAATGGCGAGGATTTTTTCGCGCAGCGGACCCTCGCCGATGAACAGGCTGGGCAATCCCGCGTCCCGGGCGGCGAGCGCCACGAGATCGGCGCCTTTTTCAGGCGTCAGGCGTCCGCAATAGGTGACCTTGAGGTTCGGGCCGGGCGAGCGCATGCCTTTGTCTTGGCATTCCACCGGGTTCTCCAGAGTGAACTGACGAACCGCCGCCGGCAGCCAATGGCCGATGGTTTGGCGGCTGACCGGCGACACATGAATCGCTGAACAGGCAAAACCCTTAAGCGCCCGGTTGAGCGCCGCGGCGCGCAGCACGCGCACGCCCTTATGGAGGTATGAGCGGGGATCGCAGGGCGCTGCGAGGCATTGGCCCGACATAGGCGTCAACGCGCAGGGCTCCTGCCTGTCGAAACGGTACATCAGCCCGGTCGGGCAGACGAGGAAGTAATCATGCAGGGAGACCGCCAGCGGCAAGCCGGACCGGCGGATAACGGAAAACAGGCTCGGCGAGAAATATTTGGTCCATTGGTGGACGTGGACGATAGCGTTTTGCCCGGCGTGATCGGCCAGCAGCTTTGCCAGTTTTGCCAAGGGCTCGCGGTTCCAGATGCCGTCTTTTGCCGCCGCGAATGCGTTCTTGCTCCAAATATCCGCGCCGCCGAGCCCGATGCGCGTGATGTTGGGATGGCCCTCGAGGCCGGGATCGCCTGCTGATCCAACGCCGTGGACATACGTCACGTCATGGCCCAGCGCCGCCAATGCGATGGCGGAGGCGATGGCGACCTGGGGCGCGCCGCCCTCGGGGATCGCATAATCCGCGATGATAATGATCCGCATCGACAATCCAAAGGGCTGGCAAACTCAAGGGGTGGCACAGGAAGGTTGCCAAGCCGTGACCGGGCGCGGGGCTTTGGGGCCTTCGGCCCGCCTTGCCGCGAAAACCGCATCGGCTTAGAAGGCCGTTCACGCTGCCTTGCCGCACCCGCGCCCCGCTCGCCGCCGAAATCCGCATGACAACAATGGAAATCCCGGGGATGACCAGCGCTTGGCGGCTGTCACACGGCCGCGCCGCCTTATGCCTGATTTTCGCCTGCCTCGCGTTGTTCCTGCCCGGTTTTTTCACGCTCCAGCCGATGGACCGCGACGAGCCGCGTTTCGCTCAAGCCTCGAAACAGATGCTGGAGAGCGGAGACGCCGTTGCCATCCGCTTTCAGGACGAGGCGCGCAACAAGAAACCTGTAGGCATTTATTGGATGCAGGCGGGGGTCGTGAGCCTCGCGGAAACGCTGGGCATTCCGGAGGCGCGGCAAAAGATATTCCTGTACCGGCTGCCCTCGCTGGCGGGCGCCATCGTCACGGTG
>JANYFM010000042.1 GCA_025362655.1 Hyphomicrobiales bacterium | reverse complement strand
CAAAGCGGCTCTGGCCGACCGCATGGCCTGAAACGCCGCTTCCCCTCCGCTCAACACGCCGCCGCGCGGCGCCAGGAAACCCTGATGCAAACGACGCTTGAAATAGACATGGCCGAAGTCACGCGGCTGACCTGCGAAGGGCGGCTGGAGGAGGCCATGGCGCTGCTGGCCGGCGGCGCGCCGCACGCGGCGGCGGCGCCACAGCCTCCGCCGGCATTTCGGGTGCGCAGGGCGGCCCGCGCGCCGAAGGTCACGGTGCCCGAAGGCGCATTGTTTGAAACCCGTTCTTTCGCGGGCGCGGCGGGGCGGCTCGGCTATAAGCTCTATATCCCCGCCTCGCGCAGGCGCGGCGCGGCGCTTATCGTCATGCTGCACGGCTGCACGCAGTCGCCGGAGGATTTCGCGGCCGGCACTCGCATGAACGAATTGGCGGAAGCGGAAGGGTTCCTCGTCGCCTATCCCGCGCAATCCACGGGCGCCAATGCGCAGGGCTGCTGGAACTGGTTTGAGGCCGGGCACCAGCGGCGCGATGCCGGCGAACCCGCGCTGATCGCGGGGATGACGCGCGCGCTCGTGGCGGAATTTTCCATCGATCCGGCGCGCGTTTTTGTGGCGGGCCTGTCAGCCGGCGGGGCGATGGCGGCCATCCTTGCGGGCGAATACAGCGATCTCTATGCCGCCGCGGGCGTCCATTCAGGGCTTGCCGCCGGCGCCGCGAAAGACATGCCCTCCGCTTTTGCCGCGATGAGCGGCGCCGCGAAAGCGCCGGCCCGCGCGGCTTCCCGCGCCGGCGCGCCGCTGATCGTTTTTCACGGCGACCGCGACAAGACCGTGCATCCGCGCAACGGCGAACAGGTGATCGCCCGCGCCGGCGCGCCGGGCGGCGTGACGCGGGGCCAATCCGCCGGCGGCGCGGCGTGGACCCGCACGAATTATTCAGGCGGCGAGCATTGGCTGCTGCACGGCGCGGGCCACGCCTGGTCCGGCGGCGGCGCGGCGGGATCATACACCGATCCGCGCGGGCCGGACGCCAGCGGCGAGATGCTGCGGTTTTTTAAAGAGCGCTCGGACTGGAACTGACCCAGCTTCAATTCAGCCGCGCCGGCAATATCTCGAAACCGCGAAACCGCGCGCGCTGAGCGCGGCGGGCGCCGGGCAATATCTCAAAGCGCGGAAACCGCCGGATGAAGCGCCCCAGCGCGATCTGCCCCTCTAGCCGCGCCAGGCTTATGCCGGCGCAGACATGCGCGCCGGCGCCAAAAGCAAGGTGGCGGTTGGGGCTGCGCGCAATGTCGAGGCTTTCAGCATCGTCGAACCGCCCGGGGTCGCGGTTGGCGGCGGCGATGCAAAGCGTGATGCGCGTGCCCTGCGACATGGCGACGCCTCCAAGCTCAACAGGCGCCGCGGCGATGCGGTTGCCGATCTGGTTGGAGCTTTCGAATCGCAGGACCTCCTCCACCGCGGTTTTGATCATCGCGGGCTCCTCGATCAGCCGCCGGCGCTCGCCGGGGTAGCGATGCAGCAGCTCAATGCCGTTGCCGATGAGATTGGTGGTCGTCTCGTGGCCGGCGTTGAGCAGAAAAATGCAATTGTGCATCAGCTCTTTGGCGGTCAGCCGCTCGCCGTCCGCCTCGCCGGAGATGAGGCGCGTCAGCACGTCGCGCGAGGGATCGCCGGGCCGCGCGCGCCGGCGCGCCGTAAGCCCTTCGAGATACTCCAGAAACTCCGTCACCGCCGCGTTGCCGCGCGCCGTTTGCGCGGGCGTCAGCGCCGGCTCAAGCCCGCCGAGTATCGCCAGCGACCATTCGCGCAAAGGCCCGCGCTCGCTGCGGGGAACGTCCAGCAGATTGCCGATGACTTCAACGGGAATCGCGGAGGCAAAATGAGCGATGATATCGGCTTCGCCGCGCGCCGCGAGATCATCAAGCAAGCCATCGACAAGCGTGACGATCGCCGGCTGCATGTCCTCGATGGCGCGCGGCGTCAGCGCCCCCGCGATCAGCCGGCGAACACGCGTGTGCAGCGGCGGATCGTTGAAGACGAGGCTGGTGGTGTGATGCTCGTAGAGCGGGGAATCGCCGTATTTGGGAAGGAACTCAGCTTTCTTATCCGAGCTGTATTTCGCGGTGTCGCGGTAAACGGCATCGAGATCGCGGTAACGGGTCAAAAAATACGAGCCGTCGGGCATCAGCCGCACCGGCGATTGCTCCCGCAGACGGCGGAAAAGCGGATAGGGATCCGCGTAGAATTCCGGCGGCAGGCCGCGCAGATCGAAATTATCGATATCCAAGGCCGGCGCGCCCGTCACAGCCTCCCCGCCCCGCCGGCGCCGCCGGTGTCAAAACCCAATAGACGGATGCCGGATTCCGGCGGGGCGCGGAGCCTTTTGGCGGTCAACATCGGCATGCCCCCTTGAATCCGTTTGCCGGGCCACGGCGGAGCGCAGTCTAAACGCCGGGCGCACCGCCGTAAATGCGTGCGGCGCGCCTCTCGCGGCCGCCGTCTCCAACCCCTATAAGGCCCGCATAACGGGGCAGCGATTCCATGCATGTCGAAGGCGGTCTTTTTACCCGGCGCGGGATTATCGCCAGCGCTTTGCTCCTGCCCGCCGCCGCCCGCGCCCAGCCGGCGGAGAGCCCGACGCTCACGCTTGAAGCGCGGGGAGGTTTGCTGCGCCTGCTCCCCGAACCCGCCGCGCCGACACCGGTCTGGGCGTTCAACGCGGCAGTTCCCGGCCCGCTGTTACGCGTTCGGAAAGGCGGGGAACTGCGCTTGCGGCTGGTCAACTCCCTGACGCAGCCGCTGGCTTTGCACTGGCAGGGTGTCGCGCTTCCCAACGCCCTTGACGGAGCGGACGGGCTTGCCGGCCCGGCTCTGGCGCCGGGGGGAATGCGGGATATCCGCTTCACGCCCCCGGACGCCGGGCTGTTTTGGTACCGCGCCAGCGCGTGGCCCTTCGCCGCCGAACAAAAGGGGCGCGGCCTCTACGGCGTGCTGATCGTTGATGAGCTGGAGCCGCCCGCCATCGATCACGATGTCGTTCTGGTTCTCGACGACTGGCGCCTTGATGAGAAGGGCGCGATCACGCCGGATTTTCTAAGCCCCGCGGATTGCGCCGGCGAGGGGCGCGTCGGGGCCCTGCCCAGCGTTAATTCGAAGCCGCTGCCGGAAGCGATGACGTTCGCGCCGGGAGCGCGGGTGCGGCTGCGGCTGCTCAATGCCTGCAATGCGCGCATGGCCGGGATTATTTTTGAGAACACAACGCCGTTCGTCATCGGCATCGACGGCCAGGCCTGTGAAGCTTTCACACCGATCCGCAACACCATTCCCATCGGGCCGGGCGCGCGGTTCGATTTGTTGTTTGATATTCCCGTTGAGGCCGGTCAGGACACGCGGGTGATGCTGCGCGGCGGCGGTTTGCGCTCCGACAAAGGCGGCGAGGAAGACCGCGCTCTTTTGATACTGCGCGCCGCGGGCGCGGCCAGGCCGGGGCGCCCCGCGATCGCCGGCGCGGCCCTCAACCCGCGGCTGCCCGCCGAAATCAAACTGCAAAACGCCAAGCGGCTGGATTTGACCATCGAGGCAGGCGGATCGAAGGACCCGCGCCAGGCGTGGATCATCAACGGCGCCGCCGGCTCGCCGCAGGCCAAATCCCTGTTCAGCGTGGCCCAGGGGCAGCCGGTGTCGCTGGGATTCCTTAACCGCACAAGCGTTGCCCAGACCCTGCATATCCACGGCCATCACATGCGCGTGCTGCATCTCCTCGACGATGGCTGGGAGCCCTATTGGCGCGATGCCGTGATTATTCCGCCGGGCCGAACCGCGCGCGTCGCGTTTCTGGCCGATAATCCCGGCAAATGGCTGATCGAAAGCACCATCCTCGAACATGCGATGAGCGGGGTTTCCGCATGGTTCGAAGTGAAATGAGGAATGCGTCATTGGCGGGCGCCGGGCGAGCCGTTAGCATCCCCGCAACGGGCCGCGAACCGGGCGCCCTCAAAGGGAGCGGAGCTATGAAAAAATGGTCAATACGGGCGATGGCGCTGACCGCGCTTTGCGCTTTGGGCGCTCCCGCCGGCGCGCAAACCTTCCCATCCAAAAACATCTCCATCGTGCTGCCGCTGGCGCCGGGCTCGGGCATGGACACGATCGCGCGGCTCTACGGCGAGAAGCTGCAAAAATCCCTCGGCAAACCCGTGCTGATTGAGAACAAGCCCGGCGCGGCCTTCATGCTGGCGACCCAGCACGTGGCGGCCGCCCCTCCCGACGGGCACACGCTGCTGGTGGCGACCTCCGGCCCGATGGCGATCAATCCCTCGCTCTACAAGCAAATATCCTACGATCCGGAAAAGGATTTTACGCCCGTCGCGCTCTATCTGAAATCACCGTTTGTGCTGGTGATTGATCCGGCGTTGCCGGTCAAAAGCGTGCCTGAACTGATCCGGTTCATGAAAGACGCGAAGGCCCCGCTGACTTATGTGACGCCGGGCGCGGGCAACATGCAACACCTCGCCACCGAATACATGATGCAGATATTCGGCGTCGAGGCTGTGCATGTGCCATACCGCAATTCACCCCAGTCGATCCTCGACATAGCCGGCGGGCACGTCAATTTCGGCTTTGTGGAAGTCGGCTCATCCTTCCCGCTGATCCGCGACGGCAAGCTGCGGGCGCTGGCGGTGTCCTCGCAGACGCGGCTGCCGGTGCTGCCGGATGTTCCGCCCTTCTCGGAAGTCTCGGGCACGCCGGAATTCGAAGCTGTGTCGTGGCACATGCTGCTGGCGCCCTCGGCAACGCCCCGCGCCATTGTCGAACAGCTCCACGGCGAGATGAAAAAGGCGATGGCGGATGAGGAACTGAAACGCAAAATCGCCGAGATCGGCCTGATACCCTTCGACACGCCGGATATCGAGGGAATGCGGGCCTATCTCAAGTCGGAGCGCGGCAAATGGAGCGCCATGGTCAGAAAGCTCGGACTGGAAGGGTCGCAATAGGAGGGCCGGGGGCCGCGCGGCAGTTTCAAAAATTCGCGCGTTTCCCCTGTTTGGGGGATGGCGCGGTGAATTTTTTGATGTTTAACTGGGGGGCTCGTTCGGCATTGGTTTGCCGAAACCTTGAAAAAAATCGCCCGGCCGGCGGATGCGTTCCAGCATCCCAATGCGGAGACCAGCGCCATGGATCCAGATATCGCCGCGGAAAACGACTTGGCCGCCCAGATCGCGGCGGACGACGCTTTGGCGGCAGCCGCCGCGCAATACAATGCCGGCTGGAACAGCGGAGATGCCGGTAATACCGGCGTTTACCGGATTGTCTCAGCGTCGGGCAATCCGCTGATCGACGGCCTGCTGTCGGGCGTCGCATGGAAGTTCACCAATTTCAGTGTCAGTTATCCAACCTCAGGCCTGTCTTACGGCTTCACTTACGGCCAGGGCGAAAACCAATCATTTACGCCGTTCACCCAGGCGCAAAAGCTCGTCGCCGATTTCGCGCGCTCGCTTTTGTCAGAATATATCCCGGTAACGTTCACGGCCGGGACGGAAACCTCCGCCAACCTGCGCTACGCCAATTACCAGGCGGGCGCCAATCAGGTGACGCACGGCTATTACCCCGATGGCAGCGGCGGCATGGGGGATATGTGGTTCAGCCAGAAGAACAACGATCAGGGCATCGGCACCATCGGCACGTTTGCCTATTCGACCATCCTGCATGAGCAGGGGCACACGTTCGGCCTCAAACACGGCAGCGACACAGGCATCAACGGGGGCACCGCCAAGACCGCCGACAACGTGACCATTCCCAATTATGCGCCATTGCCCGGCGGCATTGACGATTGGAATTACACGGTGATGTCTTACCGCAGCTACGAGGGAGCGGCGACCGACCCGGTTCAGGGCAATCTCACCAGCGACAATCCCGTCACTTTTATGCAGGCGGACATCGCCGCCCTGCAATTTATGTATGGCGCGAATTTTTCGGGCGGATCGTCGACCAACACGCTGTATCAATGGGATTCCGCCGGCAACAAATACGTCAACGGATCGCTGTTTCTGCCGGCCGCCGTCAATGGGAAAGTCTTCGAGACAATCTGGGACGGCGGCGGCAACGACACCTACGACACGTCGAATTTCGCCACCAGCCAGGTCATTGATCTGCGTCCCGGGAGCTTCTCGACCTTCGATTCCACCAAGGTCGCCGATCTCGACCGTTTCCACCCCGGCACCCATTTCGCCATGGGAAACATCGCCAACGCTCTGCTCTTTCAGGGCGACACGCGCTCGCTGATTGAAAACGCCGTCACCGGCAGCGGCAATGATGTGATTTTCGGCAATCAGGCCGCCAATGTGCTCATCGGCAACGGCGGCAATGATACAATCGCCGGCGGCGACGATCCCCTGTTCACCGCCGCGCAAAGGGCTGTCTACAGGCTCTACGGCGCAACGCTGGCGCGCGAGCCGGATGCCGGGGGCCTCGCCTACTGGACGGCGCAGGTAAATGCCGGCGCGACGGTGACGGATATCGCCGCGGGCTTTGTCGGCTCGCCCGAATTCCAAAACACCTATGGCGCGCTGAACAACACGCAATTCGTCACACTGCTGTACCAGAACGTGCTGCATCGCGCGCCTGACGCGGGCGGCCAGACCTATTGGCTTGGCCAGCTTGCCGGCGGCGCGACGCGCGCCGGCGTCGTCACGGGGTTTTCCGAAAGCCCGGAATATCAAGGGAATACCGACATGGCCGCGCGCGCCTACGCGACCGTCGTTTTGGACGGGGCCACGTATGGCCAGGTCTTCCGGCTATACGGCGCAACACTGGGGCGCGGACCCGACGCCGCCGGATTTCAATTCTGGGACGACAGCCTCGCCGGAGGGCAGAGCGTGACCGCCATTGCCGCATCCTTCGTCGGCTCGGCGGAATTCCAAACCACCTATGGCTCGTTGGGGGATTCAGCCTTCGTCACGCTGCTGTATCAGAACGTGCTGCATCGCGCGCCGGACCCGGGCGGCCAGGCATACTGGCTCGGGCAGCTCGGCGGCGGCGCGTCCCGCGCCAGCGTCGTCACCGGTTTCTCCGAAAGCCCGGAATATCAGGGCACAACCGGCGCGGCGCTGAGGACCTTTATGCGGACGGGAGTGCCGACGTGGTCGGACACGATAGACGGCGGAGCCGGCACTGATGTGCTGTTTGGCGGGCGCGGCTCCGACACGTTCCGCTTTGACCGGCTGGCGGCGGGCAGCGACCAGGTTTTCGGGCTTGAGAACTGGGACACGCTGAATCTTGTGAATTTCGGCTATGCCAGCGTCGCGGCGGCGACCTCCCATATGTCGCAGTCGGGGGCGGATGTAATTTTCGCCGACCAGGGAGAGACCATAAACTTCCGCAACACGGCTTTGGGGACGGTGACGGCGGCGGCATTCACTTTCGCTTGAGGGCAGCCGCGGGTCAATTCAGTTCGATCCCGGCATCCCGCACCACCCTGCCCCAGCGCAGGGTTTCGGCCCGCATGAATTCGGCGAATTCCTCCGGCGTGCCGGAGACAGGATTGATGCCGGCGTTTTGCAGCCGTTCCATAAACGCGGGGTCGGCGTAGATCGCCGCGACTTGCCGCTGGATTTGATCCGTGATGGCGCGCGGCGCCGCTTTTGGCGCGACGAGCGCGATCCAGGTTGAGACATCGGCCAGCGCGGGAATGGCGGCCTCCAGAGCAAGCGTGCGCAGCTCCGGCATCCCCGCTACCGGGCCATCGTTAAGTTTGGCCAAAGCGCGGAATTTGCCGGCTTTGATGAAAGGCAGGCTCGCCGCCTGGCCATCGACGATATAATCGACGGATTTGTTCATCAGCCCCAGCACGGTTGGCGGCGAGCCCTGAAACGGCACGAATTGGGCGGCGATTCCCGCCTCGCGGTTGAACAATTCGGCGGCCAGCCGCGTCGTGATGATGCCCGCGCCGAAATTGAGTTTGCCGGGATGGGCGCGGCCGAGCGCGATCAGGTCCGCCACGCTTTTGGGGCCGTCCTCGGCGCGCACCGTCAACAATGAGGTGTTTTTCGACAGCAGGGTGATGGGCGCGAAATCGATTAAGGGATCGTAGGGCAGCGATTTCACAGTGAGAGGATTGAGCACCATGGTGACATCCATCACCACGAAC
>JANYFM010000290.1 GCA_025362655.1 Hyphomicrobiales bacterium | reverse complement strand
CAGCTCCTTGTAACGCGCCTTAATGGATTCCGCATCCGCATTGTCGTCCAGCCCGAGTGTCGTCAGGGCCTTCGTCGCGGCAACGCCATAGCGGGGGCGTTTGGCCTCGGCGGCCCGCCTGGCGCGGGCGCGGAACATGCCCAGGGGATCGGCGGAGCCGTTGGGATCCCCGCCATCCTCGCGAAATCCCCTGCTGGTACGGTTGACGCCCATGGTCCAAGTGGGGCGATGGCCGATCAGCGCCTCTTTCTGGTATTTGGCCAGATCATTGTCGCTCATGCCGTTGAAATAATTGTAGGTTGAGTTGTACTCGCGCACATGATCGAGGCAGAAGCAGAAATACTGTCCCTCGCGCAGACGGCCCATCGGGGCGCGGAACTCGCCTCCCAGCGCGCAGCCCGGATGGTCGCAGCCGCCATGCAGCGGCGCGGCAGCCGGCTGCAATCGGGACTTCGTCCTGATACGGTCAAAAAGGGGCGAGTTGAGATTCATGCTCTGAACTTTAGGGTCCCGTGGACGCCCCGGCAAGCAGCGCGCGGCCACAGCAACCGCGAAAAAGGAGGCTCGGCGATGAGCATTAAAGATCGGATAACGGCGAAGCTTTCCGCCGGGCTGGCGCCCGCCTTGCTCGAGGTGACCGACGATTCCGCCAAACACGCCGGCCACATCGGCAACCCCGGCTCAGGCCATCCCGGCGTGATGTCGGCTGCGGAGACGCATTTCACAGTAAAGGTGGTCTCAGCAGCCTTCGCCGGCAAGAGCCGCCTCGCGCGGCATAGAATGGTCAACGAGCTTCTGGCGGGCGAATTTGCCGACGGAATGCACGCGCTTGCGATTGATGCCCGGGCGGCGGGGGAGTGATAAAGGCAATCGCATTTTTGGAGCGGGCCGGAGAGCGCGGACTTCCTTGTCAGCACGAAAAGCCCCGAGTTTCATCGTGTCGCCGGCGCTTGCCGCAACGCGTCTCGTGCCGGCGCGTTGATGCCATTGCCGCTCACGGGCATTTCTTTTCGCCCTTGGCGCGGCAGCGAAACCGCTGGAGCGTTTCATTGGTCTGGCGCACCGCGCGTTCCATCTCCTGATTGAGGCAGTGGCGGTAAGCGAAGACCGTCGGCACATAGCGGTCGAGGTCTTTCTGGCACGCGGCAAGTTTCGCGGGGGATTTGTAGGAGTCGAAATCATCGACACAAACCGGCTTGATGGGCGCCGCGCAAAAACGCAGCCCCGGCGCGGCGAAGGGCTCCTGGGCGCGGGCGGGGCCTGCAATCAGCGGCGCCAGCGCGAGGATGCAAACCGCGGCGCGCCGCCAGCCCTTCACCGCAGCCGTTCCAGAATGCTGACGTAATTGGCCACCGCCGCGCCGCCCATGTTGAAGACGCCGCCGAGTTTGGCGCCGGCGATCTGCATTCCCCCGGCCTCGCCGCATAATTGCATGGCGGTCAGCGCGTGCATCGACACGCCCGTCGCGCCGATGGGATGGCCCTTGGCTTTCAATCCGCCGGAGGGATTAACCGGCAGCCTGCCGTCTTTTTGCGTCACGCCGTCCAGCACGGCGCGCGCGCCCTGGCCCTTGGCGGTCAGGCCCATCGCCTCATATTCAATAAGCTCGGCGATGGTGAAGCAGTCGTGGGTCTCCACAAAAGACAGATCATCCAGCGTCAGCCGCGCCTTCGCCAGCGCCTCGCGCCAAGCTGTCGCGCAGCCTTCGAAATCCACGATGTCGCGCTTCGACATCGGCAAAAAGTCCTGCGCATGGGCCGTCGCGCGGAACGCCACCGCGCGGCGCATCGACAAGGCTGTGTCCACATCGGCGATCACCAGCGCCGCTGCGCCGTCGGACACCAGCGAGCAATCGGTGCGTTTCAGCGGGCCGGCGACGAACGGGTTCTTTTCGCTCTCGCGGCGGCAGAACTCAAAGCCGAGGTCTTTGCGCATTTGCGCATAGGGGTTCTCGACGCCGTTTTTGTGATTCTTTGCGGCGATGGCGGCGAGCGCGTCGGACTGGTCTCCGTAGCGCTGGAAATATTTTGCCGCGATGGCGCCGAACACGCCGGCGAAACCGCCCTGGATATCGCCGTCCTCGCGCAAATACGACGCGCGCAGCAGATTGCGGCCGATCTCGGCGGGCGGCGTCTTCGTCATCTGCTCGGCGCCGACGACGAGCGCCAGCCGCGCGTGTCCCGATTCGACGCTTCGTATGGCCGTATGGATGGCGGCGGAGCCGGTGGCGCAGGCGTTCTCAACGCGGGTCGCCGGCTTGAAGCGCAGGGCATCGTCGGCCTGCAACACGAGAGACGCGGTGAAATCCTGCGGCGAGAAGCCCGCGTTGAAATGGCCCAGAAATATTTCATCGATTTCGCCGGCGCCGACACCCGCATGAGCAAGCGCGCCGCGCGCGGCCGCGACGATCAGGCTCTCAACGGTTTCGGCCTCGTGCCTGCCGAAGGGCAAATGCGCCCAGCCCACGATACATGCGCTCATCCCAGCCCCCCGGCGCCCGCCGCGCCATCAAAATGCCTTGCTGCGCCAGTCTACCGCCTTGACGGGGCTGCGCAATATGATCCTTTGAACCCGCCTTGGCGCCCTTGGCGCCCTTTGCGTCCGGCGCGGCAAAGGTTAAACAGGGTTATCGTCGTTTCCCGAATGAATCGCGCGCCGCGCTTTCCCAGGACCTCATGATGAAATTCCGCGCTTCCCCCGGCCGCAGCGCCATTGCCGGCCTCGCCCTTTCAAGCTTGGCTCTGGGCTCCGCCGCCGCCGCGCCCCTGCTGGTGATAGACGCGCGCAGCGGCGAAGTGCTGGTCGAGCATGATGCGGCCCGGCCCTGGTATCCCGCCTCGCTGACCAAACTGGTGACGGTTTACGCGGCGCTGAAAGCCGTCCGGCAGGGGCGCATCACCCTCGATACGCCGCTGGTGGTTTCCGTGCGGGCGTCCCGCATGCCGGCCTCGAAAATGGGGTTCCGGCCCGGCCAGGAGGTCACCCTCGATAACGCGCTCAAAATGCTGATGGTGAAATCCGCCAACGATCTCGCCGTCACCATCGCCGAGGGCGTCGGCGGCTCGGTTGAATCCTTTGCCGGCGAAATGAACAAGGTCGCGGCGGAACTGGGCATGCGGGAATCGCATTTCGTCAATCCCAACGGTTTGCATAATCCCGCCCACGTCAGCTCGGCACGCGACATGGCCACCATCGGGCGCGCGCTCTACCGCGATTTTCCCGATCATTCCGATCTCTACGGCATCGGCGCGTTGCAATTTGGCGGCCGCATCATCCCCACACACAATGGCATTATGGGCCGTTACCCCGGCGCGGAGGGCATGAAGACCGGCTTCGTCTGCGCCTCCGGCTTCAATGTCGTTGCCAGCGCCACGCGCGGCGGGCGGCGGCTGATCGCCGTCGTCATGGGCTACCCCAACGCCAAATCGCGCACCATTAAAGCCGCCAGCCTGTTTGACGAGGGTTTCTCAGCCGCCTCCACGGGCATGCAGGTCTCGGCGCTGCCGGCCATCGGCGGCGGCGCGCCGGACGTGCGGGCCGAGGTCTGCGGCCGCAACCGGCGGACCGTCAGCGAGGATGATTTCGCCGTTCCCGTCGCCGGCTATACCGCGCCCGCCAGCCAGGCGGAAAACGACAGCCCCGCCTTTTTCTTCGCCAATGACGGGCGCCCGCCCCAAGGATCGACGAGCCGCGCCGCCTCGATCACCGCCGAACAGATGGCGGTGCGCCCGTGGTTTGATCCCGTGCCGGTTTATGTCGGGCGCGCGCCGGGCTGGACGGGTCCGGTTGCCGCGGCGCGGGATAGCGCGTCTGCAACCGCGCGTTCCAAGCCGGTCACCGCGACCGCCTATGCCGCCAAAACGAGCGAACGCAACGGCCCGCTCGCCGCGGACCCGGAGGCGGTGCCGATGAAGCGAAGCGGCGCGAAAGCCAAAGAGCAAAAGCCGGTGACGACCGCCAGCCGGGAGAGCGATGGCCATAAGGCCAAAACCGCCGCGAAAACCAAGCCCGATCCCAAGGCCAAAAAGACGGCGGAGGCCAAACCCGCCATCGGCAAAAAACCCAAGAGCCAAGAACCCTGAGAGCGATGACTGAGCCTTTGGCCGCCGGCATGACCAGCGATCCAATGACGCGCCGCCCGCCGCCGCCGTTTCCGCTGAGCGTGATCACCGGTTTTCTCGGCGCGGGCAAGACCACCCTGCTGAACCGCCTGCTGGCCGATCCCGCGCTGGCGGACACGCTCGTCATCATCAACGAATTCGGCGAAATCGGGCTGGACCATCTGCTGGTTGAATCCAGCGGCGACGGGATGATCCTGCTGTCGTCAGGCTGTTTGTGCTGCACCATCCGCGGCGATCTCATCGCCACGCTGGAAGACGCGCTGCGCCGGCGCGACAATGCGCGCATCACGCCGTTTCAGCGGGTCATCATTGAGACCACCGGCCTCGCCGATCCCGCGCCCGTGCTGCACACAATCATGTATCATCCGTATTTGCTGATGCGCTTTCGCCTGGAGGGCGTCATCACGCTTGTGGACGCGGTCAACGGCGATGCGACACTCGACGCGCATCCCGAGGCGGTGAAACAGGCCGCCGTCGCGGACCGGCTGGTGCTGACAAAGACCGATCTGCTCGAAGGGCCGGAGGGCGCATCAACCCTCGCGCGCCTGCGCGGCCGCCTCGCGGCGCTCAACCCCTCCGCGCGCCAGCTTGACGCCGCGCGGGGCGAAGCCGGCGCGGCGGTTTTGCTGAACAGCGGATTGTTCGATGCGGGCTCGAAAAATCCCGATGTGCGGCGGTGGCTGAATGCGGAGGCTTTCGACGCCGGGAAACACGGCCATTCCCATCATCACGACGTCAATCATCACGACGTCAATCGCCATGACGTCAATCGACACGACGCGCGCATCCGCGCTTTTTGCCTGACCGGCGACAAGCCGATGCCGGCCAGCGGCTTCGGCCTGTTCCTCGATTTGCTGCGCCAGGCGCATGGGCCCAAAGTACTGCGCGTGAAAGGCATCGTCTGCCTTGATGATGATCCGGCCCGCCCAATTGTGATCCACGGTGTGCAGCATGTGTTCCATCCGCCTGTGCGGCTTGACGCCTGGCCCGATGCCGATCACAGCACGCGCATCGTGTTCATCCTTCAAGACCTTGAGCCCGCCTTCGTCGAAGGTCTCTGGCGCGCCTTCACGGGGGAGCCGGCGATTGACCGTCCCGACGCGGCGGCGCTGACCGACAATCCGCTGTCGCCGGCGCGCTCGGGGTTGCTGGGGTAGGGGGCTGGCGAGCGGCTGCCCGCCTGCTCTGCGTAGTTTCCGGGTCTTTGAACCCGGATTTTATCTGGCCCCCGCGCCGCTATTTGTAAATTTCCACCGCCAGTTTCACCATGCGGTCCTCGGGGTCCATCGGGCGCGAGCCGAGGGATTTCGCCGACAGGCCGCGCAGCCCTTCGGGGGCTTTGTCGGGCGGTGTTGCGGTGACGGCGCCCAGTCCCTCGCCGGCGTAAATGCCCTGTGCTTCGGCTGACAGCATGTGGTCCATCAGCAATCTCGCGGCATTGGGATGCGGCGCGCCCTTGACCATTGAGGCGCTGTAGGGCGTCAGAACCGCGCCCTCCCCGGGCACAACCGCCGTCACGGGCAGACCCTTCAACGAGGGCAGATAATTCAGCAGGAACGGGAGGTAAATCGAATATTCCCCGCTGGCGATGCGCCGTTCGGCGGCGCGCTGGTCGCGGGTGAAAACGATGGCCTGGCCGTTCAGCTTTTCGTGAAAACCGCGGCCAAAAGCGTCGTGCGTCACCACGAAGAAACTTTGCCCGCCGCCCGCCGCGCGGAATTCGTCGGCGAGAATTTTGCCTTTCCATTTGGGGTCCGCCAAATCCGCATAGGATTTCGGCGCGCCGGCGCCCAGCGCGGTGTTCAACAAAAGCCCGTAACGCAGATTGAAAATCGGCAGGTGAACGGCCCTGTCGAGCCAGCTTGCAACGAACTCCGGCTGCATCGCGGCGATCCCGGGCAGCGGGCCGAAAGTTTCAATCGCGCCGTCGCCGATGGCGATTTCGCGCGTCTGCACGCCCGATGTGTTGACGACATCGGCGAGCACGCGTTTCGAGACTTTCTCGGTGCGCAGGCGCTCGCGCAATTCGGTGGCGCGCACCTCAAGCACATCCACGCGGATGCCGTAACGGGCGCGGAAACCATCGGCGATTTGTTTCGTCGTTTTGTTGCCCACGAGCGCGGTGTAAAACGTCACCGACCCCTCGGCTTTTGCGGCGGCGACAGTTTTGTCCCACTCGGCCGCTGTCTGCGCGCCGGCGCCGGGCGCGCCCGCCAATAGCGCCAGAAGCGTCCCCGCCGCATATCCCAAAGCATTGCGCATGCGCGTTCTCCCGTTTCTCAAAGCCGCCAGGTTCGCGGCCGCCGGGTCCAGCGCAATGCCCCATTTTTGACCAAGCGCGCGCCCGCCGGAGCGGACTATAATTGCGGCGGCCTCAACCGCAAGCGCTTGGCTCACGGCGCTTGGCTCACGGCGGAGCGAAGCCGGCGCGCGCGAAAGCGGCGCGGCCCTGCCCGCCCGCCACATGCGCGACGAAGGCTTGCGCCGTTTTTTGGCCGGTGCCGCCGCTTGAGGGAGCGAGCGCGTAAAGCGTCGCAAGCTGCCACTCATCCGGCAGCCAGGCGCCGATCTCCACTCCGGCGACCGCGGCGATTTCCGTCGATTGGGTGAGGCCGAAGTCGGCGCGGTGTTCGGCCACTTCGCGCATCACTTTATAGCCGCCGGCGCGCAGAATGGATTTTGCCGACAGCGCTTGCGTCAAGCCATGCGTCTCAAAGAGATCGCGCAAATAATTGCCCGCCGTGCCGCCCCCCGCGGGATCGCCGCGGGCGATAGACTTCGCGGCGAGCAGGACCGCGCGGAATTTTTCCGGTGTGGAAATATCCGGCGCGGGCTCTCCGGCGCGCAGGCCCAGCGCGAGGCGGGAGGAGCCAAGAACCAAAGGCGGAGGCACGGCGAAGCCGGCGGCGGCGATGTCCCCGATGGAATCCAGCGACGAGGCGAAAATACCGGCCGGCTCCCCCGCCGCGGCGCGCTTGGCAACCGCGCCGGATGTGTCAAACCGCAGCGTGACGCCGCCGCCGGAGGCGCGGACAAAACTCTCCGCGCAGTCCGTCAAGGCGGCGCGCACCGCGCTGGCGCAGAGAATTTCGAGGCCGCCGCGCGCGCCAATGGTGATTTCCTCAGACATGGATTGCTCCAGACTTGGCTTGCTCTCCCTGCCGGCCCGGCGCGAGTATGACCGTTGCCGGCTTATTTTTCAAAACCGCCCGGCATTTGCGCCATGCCATCGGGCCGCTATCCTTGGCTCATGCCCGATTCGGACCTTTCGTCCCGTGTCGCCTTTTTGCTGGAGCGCATAGCCCGGCTGCTGGCGTCCGGCGCCCGCGCTGACGGCCTTAACCCCGCTCAGCGGGAGGCTCTGCGTTATCTCGCCCGCGCCAACCGTTTTTCCCGCAATCCGACGGCGGTGGCGCAATTTCTAGCGGCGACGAAAGGCACGGTGTCGCAAACCCTGATCGCGCTGGAGCGCAAGGGCCTGCTGGAAAAGCACCGGGACGAGGCCGACGGGCGCGGCGTGCGTTTGGAGCTGACAGGCGCGGGCCGCGGGCTCGCCGCTGGAGCGGATCGCGCCGCGGGCCTTGCCGGGGCCATAGCCTCGCTGCCGCCGCTGCATGTCTCTATTATCTCGCAGACGCTGGCCCGCATTCTCGCGGACATGCTCGACACCGCCGGCGGACGCAGCTTCGGCAATTGCTTGGGCTGCCGCCATTTCAGCGATGGCGCGCATACAGAAGGCGCGGATGGCCCGCATCTCTGCGGATATTTTCATGCGCCGCTGAGCGAAGCGGAGGCCGCGCGAATCTGCGCCGCCCATGAGGCCGAATGAGCCGGCTCACGGCGGGGCGGGGAGTTTCAAGACCTTGCGGGCGGAGACCAGAACCGCATCCGCCATGGCCGCGTGCCCCTCGGCGGTGGGATGAATCGCGCCGCCGTGAACGACCGCCGAAAGACCCCACAGGGCGTCGTGGATATCCGGCGGCTGGAGAGGCAGCGCGGCCGAATGCGTCATTGCCGCAAAATAAGAATCGTTTGCGGTGCGTATCCACCGCTCCCGCTTCGCATAAGCGCGGAACGCGGCAGGGGAAGTCAGGCAGCGCATCGGACTGTCTTGTGTGCCGCCTTCAAACGACCCGCCATTATGGAAGCAGTCCCGGTCGAATGCCGGATCGTCCGGCGAAGCCGCGCAGAATCCGTGCCGCGCGAATGCGGGGCGGTGCGTCTCGACGAAGACCATGCTTTGCGCCGCGCGGGCGCAGCCGCCGCCGGGCAGGCATTGCGCGTAGGCCCGCAGTTTCGGGATGAATTTATTTTCGACGAAAGCGGAGGCCGCCGCGATCTTTGCCCCGTCGACCGCGAAGGCGGGATGCGCGTCAAAACCGCGCCGCGAGCTTTGGCAGACATCGCCATTCTCATCCATGGCCGGATTGCCGTAGGCGGTGAAGACGATCCGGTTTGAAATATCGCCCATCGCGGCGGCCAGAGCGGATCGCAACCGGGCAAAGCTCTTCCGCAGCTTTCCATCGAGCAGGGCCAGCGCCCGCGGCGGCGTGACAATCATTCCGGCGGCATCCAAAAGATCGCGCTCCCCGCCCGGCGAAAGCGTGGCGTCGGCGACGAGGCCGCCGAAGCCGATATCATTCGCGCCCACCGTCAGCAGCACGAGATCGGGCCGGCGCGCCGCTCCGCCCCGCCCGATGTAGGATTTCAGCTGGGTGAACTGCGCCTCCACCGCGGGCCCGGATTTTTGCCCGTTGCGGTAAGGGCGCTCCCGCGCCTTCTGAGCGCCCGTCATGCCATCGATAATTTCAGCGCCGCTGCATCCCAGCGGAATATAGGTCACCGCGATATTCCGGTTTTCCACCGCCAGCGCCAGCGCGGTCCGCGTTTGATGGCTGTAAAGCGAGCGGTGGCACTGGGCATAGAGCCAGCCAGCGGCTGTCTTTTCGAAGAGTTCCGTTTGATCCAGCTGTTCCGCCGGGCCAGGGCAATCGCGCAACACGCCAACAGCGAGTTCCCGCGACGGCAGGAAGAACTCCTCTGTCGAACTGAAAAACCGCCGATAGCAGAACCCATCGCCGCGCAGGGCCGCGGGACTGACCGGATTGCCTTCGCCGGACGCGATGGAATCCCCCATGCCGACAATCAGCACATCGCGCGCCTCGACCTTTTGGGCCGGCCCGGACAGAACCGCGCCGGACGCCAGCCGCGCCGACAGCGAAACATCCGCAGAGGCGCCATTGCGCAGGCGCGCGCTGACGGACTGCGCGCAGGGCGCCTCGATCCGCGCCGGCACAAAACCTTTGCCGAGACTCCAAACGCAGACGGCGCCGTCCGGCAAAGCGGCGGCCTCGAATTTAATCCGGTGGCTGCGCGGATTGACCATGCGCTCGCTGAGCTTTTCGCCGTCCAAATCCACGCGCTCGCAATTGTCCAGCAGCCGGCCGTTGAGGCGGTTCACGCAAACGCGCATATGGCGCGCCCAGCCATGGCCGTCAGCGCCGGCGAGGCCGCGCTCGCTCGCCAGCACACGGCTTTCTCCCGCGCCGGCCAGTTTCCAGGCCGCAACGTGCTTTTCGAAATCCGCTTCATGCGAAAACAGCCGGAAGCGGTTGCGCACCTCCCAGTCAAAGCTGACAGAGGGCGCGGGCTGGGCCAGCGCGCCTGAAGCCAGGACCATGAATGCCGGCAAGAATGATGCGGCGCGGATAGCGCGCATGACGGCCCCCCGTGGCGGATCGCCAGCGGCTCCGCGCCGCGGCACGCCCGCAGACTATTGCGGCCGCGCGCCCCGTCAATCCCCGGCGCGCCGCTCGATATCCTCCATGTCGGCATCCGAGAAGCCGAAGTGATGGCCGATCTCGTGGACGAGAACGTGGGTGACGACAGCGCTCAGCGTCTCCTCATGCTCGGCCCAATAGTCGAGCATGGGGCGCCGGTAGAGCCATATCATGTTGGGGAACTCTCCCGTCTCCATGACGGCGCCGCGCTGGGGAAGACCGCGGCCGCGAAACAGGCCGAGCAGATCAAACTCCGTTTCGCATTCCATATCGTTGAGGGTTTCCTCATCGGGGAAATCATCGACCCTGATGATGAGCCCTTCGCAAAGCGCGCGGAATTCCGCCGGCAGGGCGGCGAAAGCCGCATCGGCGAGCGCTTCGATATCGGCGAGCGAGGGGGCGCGAAGGCTTGCATGGCGTTCAGTCATGGGCGCATTGAAGCACGCCGCCAGGATTAAAAAAACCCGCGTTTAAAAAAACCAACCCGTGAAAAGGTTCAGGATGAGCAGCGCGGCAGCGATCCACCCGAGCGCGCGCCCCGCCCGGCGGCCGACGCGCTCGGAGGGGTCTTCGGGTGGGCGGGGATTTATCCATCGCGGTTTGCGGCGCCGTTAAGCCTCGCCGGCGAGGGACGCTTCCAGCAGCGAGATTTCATCCGGCGTCAGATCGAAAAGATCATAGACAATCGCATCGATGTCTTTTTCGGCGGCAAATCAATTCCCGCTGATGAAAAAAAGCTCCATGGCCGGAAACCAGCCCGCCCCGCCGTCACTCCATCGTCCTCACATCGACAAAACGTCCCGCGATCGCCGCCGCCGCCGCCATGGCGGGCGAGACGAGATGCGTGCGGCCCTTGAAGCCCTGGCGCCCCTCAAAATTGCGGTTGGAGGTCGAGGCGCAGCGCTCGCCCGGAGCGAGTTTGTCGGGGTTCATGGCAAGGCACATGGAGCAGCCGGGCTCGCGCCATTCAAAGCCCGCCTCGATGAAGATTTTGTCGAGCCCCTCGGCCTCGGCCTGAGCTTTCACGAGGCCCGAGCCGGGCACAACGAGCGCATTGACGCCGGCGTGAACCTTTTTGCCTTTGGCGATGCCGGCGGCGGCGCGCAGATCCTCGATGCGGCCATTGGTGCAGGAGCCGATGAATGCGCGCTGGATGGTGATATCGGTGATTTTTTCGCCGCCCTCCAAGCCCATATAGTCAAGCGCGCGCCGTATTGAATTGCGCTTGCCCTCGGTCTCGCCGTCTTCAACCCGCGGCACCGTGCCGGTGACGCTGGCGACGTTTTCCGGGCTCGTGCCCCAGGTGACGATGGGCGGCAGGCTGGCGGCGTCCAAACGAATTTCGCGGTCCCAATGGGCGCCCTCGTCCGACACCAGCGTGCGCCAGTATTTCACAGCCTCATCAAATGCCGCGCCTTGCGGGGCTTTCGGCCGGCCGCGCAGATATTCAAAGGTTTTGTCGTCGGGCGCGATCAGGCCGGCGCGCGCGCCCGCCTCGATCGACATGTTGCAGACGGTCATGCGGCCTTCCATCGAGAGCGCGCGGATCGCGTCGCCGGCATATTCCAGCACATAGCCGGTGCCGCCGGCGGTGCCGATCTCGCCGATGATCGCCAGGATGATATCCTTGCCGGTGACGCCGTCGGGCAATTTGCCGTCGACCGACACGCGCATGTTCTTGGCCTTCTTCTGG
>JANYFM010000349.1 GCA_025362655.1 Hyphomicrobiales bacterium | reverse complement strand
CCGCCGCCGGCGCCGGCGCGGGCGCCAGCGGCAGCAAAAGCAGAGCGGCGAAAAGGCTTCGGCCCGCGGCTGATTTCATGCCTCAATCCTCAAAGCGCCGCCGTCATTTCTTCGGCGACAAAACTCCAAATATCTGCCGTCCAGGCCCCGCCATGGCATCCAGCAGCGGCTGTATGGCCGCGGGCGAGACACCCGCGAGCGTTTCGCGCCGCGCCTGCCACTCGGCATAGGTTCGAAGCCCGGAAAACCAGCTTGTGAATGCGGACAGCGTGCGCTGCGGGTCTTTTTCGGTTTCCGCCAGATTGGCGGCGCGGCGCTTCTTCAGCCGCTCGACAGTCGCGCCGTCCACGCCGGTCTTCGCGAGATCGCGGATATAATCGATAAACGCGTCCTTCATCGCCGCGGGCGGGGTTCCATCCTCCAGCGTCCCGGAAACAGAATACCACAGCGCCCCCGCTCCCAGCGGCGTCGCGGAAACGCCAACATTCGTCAACGCGCGTTGGCGCTCGACAAACACATCGGCGGGACTGCCGCCGATCTGGCTGTTCAGGTAGTCAGAGAGGATTGACCACGCCGCGCCGCTGGCGCTGGGATCGGCGTCCTCGAAGCGCACGACCTTTTCAAAAAGCACCTCGGCGCGCTTGGTCTCCTCGTCCTGCGCGGTCAGCGCCGCATCCATCGGCTCGAAGGAGCGCCGGGCGTCCAGCCAGCGTCGCTCCGGGATTTTTCCCGGCGCCAGGGGATCGATGAATTTCGCCGCCATTGGGGTGATATCTTTGGGCTCGAACGGGCCATAGGCGACGAAGGTCACGTTATTCTTCGCGTACCAGCGCCGGTGAAATTCGCGCGCCGCCTCCAGACTGAAACCATCGATATCGGCGCGGCTGCCGATGACAGGCTGGCTGATGGGATGGCCGGGCTGCAATTGCGCGTTCATATCGGCATAGAATTTCGTCCGCGCGCTCCCGGCGCGGCGAAAATTATATTCCTGCATCACGACGCCGCGCTCGCGGGCCGCGGCCTGCGGGCTGGTGTCAACGCTTTTAAGGCGCTCGGTGAAAATGCTGAACATTTTTTCAAGATCGTCCGCCGTCTGCCCCTCGCGCGCGGGAACCGACTGATAATAGGACGTGACAATCATGCTGGTGAAAGCGTTGGTTTGGCCGGCGGCGAAGGCAGCGGGCGCGCCGGCATTATGCTGGCCGTCGCGTCCAAGAAACATCAGATGCTCCAGATAGTGCGCCAGCCCGCGGCATTGTCCGCCCGCCTCATCGCGGCAGCCGGCGCGCACGATCATCCACAGGGTGACCGCTTTGGCTTTGGCATCGGCGACCAGAAACACATTGTCGGCAATGCGCGTCTCCGGCCCCGCGAGGCAGGAGCCCAGCGCGCCCAGCGCCATCGCCGCGCCCGCGAATGCCGAATTCAGCCAGCCCGGCATTCTCAAGCCCTTTGCAAAACAAATCAGCCGCAGGCTAGGCTGATCCGAGGGTGGAAAGCAATGCGCGGAAAGCCGCGCCCCATGGACACAGCCGCCCGCGGCAAGGCAAACTCGCGGTCATAGGCCGCTTCCGATTCCGGAGAACCAGCATGCACGACGCCCCCGCCCCGCAGGTGAAAGTCATTGAGGGCCTCGAATATGCCAAGCCCGGCGGCGAACCGCTTGTCGGCGATCTCTACCTCCCCGCCGACGCGAACAGCGCCCCCTGCGTTGTCGCCCTGCACGGCGGCGCCTGGCAGCGCGGCATGCGCTCGAATTACCGTCATTTCGGCCACTATTTCGCGCGGCACGGAATCGGGCTTTTCGCCGTCACCTATCGTTTCGCGCCCAAGCACCTGTTTCCCGCCGCGTTTCATGATGCCCGCGCCGGCGTGCAGTTTTTGCGCTCCAAGGGCGCCGGTCTTGGCATCGACCCCCAGCGCCTCGCGCTGATGGGCGATTCGGCCGGCGGCCATTTGGCCGCGCTGACGGCTCTGGCCGGCGACGATCCGTTTTTCGCGGGCCAGACGGGCGATGCCTATCCCGGCGTTTCCACGCGGGTGAAAGTCTGCGCGCCGGTCTACGGCGTCTACGACATGCTCGCGCAATGGGAGTTTGATCAGGCGACAGCGCCGGCCAAAAGCGGATCGGAAGTGTTTCTCGGCGCGAGCCCGCTGGAGGACCCGTTCGGCTTCCATCGCGCCTCGCCGCTCAACTATGCGACCAAAGCGAATAATCACACAGCCTTCCTGCTGGCGTGGGGCCGGCGCGATGATGTCGTGGACCCCGCCCGGCAGTCGGAACGCCTGCTGGCGGCGCTGAAGCGGGCGGAGTTTTTTGCGCGCACCTGCGTCGTCGATGCCGGACATTTCTGGCTGAGCGAGCCCCACGACGAGCCCGGCAGCTTTCCGGGCTTCCTGGCACCGAGGCTGCTGCGCTTCCTGAAGGAAAGGCTTTGAGGGGAATGTCTTCATTGCATTTCGATTAATTGAATTTCCACACAATGGCCGATCCGTTTCGGCTAATGTAATCCGCTTGCAAATTAGCCAAGCTTAGCTTAAGCTTGGCTATTAGAAGTTTTTTGAAAATTGTTGAGTTACATTTTGAACCGCCTATAAGCTGAACTGTGAGGCGCCGTGCGCGCCGCGCTTTAATCGTAATATTTTCTGACTGCGAAGAAGCAGCCGCCATTAATGAAATGAAAAAATTTCCCGATGCAGAAATCCATTAATCGTCCGCCGGACGCGGCGCGCATATCCATCCTGATGACCGGCGTTGTTTCGCAGGCCGGCCGCCGCGCGGTGAAGGATTTCGCCGGGCTTGGCTTAAGCCATCCGGCCGCGCGCGCTCTTATGCAAATGCCGGGCGCCGGAAAAATCCGCTGCGGCGCGCTGGCCGCGCTCTGCGGTCTGGATGCCGCGGCCCTGTCGCGCGTGCTGCGCGCGCTGGGCGCCAAAGAGCTGATCACCCGCCGGCGCTCCAGAAAGGATCAGCGCGCGATTGAGATAAAGCTGACGCCGAAAGGCAAAGCGCTCGCGCGCCAATGCGTGGAAATCGACGCGTCGAGGCAAAGCCTGATGCTTCAAGGCGCAGCCGGCGCCGACGTTGAATGTTTCACCGGGTTGCTGGCGCGCATGAGCGGCAACCTGGGGATGGCCCCCGTGGCGCCCGCGCGGCGCGGCGGGGACGGCGCCGCCGCCTGATCTCCGCCGTCACGCCTTCGCGAACAATTGCACGATATTGCCTTCGCTGTCGCGGAATGCGATCACTTTGCCATGCGCGCCCATATCGCGCCGCTGGGTGATTTCCGCGCCCGCCGCCGCCAGCTTCGCCTCATAGGCGGCCATATCGTCCACCTCAAAGGCGACGACGCCGCCGCCCTCGGCGCTCGCCGATTCCCCCGGCGAACTCAAGGCGAAGCTGACATTGCCCGCATCGAGCTGCGTCCATTTCTCGCCGTCGCGGAACTTCAGTTTCATGCCGAACACCGCGTCATAAAACGCGGCGGCCCGGCCCATGTCCTTGACCGTGTAGTAGACGCTCTGGACGCGTTTGAGCATTGCAGGCTCCCGCTCAGTTCCTGGCCTTGTCGACGAGCTTGTTCTTGGCGATCCACGGCATCATCGCGCGCAGCTTGGCGCCGACCTCCTCGATCCCGTGCGCGGCGGCCTTGGCGCGGGTCGCCTTGAACGAGGTCTGGTTGACCTTGTTCTCCAGCATCCAGTTGCGCGTGAAACGGCCCGACTGGATATCGTCGAGCACGCGTTTCATTTCGGCCTTGGTCTCCGGCGTGATGATGCGCGGCCCCGTGACATATTCGCCGTATTCCGCGGTGTTCGAGATCGAATAGTTCATGTTGGCGATGCCGCCCTCATAGATGAGATCGACGATCAGCTTCACCTCGTGGAGGCACTCGAAATAAGCCATTTCCGGGGCATAGCCGGCTTCCACCAGCGTCTCATAGCCGGCGCGGATCAGCTCGTCGAGGCCGCCGCAGAGCACCACCTGCTCGCCGAACAGATCGGTCTCGCATTCCTCGCGAAAGGTCGTCTCGATGATGCCGGCCCGGCCGCCGCCGATGGCGGATGCGTAGGAAAGGCCGATGTCATGCGCATTGCCCGAGGCGTCCTGGTGGATGGCGATCAGGCAGGGCACGCCGCCGCCGCGCGCATATTCCGAGCGCACGGTGTGGCCGGGGCCTTTGGGCGCGACCATCAGCACATCGATGTCGGCGCGCGGCTCGATCAGATTGAAATGCACGTTCAGCCCGTGCGCGAACATCAGCGCCGCGCCCTTTTTCATGTTGGGGGCGATATGCTCGCGGTAAATATCGCCCTGCAATTCGTCGGGCGTCAGCATCATGATGACATCGGCCCATTTGGAGGCGGCGGCGACATCCATCACCTTAAGCTTTTCGGCCTGCGCCTTGGCGGCCGAGACCGAGCCGGCGCGCAGGGCGACAACCACGTCTTTCACGCCGGAATCGCGCATGTTCAGCACATGGGCATGGCCCTGCGAGCCATAGCCGACGACGGCGACTTTGCGGCCCTTGACGAGATTGATGTCGGCGTCCCGGTCATAATACACGCGCATTGGAGCGGTTTCCCTCTTGGGGGCGGCGGGCGCCGCCTGAAACAAAGTCGGGGCCTTCTAGGCGGGCGGGGCCGCGCCGTCAAAGGGGGCTGGGGGGAGCGCAAATGCTGGAATCAGCATTTTCGCGCGAGGGTTCAGCGGCCGGGAAGCCGCAAGAAAGCCTTCCGAAGGGGCGCGGCGTCCCGAAACGCTCGAAAATCCGCGCGCATGGCCATCGCGATACAGCGGCAGCGCCGCCGCCAGCCCGGCGGGCCCGCAGCCCGCGACCGCGATATCCGGCAATTCCGCCCCTACATCATCTCAGGCCCGCGGGTGATCGCGGCGATGCCGGTGCGCGAAAACTCAACGAGCCCGATGGGGCGCATCAGCTCGACAAATTCGTCGATCTTTTTGGGCGAGCCCGTCAGCTCAAAGATGAAGCTTTCGACAGTGGCATCAACAACCCTCGCGCGAAAAGCATCCGCCAGGCGCAAAGCGTCCGCGCGGTTCTCGCCCTTGCCGCGCACTTTCACCATGGCCAGCTCGCGCTCGATGGCGCGCCCGGTCACCGTCAGGTCCGTCACTTTATGCACCGGCACGATGCGCTCAAGCTGATGCGAAATCTGCTCGATGGCCTCGGGCGGCCCCGCTGTCACAATAGTGATGCGCGAGACATGCTCGCCATGCGCGACCTCAGCGACCGTCAGGCTTTCAATATTATAGCCGCGGCCGGAGAAAAGCCCGACGACGCGCGCCAGCACCCCCGGCTCGTTATCGACAAGCACGGAGAGCGTGTGGCTCTCGCTGTTGGATTTTCCCAGCGCCGATGAATAGGGCGAGGGCGGCGGGGCGGGCGCGGGGGACGGGGCGTTCATGGCGGTATCCTGTCTGCAAAATGGAAACGAAGCGCGCGCCGCTCACACCAGCGCCTTGCCCTTCTCATCAATGACCGCGCCGATATCGATGCCGGCGTCATCCGACAAATCCGCGAGGATCATATCGTTATGCGCCTTGCCCGAGGGGATCATCGGGAAGCAGTTTTCCTGGCCCTCGACGACGCAGTCGAATATCACCGCGTTCGGCGTGTCGATCATTTCCTGGATCGCGCGGTCGAGATCGGCCGGGTCCGAGCAGCGGATGCCGTGCGCGCCGTAAGCCTGCGCCAGCTTGACGAAATCGGGCAGCGAATCCGTGTAGCTCTCCGCATAGCGCCCGCCGTGCAGCAGCTCCTGCCACTGGCGCACCATTCCCATGTACTGGTTGTTGAGAATGAAAATTTTCACCGGCAGGCGGTATTGTTTCGCCGTCGACATTTCCTGAATGTTCATGAGTATCGAGGCGTCGCCGGCGATATCGACGACCAGCGCCTTGGGATGCGCCATCTGCGCGCCGATCGCCGCCGGCAGGCCGTAACCCATGGTGCCGAGCCCGCCAGAGGTCATCCAGCGGTTCGGCTCCTGAAAATGGTAATACTGCGCCGCCCACATTTGATGCTGGCCGACCTCCGTCGTGATGTAGGTGTCGCGCCCTTTCGTCAGCTCATAGAGCCGCTGCACCGCGTGCTGCGGCTTGATGGTCGTCTTCGAGGGCTTGTAGGCCAGCGATTTCTTTTCGCGCCAGTGATCGATCTGCTTCCACCACGCCGCCAGCGCCAGCTTGTCGGCCTGCATTCCCTCGGAGCGCCACAGCCGCGCCATATCCTCCAGCGCATGGGCGCAATCGCCGACAATGCCGAGGTCCACCTTGACGTTTTTATTGATTGAGGAGGGATCAATATCGATATGAATTTTCTTCGATCCCGGCGAGAACGCGTCGAGCCGCCCGGTGATGCGGTCATCGAAACGGGAGCCGACCGCGATCATCAGATCGCAGCCATGCATCGCATTATTGGCCTCATATGTGCCGTGCATGCCCAGCATGCCCAGCCAGTTTTTGCCTGACGCCGGATAAGCGCCGAGCCCCATCAGCGTCGAGGTCACGGGAAAGCCCGTCAGCTCCGCAAGCTCGCGCAGCAGCGTTGACGCCACCGGGCCCGAATTGATGACGCCGCCGCCGGTGTAGAACACCGGGCGCTTGGCTTTGGCCATCATTTTGACGGCCTGGCGTATTTTGTCGAGTTCGGGCTTCAGTCTCGGGCGATAGGTCTTATGCTGAATGTTTTTCGGCTGCGAATATTTGCCGAGCGCGAATTGCACGTCCTTGGGCACATCGATGACGACAGGCCCGGGACGTCCGCTGGAGGCGACATAAAAAGCCTCATGCAGAATGCGCGGCAGATCCTCGACCGAGCGAACGAGGTAATTGTGCTTGGTGCAATGGCGGGTGATGCCGACAGTGTCGCATTCCTGGAACGCGTCGGAGCCGATCAGATGCGTCGGCACCTGGCCGGTGATGCACACGAGCGGGATCGAATCCATCAGCGCATCGGTCAGGCCGGTGACGGTGTTGGTGGCGCCGGGGCCCGAGGTCACGAGGAGAACGCCGACCTTGCCGGTGGAGCGCGCGTAGCCCTCCGCCGCATGGGCCGCGCCGCCCTCCTGCCGCACGAGAACGTGTTTGACGAAATTTTGCTGGAAAATCGCGTCATAGATCGGCAGCACGGCTCCGCCGGGATAGCCGAAAACGGTGTCGACGCCCTGGTCCTTCAGGGCCTCAACGATCATTGCCGCGCCGCTCATTTCTTTCGACATCGCCGGTCTCCGTTTCAGGGTCGCATTCAGGAGTTCAGGAATTTGGAATTCAGGACAATAAAAAAGGCCCTCAGGGGGCCTCGGAAAGCGTCATCGATGAGCGCGGGGATTACCCCCGTCCCGTCTCCGACGCCGATATTACCACGATAAGCCGCGCGGACATGCGCCCACTCCAAATTTATGATGCCCTAGGTAGCGCAGGCCAGCGGCGCGGTCAAGCCGCATATCCCCAGCGCGCCGCGCGCTGATGGCGGACCCGTGCCCCGGCGAAGCTGGCGCGATTGCGCGCGCCCATCTTCCATGCGAGCGTCTTGCCTCCTGAGGAACATCCCATGCCCCTGCCCAAAGCCCTGTTTTTCGACATTTTCGGCAGCATCGTCGATTGGCGCGGCAGCATCGCGCGCGAGGCGGAAATCCTGCTGGCGCCGCTCGGCCACAAGCTGGACTGGCCCGCCTTCGCCGACGCCTGGCGCAATGAATATCAGCCCGGCATGGAGGAAGTGCGCAGCGGCGCGATACCCTTCTCCCGGCTGGATGTGATTCACCGGCGAAATCTTGAACGCATCCTCCCGCGTTTCGCCCTCTCCGCGCTCGACGAGGCTACGCGGACAAATCTCAACCTTGCCTGGCACCGGCTCGACGGCTGGCCGGATTCGGCCCCGGGATTCGCGCGGCTGCGGAAAAAATTCCGCCTCGCGCCGGTCTCCAACGGCAACATATCGCTGATGGCCGATCTCGCGCGGCGCAACGGCTTCATTTGGGACGCCATTCTCGGCGCGGAGGTTGCCGGCGATTACAAGCCAAAGCCCCGGGTCTATCTCGCGGCCTGCGAGGCTTTCGGTTTCGCGCCGGGCGAATGCATGATGGTGGCGGCCCACGCCAAGGACCTCAAAGCCGCGAAAGCCTGCGGCCTGCAAACCGGCTTCATCGCGCGCCCCAATGAGCACGGCCCCGGCAAGGGCGAGACTTCGCCGCCCGAAGGCGTTGATTTCGCCGCCGGCGATTTGCTCAAACTGGCGGATGCGCTCGGCGCCTGACAGCCGCGCTTTATACCAAGGGCTCTATGAATTGACCTTTGGTCAATTCATAGAGTTCCGCGCGTCAGCCGATACTTGTTCAACACCCGCGCGCGTTCGCGCTTGCCAAAGGTCATGAGTCAAAGCTCATGCCCTTTGGTATTAATTCAAATCATGCGCAAAAAATTCCGCCTCCCGGTTTTTCCATGCGGCCGGATGCCCGGCGAATCCCTCGCGCAGGCTAATGCTTGAGGAGTTCACCGTGCCCGCCTGGGCGACCTGCGGCCCCTGCGCGGCGATCACGGCCGCGCTTGGATCGCCCGGCCGAACGATGGCGATGTGCCCGGGCTTGCTATCGTGACGGCTGCGGTAAGCCGCGACCACGAGGCGCCCGCTGTTGGCAAGGTCCTGCGCGGCTTGCGCATTGGCGGCGCGGCTCCAGCCATGCGCGGCGCCGGTGCTTTTCAGCCAGTCGGACTGCGCATTGGCCAGCAGGATCTGCCCATGTTCGGGCGGGCGCAAAATATAAACGCCGAACCGCTTGGCCGCCGCCGCGACAAAGGCGCTGCAATGGGTGTGGCGGCCCTGGGCTGAGACGGGCCGCCCGTCGGGATCGCCGGTCTCCCAATTGACATGAACTCCGGCGATCCAATGTTTCTCCACCTCGAACCGATCAAGCGCGGCGGCCAGCTTTCGCCCTTCCGCCGTGACCGGCGAAACCGATTGCGCCAAAGCGGGCGCCAAGGCGGGCGCAAAGTCGGGCGCCGCGGCGAGCAGGCCGGCCCCCGCCAGAAACACGCGCCGCGAAAGCGCGCTTGGAAAAAACGATTTCATCAGCGGCCCTCCGATGCTTCACGCAGTCTCACAAACCCGGCGCGCGCCGCTCCGCGGAAGGCGCACAGCCCTTCGCACCCGTTCAGCGACAGCGGCGCGCGCGCCCATTCACAGCCCCGCGCGAAACACGATTTTTCCGCCGACCACCGTCATCAGCGCTTTTGTGTCCTTTATCGCCGCCAGCGGAACCGCCAGAATATCCTGCGATAGCACCGCGGCATCCGCCAATTTGCCCGTTTCAATCGAGCCGAGCTCGCGCTCCCGTCCGAGGATCGCCGCGTTGTTGATCGTGTAGAGCGCCAGCGCCTCCTTCGCGGTGATCGCCTGCTCCGGCCCCAAAGCATAGCCGTTGAGCGTCATCCGCGTCGTCATCCACCACATCGACATAAAGGGATCGACAGGCACAACGGGCCCGTCGGTGCCGCCGCCCACCAGCAGGCCGGCATCCAGCAGCTTGCGGATCGGGATCGCATAAGCGGCGCGCTCCTGGCCCCACCAGCGCCGCTCGTTATGGCCAAGCAGCACCGAATGATCCTGAGCTGTCGCCATGATGCCGATATCGCGCATTTTGGCGATGGCCGCGTCGCGCGGCAGAAAGATATGCATCACCGTCCATCGCAGATCGCGTATGGGCCGCATCGCATTGACGCGCTCATAGGCGCGCACCACCACATCAATCGTCTCGTCGCCGACCGCATGCGTCTGTGCCTGCAGGCCGGCGTCCGCCACCAGTTTCAACGATTCCACAAACTCGTCCTCGCCGCCCGGCGGCAGCAGCAGCACGCCGCGGTAATCCGCGTCCGGCTGCTCGCCGGGAACGATGAGATAGGGATCGGCGAGCCGCGCGCCCTCAACGCCGCCGTCGAGCGGAAACTTGATGCCCGCGAAGCGCAGCATATTGTCATTGCGCATGGCGGCGAAGGCGAGGCCCTTGCGCACCTGTTCCGGCGACATCGCGCGGTACAGCAAATCCGCGCGCAGCGTCATGGCGCCGTCATCGCGCAGTTTTTGATAGATGCCGATGGATCGCTCATCAATGCCGGGCTCGATGACGCCGGTGATCCCGTATGAGTTGAGATCGGCCATCGCCGCTTTCATCAGGCCCGTCATCGCGTCCGGGGCCGGCGGCGGCGGCACAACGCGCCGCGCGAAAAACGCCGCCGTCTCCAGCAGCACGCCGGTCGCCTCGCCGTTGGCGGGATCGCGCACGACGATGCCGCCCGGCGGATTTTTCGTGTCCTTGGTCACATTGGCGAGCGCCAGCGCCCGGCTGTTAACGCTGACCACATGCCCGCCGCGCGGAATAAACACGGGATGATCGGGCGCCACAGCGTCCATCTCATAGCGCGTCGGCAGGCGGCCCTCCGCCAGCAGGCTCTCGTGCCAGCCCGACGAGGCGATAATCCATTGCCCCGCCGGCGTTTGTTTAACACGGTCCGCGATGGCTTTTTGAACATCGGCGATGGAGCGCGCTCCAAGCAGCTGCACCGCCGGCGCGTTGAGGGCGTGCATCATCATATGCAGATGCGTGTCAATCAGCCCGGGCACAACGGTCTTGCCCTGAAGGTCGATCACCTCGGTCGACGGCC
>JANYFM010000274.1 GCA_025362655.1 Hyphomicrobiales bacterium | reverse complement strand
TGCGCCGCGGCGCTTCCGAATTTATGATCGCGTCCGATGAAAGCTCCTGATTCCTCGCTCCACGCGATTTTCCTCACGCTCGGCGCCTGCCTGCTGGCGGGCTGCGTCGCCGGCGTCAGTGATCTCGTTGAACCCGCCTCTTTCATTGGCTCGCATCCGTTTCCGGTGCGCGACGCCAGCGTCGGTTTCCGCCAGCATGAGGTGCACGGCATCGACGTCGCCAAATACCAGGGCGATATTTCCTGGTCCGACGTAAACGCCGGCGGCATTGATTTCGCCTTCATCAAAGCCACCGAGGGCGCAGACCGGCTCGACGATAAATTCGCGCAGAACTGGGCGGCGGCGAAAGAGGCGGGCCTGCCGCGCGGCGCCTACCATTTCAATTACTGGTGCAGCCCCATGAGCGACCAGATCGCGTGGTTCAAGCGCCATGTGCCCGTCGATCCCGGCGCCCTGCCCCCGGTGCTGGACCTCGAATGGAACATGGGCTCCCCCACCTGCGCCCGCCGCGTCGAGCGCGGGGTGGCCATCGACGCAATCCGGGCATTCACCGAGGCGATCGAGGCCCATTATCACAAACGGCCCATCCTCTACACGGACATCCCCTTTCACCGCGATATTCTCAGCGACGGCGCCTTCGCCGAATATCCAATCTGGGTCCGCGCCGTGAAAGACCTGCCGCAGGAGCGTTACCCCGGACGGCGCTGGGCCTTCTGGCAATATACCGAGCGCGGGGCTGTTCCGGGCATTCGCGGCAACGTCGATAAAAACGCCTTCGCAGGCACCCGCGCCCAATGGCGCAAACTCGTGGAAACGTCATTTCAGAACAATAAAACGCCAAGCCATTGAATTGACTCGCAGGTTGCCGCCTTGCGGCCCGCCGCCCCAATTGAGCCACCTTCCCGGAGCTAACCATCCCCTGACGCTGGGAATGCCTGCGGATTGACCTTGGTTCCCCGCGAGGCCATGGTTCCCTTGTGCCCTCCCGGGCAGCCGATTCAATTGCGCGCCGCCGGCACGCGTCGAAAGATGCGGCGGGCGGGTCCAAACCAGCGGACGACAATGTGACGGGCATGACGGCACAGACGGCGGCTACGCCTTCCCTCGCTTTGGAACGCCGTCAGGCAAGGTTGTCCGGGCACTTGGACCTTGGCGTCGAGCCGGCAATTGAAGCCGATGGCGGGCGGCGAACCCCGGATGACCGCCGCCTCGTGTCTTTCCGCTGGCTTGCCGGAATCGTTCTCGCCGGATTCGCTGGCGCGGCGCTGATTTCCGCCGCTGTCTACTCGGCGCTCGACCGCCAGTATAATTTCGCCGAAGCGCCGCAGGCGGCAGCCCCCCCGCGCCGCGATGCGCCCGGCGGGGAGGCGGATACGCGCAAGGGCGACCGCCTCGTCAAATCCATCGATATCATCGCCGCCAAGCAAACATTTAAGACGCCGACAACCATCGCTGCCGGCGACAAGGAAGTCGTGCGCGTGCGAACCTTCACGCGGGTCGCCACTTCGCTCACTCTCGCCAGCGCCGGATTTGCCGACGAAGTGCCGCGTTTCGACCCGATGAAACTGTTAGAGGGCTCCCGCAACGCCGCCCCCGGCGAGCAGACCGACCCCGGCCCGCTCCAGGACGAGGCGGAAGTCGCCTTCTCGACGCGCGATTTGAACGGCATTGACCTGCCCGACACAGGCGCGGGCCTGTCGCCCGAAGAGGTCCAGGCTCAAGTGACGGAACATCTAAAAAACGCGCTCGCCGGCGGCGCGAGGGCCTCCATACCCCTGCCGCCGCAACTGTTGCTGATGCGCACCAGCCGCGTCGGCCTCGATGCGGTCGGCGGGCTCAGTTTCGCCGCGCCCGCCGGCGGCGTCGTCGCGGCGCCCTTCTCCAATATCGAAGTCCGCATGGTGCCGGAAAATGTCACCACGCTGGCGCGGACCCAGACCCCCGCCGACCGCAAGAGCGCCGAAGAGCGCCTCGTCGTCGTGCGCAAAAACGAAAGCATTGAGGAGGTGCTGCGCGCCGCCGGCGCCGGCCGCGATCTCATCCGCAGCATCGTCACCGCGCTCAATACCCGCCGCGGCCAGGCGCCGGTCAG
>JANYFM010000168.1 GCA_025362655.1 Hyphomicrobiales bacterium | reverse complement strand
CTCGGCCTCGCCGGCATGCCGCGCCGCTATATCGACTATCCCGATGCCTACGCGCTGTGGAACCAGGTCTCGTCCTGGGGCTCCTATCTCTCGGGCGTCAGCGTTCTGGTGTTCCTCTACATCATCTTCGACGCCTTCTCGAAGAAGATCCTTGCCGGCGAAAATCCATGGGGTCCGGGCGCGACGACGCTGGAATGGACGCTGCCCTCGCCGCCGGCCTTCCACTCCTATGAATATCTGCCGCGCATCAAGGGTTCGGACCACTGAACCGGCCGGTTTTGCAAGGGTAACCTGATGAGCCTCGCCGACCAAAACGCGATCCTGCCTTCGGCTCCCGCCTTTTCGCTGGCGGAGCCGAAGGACTATTTTGCGCTGCTGAAGCCGCGGGTGATGTCGCTTGTGGTGCTGACGGCCCTTGCGGGGCAATTGATCGCGCCGGGCCATATGCATCCGGTGATCGCCTTCGCCTCGGTGCTTTCCATCGCGGTCGGCGCGGGCGCCTCGGGCGCGCTCAACATGTGGTACGATTCCGATATCGACGCGCTGATGACCCGCACCCGCACCCGCCCCGTGCCGTCCGGCCGCATCGCGCCCGGCGAGGCGCTGGCTTTCGGGCTGATACTCTCGGTTCTCTCCGTCGCCACGCTCGGCGTCGTCACCAATTGGCTCGCCGCGGGCCTGCTGGCTTTCACCATTTTTTTCTACGCGGTGATCTACACCATGTGGCTGAAGCGCCGGACCCCGCAGAACATCGTCATCGGCGGCGCCGCCGGCGCGCTGCCCCCGGTTGTCGGCTTTGCGGCGGCAACGGGCCACGTCGGCCTCGAATCCATCGTGCTGTTCGCCATCATCTTTGTTTGGACCCCGCCGCATTTCTGGGCGCTGGCGCTGGTTAAATCAGCCGAATACGGGCGCGCCGGCGTGCCCATGATGCCATGCGTCAAGGGCTTCGCGCGCACGCGGCTCGAAATTCTGCTCTACACGATCGCCCTGGCGCCCATAGGCGCGGCGCCCTTCCTGATGGGTTTTGCGTCGCTGTATTACGGGGTGGCCGCCATGGCCGGGGGAACGGTGATGCTTTATTACGCGGCGCGGCTGTTTGCGGTTGGCGCCGGCCCAGAGGGCAACAAAGCGTCGATGCAATTGTTTGGCGTTTCGATTCTCTATCTCTTTCTGCTGTTCGGTGTGATTGTCGCGGAAAAAGCGATTGCCGCCCTGCTGTGACTGGACAAGCGATGAAGGAAGCCGCGCCGCCGCGCCCCGCCCCGGAACTGACCGCCGCGCAATTGCGGAGCCGGCGCGCGCGCAACACCGCCATCGGCCTCGCCATCGGCGCGCTCGTTATCCTGTTTTACGCCATCACCGTCGTGAAACTGGGACCGGGCATTCTCAACCGTCCCTTGTGAACCGGAACCAGCGCGGCGATGAGCGAAAGCGGCCCCTCCAACAGCCAGACACCGGCCAGACACCGCAGGGTCGCGGGCGCCGCCGCAGGCGTTGTTGTGTTGATGGCGGGCCTGTCCTATGCCGCTGTGCCGCTCTACCAGATGTTTTGCCGCGCCACCGGCTACGGCGGCGCAACGCAGGTTGCCGTGGCCGCGACCGCGCTGCGCGGAGAGCGCTCCATGATCGTTGCGTTTGATGCGAACGTCGCGCCGGGCCTGCCCTGGACATTCACGCCGGAGGCGCGGACAATCTCGCTCCGCAACGGCGAGACGGCGACAATGTTCTTCCATGTCCGCAACAATTCCAACCGCGCCTGGGCGGGAACCGCAGCCTACAATGTGAGCCCCGATCAGGCGGGCTCCTATTTCACTAAAATCTCCTGCTTCTGTTTTGAGGAGCAGCGGCTTGGCCCGAATGAAAGCGCGGAATGGCCGGTTGTGTTCTATCTCGACCCCGCGCTGGAGCGGGACGCGGTGATGGCGCGGGTGGAAAGCGTGACGCTTTCCTACACTTTCTTCGCCTCGAAAACGCAGCCCGTGTTCACGGCGGCCGCTGCAGGCGCGAAGCCGGATTTATGAGAACGCGCCCGCCTTGACCGGCGGACAGGAATTGCTGAAAACCGCCCGCGAGGGCCAGGCGACAAAGGACGGAACCATGGCGGACGGCCAAGCGAAACCGAACCACGATTATCACCTCGTCGATCCCAGCCCGTGGCCGGTGATCGGCTCCATCGCCGCATTCGTGATGGCGGTCGGCGCGATCATGTGGATGAAGGGCATGGCCCTGTTCGGCGTCAAAGCCGGCGGCTTTCTGTTCTACGCGGGCCTCATCGGCGTGCTCTATATCATGGTGGTCTGGTGGGCCGATGTGATCCGCGAGGCTGAACACGGCGGCTATCACACGCGCGTGGTGCAGATGAGCCACCGCTACGGCATGATCCTTTTCATCGCCTCTGAAGTGATGTTTTTCGTCGCCTGGTTCTGGGCGTTTTTTGACGCCAGCCTGTTCTCGGGCGAAGTCGGTCAGCAGGCCCGAGTCGCCTTCACCGGCGGCATTTGGCCGCCCAAGGGCACCGAGGTTCTGGCGCCCTTCCATTTGCCGCTGCTCAACACGCTGATCCTCCTGACCTCGGGCACGACGGTCACCTGGGCGCACCACGCGCTGCTGCACAACGACCGCGCTTCGCTGAAGAACGGCCTGATCCTCACGATTATCCTCGGCTCGATCTTCACCTGCGTGCAGGCCTATGAATACGCGCACGCGCCCTTCGGCTTCAAAAACTCGATCTACGGCGCGACGTTTTTCATGGCCACGGGGTTCCACGGGTTCCATGTGCTGATCGGCACGATTTTCCTCACGGTCTGCCTGATGCGCGTGTACGCCGGCCATTTCACGCCCCAGCAGCATCTTGGCTTCGAATTCGCCGCCTGGTATTGGCATTTCGTTGACGTGGTCTGGCTGTTTCTGTTCGCCTGCATTTATGTGTGGGGCTCGTGGGGCGCGGTGATCGCGAAACACTAAGCGCGGAAGGCGGCCTCGGCGCCGCCTTTTTCGCGGGGCGGACACCCTGGCGCCGGGCCGGAAAGAACGATGGCGGTGAACGACGATTACGCGCCGCAATCGCCGTTTTCCACAGGGCTCGCCGGCCGTTGTCCGCGTTGCGGCGAGGGGCGTGTTTTCACCGGCTTCGTTAATGTCGCTCCGTCCTGCGGGAATTGCGGCCTCGATTTGAAATTCGCTGACGCGGGCGACGGCCCCGCCGTCTTTGTGATGCTGTTTGCGGGCTTTCTGGTTGTGGGGACGGCGCTTTTCGTTGAGGTCAAATACGAGCCGCCGATGTGGCTGCATTTCGTGATTTTCCTTCCCCTGACGCTGATCGTCTGCATCGGCCTGCTGCGTCCGCTAAAGGGCGTGCTGATCGCCCTGCAATACCGCAACAAGTCCGGGCAGGACGGCCCGCCGGCATGAACGCCGCTGCCCGCCGCCCCCAGCCGCTTGCCGCTTTGTTGGCTCTCGCGGCATTCGCCGTGCTGATCGGCCTCGGCGTCTGGCAGGTCGAACGCATGCGTTGGAAAGAAGCGATTCTCGCGCGGCTGGAAGCGCGCCTGAGCGCCGCGCCGGCGCCGCTGCCGCCGCCGGCGCAATGGCCCGGCCTCGCGGGGCGGGATTTCGAATACACGCGCGTCTTCACGTCAGGCGTTTTCGAGCACAGCCGCGAGACGCTGATTTACAGGGGCTCCGGCAAAGCCGCCGGCGCGCCCGCGCAGCCCGGCTATTGGGTTATGACGCCGCTGCGCCTCGCTGACGGCGCGCATGTGCTGATCAACCGCGGCTTCATCGCGCTGGACCGCAAAGACGCCGCGCGCGGCTCCGGCCGCGATACAGGCGAAACCGTAATCCGCGGCCTGCTGCGCGCCCCGGAACCGCGCGGCGCTTTCACGCCGGCCGACAATCCCGCCAAAGGCGAATGGTTCACCCGCGACCCCGTCGCTATCGCCGCGGCGATCGGGCTTGAACGCGCCGCGCCCTTCTCCATCGACGAGGAGGCCCATGCCGCGCCGCAGGGCTCGCCGGCGGGCGGCGCGACAGTGGTGGACATCCCCAACAACCATTTATCTTACGCGCTGACCTGGTTTGCGCTGGCGGCGACGCTGGCCGCGCTTTGCCTGTTTGCCGCGCTGCGCCGCCGCGATGGGCAAACACCGCGCGCCCCGCTAAACTGACTTCCAGCGCGAAGGGGAAACCATGCGGCGCAGCGATAAAAAAATCCTCACCACCCACGTCGGCAGCCTGCCGTCGCTGGAGCCGCTCGACGAGCGCGCGCCGGACTATGAGGCGGGCCTCGCCGCGCAGGTGAACGCCGTCGTCGCGAAGCAGCGCGAAATCGGCATCGATATCGTCAACGAGGGCGAATACACCAAGGGCGGCGACTGGCTGTCGTTTGTTGAGACGCGCTTTGGCGGCTTCGAAGCGCGCCCGCGTCCCGAGGGCGAAAAGCCGCTGCTCGCGCAAGGCAAAGACCGCGAGGATTTCGCGGCTTTCTATCAATACGCCAATGACACCGGGCGCACGTTCTACAATCCCGGCGGACAGATTCAGCACGCGCGGCGCCCGATCTGGGTCTGCACGGGGCCCGTCGTCTACACGGGCGGGGCCGAGCTTGCGCGCGAGATAGCGCTGCTGAAAAGCGCCGCCGGCGGCGAGGAGGTGTTCCTCACCTCAACCGCGCCGGCCAGCTTGGAGGTCTACCGCCGAAACGAGCATTACAAAACCGAGATGGACTATCTCTATGCTTTCGCGGACGCGCTGGCGGTGGAATACCGCGCCATCGCCGCGTCCGGTGTAATTCTGCAAATCGACGACGCCTGGCTGCCGGCGCTGTGGGACCGCATCGGCATGGGCATGGGGCTGGACAGTTTCCGCCGCCGCTGCATGACGCGCGTTGAAGCGCTCAATCACGCGCTGAAAGGCATCCCGGAGGAGCGCATCCGCTACCACCTGTGCTGGGGCAGCTGGCACGGCCCGCACGCTTATGATCTGGAACTCGATAAAATCGCCGACATCATGCTGGCGGTGAACGCCGGCGCTTATCTCATCGAAGGCGCCAACGCCCGTCACGAGCATGAATGGAAGGTGTGGGAGAGCGTCAAGCTG
>JANYFM010000122.1 GCA_025362655.1 Hyphomicrobiales bacterium | reverse complement strand
ATAATGCGCCCGTCCGCCAGCACAACCTCAAGGCCGGTGACGAGATCGCGCGCATTGCCGTATGTAATGACCGCGGTGCCGCCGGCATTGGTGGAGAGATTGCCGCCGATGGTGCAGGAGCCTTCGGAGGCCAGCGACAGTGGAAACAGCCGGTCGGCGGCGTCGGCGGCCTCCTGCACTTTTATCAGTTGGAGGCCGGCCTCGACGGTCATGGTGTTGGAGGCTGTGTCGGTTTCGCGCACACGGGTCATGCGGTTAAGCGAAAGAATGATTTGCGTGCCGCTGGCGTCCGGCACCTGGCCGCCGACAAGCCCGGTGTTGCCGCCTTGGGGAACAACGGGTGTGCGGGTCTCGTGGCACAGTTTCAGGATAGCTGAAACCTCTGCGGTCGAGCCGGGGCGCACGACGCAGAGCGCCATGCCGTGCCAGAGATCGCGCTGCTCGACGAGATAGGGCTGCGCATCCCGCGGATCGGTCAGGACATAACGTTCGCCAACGATGGCTTGGAGCCGCGGGACGACGGACGAAGGGCGGGCGAGGGTCAGGGTTTCCATCGGAGGACCTTAAGACGGGCAATGGGATTTGGCGAGATGCGGGATTGCCTTCCGAGCCGGGAACCTGTTCGAAACCCGCATCCGTCCCATCCCGCTCAGCGGCCCGTCCCGCATGCGCATGGTTCCCGGCAAAGCCCCGGGCGGCGGCGCGCCTTGTGGGATCAATCGCGGCCATGCCATAAATTGCGCAAGCAAGCAGGAGGCGCGGAATGATTCAGGTCAAGCGGCTGGGCCACGCGACATTCACCACGCCCGATCTTGAGCGCCAGATCGATTACTGGACGCGGGTGATCGGCCTGCAAATCGCTGACCGCGGCAAGGATCACTGCATCCTCGCGACTAAAATGGGCCAGGAAGCCATCGGGCTTGAGCGGGCCGCGGAGAAGGGCTTTCTGCGCCGCCTCTCCTTTCAGGTGAAGCCGGGCTCGGACCTTGGCGAGCTTGAAGCCAATTTGCGCAGGCACGGCGTCAAAAGCGAGCGCCGCTCCGGCATTTCGCCGGGCGTGCGCGATGCCATCGTCTTCAATGATCCAAAGGGCACGCCCATTGAAGTCTTCGCTGATTACGCTTTCATGGCCGAAGACAAAGGCGATCAGGGCATATCGCCGGTGAAATTCGGCCACGTCGCCTATCGCGTCAATGACCCCAAAAAAATCACGGATTTTTATTGCGATGTGCTGGGGTTCCGCGTTTCCGACTGGATGGGCGATCATTTCTCGTTCCTGCGCTGCGGCGTTGATCACCACACCGTCAATTTCGCCCGGTTTGACGAGGAGAAGCTGCACCATATCGCCTTCGAGCTGCGCGACTGGGGCGCCATCCACGACGCCTGCGATTATCTGACGAAGAAGGATATCCAGCTGGTCTGGGGGCCGCTGCGCCATGTGGTGGGGCACAACATCGCCGTCTATCACCGCAACCCCGATGAAATCCGCGTTGAACTGTTCGCGGAGCTCGACCAGATGAAGGACGAGGATCTCGGCTATTGGGAGCCGCGCCCCTGGCACGAGGAAAAGCCGCTCCGCCCGAAAGTCTGGCCGAAAGAGACCCTGCGCAGCCAATGGGGCTTTGGCTCGTTCGGCACGTTCCCCGGCTATCCCTGAGACCGCGCATCGGAGGCATAAGCCGTGAAACGATTCATCCCCCTCGCGGCGGCTTTTCTGAGCGCGTCCGCCCCCGCCGCTGCGGCCGATTTCTATCAGGGCAAAACCCTCGGCATTGTCGTCAACTTCACCGCCGGGGGGCCGACCGATCTTGAGGCCCGGCTGGTGGCGCGGCACATCAACCGGCACATTGCCGGCGCGCCGCAAACCGTCGTGCGCAACATGGCGGGAGCCGGAGGCTCGATTGCCGCCAACTGGCTCGGTGAAATCGCGCCGCCGGACGGGCTTAATCTCGGTTATTTCACCGGCACCGCCGCAAAAGCCGCCGCCGGCGATTCCTCGATGCGCATTGATGCCACCAAACTGGCGTTTGTCGCGGGAGGCCCCGGGGTGAGCGTGGCTTATATCCGCACCGATGTCCCGCCGGGCATGAAAACTCCCGCCGATATCATGAAGGCCAGCGGCTTTTGGGCCGGCGGACTGTCGGCGGACAGCGACAAAGACATCCGCCAGCGCATGCAGCTCGACCTGCTCGGCCTGAATTACAAATATATCACGGGGTATCCGGGCTCCGCCGAGGCGCGGCTCGCGCTCCAGCGCAATGAATTGCAAATGTACCCCGAGTCGATGCCGACCTATCGCGCCACCATTGAGGAGGGGCTGGTCAAGGCGGGCGAGGCCATTCCGCTTTGGCATGACCCCATAGACGATGGCGAGACCTTCACTGCCTCGCCCGATGCGGAGGGAATACCCGCGCAGACCTTCACGGACTTTCTAATTTCGCAAAAAGGCGCCCTGCCGAGGAGCGCCCTTTTTGACGCCTTCCGGCTGGTCAACTCCGTGGGCACAGTGTTTTTACGGGTGATTGTCATGCCGCCTGGAACCCCAAAGGAGGCGGTGGGCGCGGTGAAGGCCGCGCTGGCAGCCATGGTGAAAGATCAAGCCTATCGGGACGACGCGTTGAAAACGATGAAATTCGTGCCGAATTTCGTTGTCGATGACAAAACCGAACGGCTGTTCCGCGCCAAACTGAGCCCTGAGCCGAGCGTGAAGGCCTTTATTCTCGATTATATCGAGAAAGGCAAAGCGCTGAATGGCAAAAAATAGGGCGAAAAAACAAGGCTCGCGCCCCTTTTTCCCACGGCAGCCGCCTTGGCCGCCGGTTGCGCGCGGCGCCCCGCCGTTCTATCGATTTGCCGGATTAGCGCGGGCCGTTCCGCGATAGTATTGGAGCGCCCCTATGGATCGTATCGCCGCCGCCGGCCTGAGTGTCGCGCGGGAATTCCATGATTTTATCGACAGTGAGGCCCTGCCGGGCACCGGAATCGCGCCGGCCGCCTTCTGGACCGGCCTGCATTCGATTTTAACGGAACAGACGCCTGTGCTGCGCGGCCTGCTCGCCCATCGCGATGCGCTACAGGTAAAAATCGACGCGTGGCATCTTGCCCACCGGGGCAAAGCGCATGACGCGGCGGCCTATGAGGCGTTTCTTCGCGAAATCGGTTATCTGCTGCCCGAACCCGCGGGGGGAACCATCGCCACCCAAAACGTCGATCCGGAAATCGCCTCCATCGCCGGCCCGCAGCTTGTCGTGCCCATGTCCAACGCGCGCTATGCGCTGAATGCCGCCAATGCGCGCTGGGGCTCGCTCTATGACGCGCTCTACGGCACCGACGCGATCCCCGATGACGGCGGCGCCGCGCGGGGCAAAGGCTTCAACGCGGCGCGCGGCGCGAAGGTGATCGCCCGCGCGCGGCAAGCGCTGGACGAGGCCGCGCCGCTGGCCGCCGGTTCGCACGCGGACGCCGCCGCTTATGCGGTCCAAAACGGCGCGCTCGCCGTCACCCTCGCCAATGGCGCGAAGACCGGGCTGGCGGACCCGAAAAAATTCGCCGGCTTTCAGGGCGAAGCCGCCTCGCCCTCCTTGGTGCTGCTCGTCAATAACGGCCTGCACATGGAAATCCATTTCGACCGCGGCCATCCCATCGGCAAGACAGATGCGGCCGGCATCAGCGATCTTGTGCTGGAATCAGCGGTCACCACGATCATGGACATGGAGGATTCCGTCGCCGCCGTGGACGCCGCGGACAAGGTTGTCATCTACCGCAATTTTCTTGGCCTGATGAAAGGCACATTGTCGGCGCATTTTGAGAAGGGCGGCGGCACGGTGGAGCGGCGCCTCAACGAGGACCGCCGCTACGCCAGGCCCGACGGCAAGACGCTGTGGCTCGGCGGGCGCAGCCTGATGCTGGCGCGCAATGTCGGCCACCACATGTTCACGGACATGGTGATGCTCGATGGCCAGGAGGTTCCCGAAGGCATCGTCGATGCCGCCGTGACCGCGCTGATCGCCGTCCATGATCTCAAGGGAACGGGACCCGTCAAAAACTCGCGCAAGGGCTCGGCCTATATCGTCAAGCCAAAAATGCACGGGCCCGGCGAAGTCGCGCTGACCGGCGCGATTTTCGCCCGCGCCGAAGACCTCGCGGGATTGCCGCGCAACGCGTTGAAACTCGGCATCATGGACGAGGAGCGCCGCACAACGGTCAATCTGAAAGCCTGCATTCTCGCCGCCGCCGAGCGCGTCGTGTTCATCAACACGGGCTTTCTCGACCGCACCGGCGATGAAATCCACACCTCCATGGAGGCCGGCCCCGTCGTGCGCAAAAACGACATAAAGGGAACGCCGTGGATTGCCGCCTATGAGGATTGGAACGTCGACACCGGCCTCCTCTGCGGCCTTCCGGGACGCGCGCAAATCGGCAAGGGCATGTGGGCCGCGCCCGACAGAATGGCCGACATGCTGGCGCAAAAAATCGCCCATCCCCGCTCCGGCGCCAACACGGCATGGGTGCCTTCGCCGACCGCGGCGACGCTGCACGCGCTGCACTATCACATGGTCAATGTGCATGAGCGCCAAGCCGAAATCGCCAACCGCCCGCGCGCCAGGCTTTCGGATATTCTCGCCATTCCGCTGGCGCAATCCAACTTCGCGCCCGACGCCGTGGCGCAGGAGCTCGACAACAATTGCCAGGGCATTCTGGGCTATGTCGTGCGCTGGATTGATCAGGGCGTCGGCTGCTCGAAAGTGCCCGACATTCACGATATCGGGCTGATGGAGGACCGCGCGACCCTGCGCATTTCCAGCCAGCACATCGCCAACTGGCTGCGCCACGGCGTGATCAACGAGGCGCAGGTGATGGAGACGCTGAAGCGCATGGCGGCGGTGGTGGACCGCCAGAACGCCGGCGACGCGCTCTATAAGCCCATGGCGCCGGCCTGCGACGGCATCGCGTTCCACGCGGCCTGCGATCTCATCTTCAAAGGCCGCGATCAGCCGAACGGGTACACGGAGTTTATTTTGCACGCGCGCCGGCGCGAGGCGAAGGCGATGGGGTGAGCGGGCGGAGGAATGGCGAGGACCGGCTGTGGAAGGCTGAGCTTGCCAATCGAACCGTGTAACGGCAATGTCAGCTTGGTAACGGCGTTCCGCGTGTGTGTGCTGGAGTATTCTCTGGTCGGGCAACGCGACAGGGGACACTCCAATCATGACAATCAACGGTAAAGCTGCCGATGCGGCCGCGGCGGGCGGGGCCGCTCTGCCTGGGGCGCGGTTCGCACTTGCATCGGGGCTTCTCAACCGCCGGTCGTTTCTGCGCGGCTCCGCCGCCGGGATGGGCACGCTCTGGTTAGGCGGCTGCGCGACAACCGATGGTCTGAGCAGCGCCGAAGTGACGGCGCTCTACGCGGCGGTGCATGACAAGAAATTTCCGATACCGGCGGCTGATGTCAGCAAGGTCGATCCGAAATATTACCGGCGGACGGTGCGCTTCGATAGCAAGGAAGCGCCCGGCACGATCATCGTCGATCCCGGCAATTACCACGTTTACCGCATTGAAGGCGAGGGAAACGCCACCCGTTATGGCGCCAATGTCGGCCGCGAAGGGTTCCTGTGGAGCGGTGACGCCTATGTCGGGCGCAAGGGGGAATGGCCGACCTGGACGCCGCCAAAAGAGATGATCGCGCGCCAGCCGGAGGCGGCCAAATACGCCGGCGGCATGCCGGGGGGCCCGGACAATCCGCTCGGCGCCCGCACGCTCTATCTTTATCAGAAGGGCAAGTACACGCTCTACACGATCTACAGCACCAGCGACCCCGAGACGATCGGGACCAACCTGACGAGCGGCTGCACCGGCCTCCTCACCCAGGACATGATCGACCTCTATTCCCGAACGCCCGTCAACACGAAGGTGGTCGTCCTGCCGGCATAGGCCGGTGTTACACCCCTTTCATCGCCGTCGGCGCGGGGGCGGAAAGCAAAGGGCTTTGGAAGGGGCCGGGGCTTGTACCCGGGATTGAGCGCACTGAAACCCGTGGGAAATTGATTTCGACTCGCAACCGCCCAAGCGGAGCGGCGGAATCTGAAGGATCCGCTTGGCATACTTCACTGAAGTGATCGTTGATAAAATCTGGCGCGCCCTACAGGATAAAAGTGCGAACACCTATGTAATTGAAATTGCGATGTGGTTGAGGAGCCATGTCATCGGTTCAGCGCCCACAGATATGCCACCGTCGCTGTCACGCCGAGCACTGTCCTGACTGCATGCAAACGGCCCCAGGTCTCCAGCATTGCCCGGGAATGAGGTCCAGCATCGCTCTCAGCAATGGCCTTCAGTTTGTGATTGGTCGGCATGATACCGATGAGCGTGTAGGGCCAGTTCGCGACGATCAGCACCGCACCGACTATCCAGCGCCAATCCTGGGTCATCCACGCGGCGAGCAGACCAAGCGTTCCGGATGCGACTGCCAACGTCGCCTGCATCGTGTAGCCGGCTGCGTAACTTGGCTTCCACTGCTTCAGCAAATTTCTGTCATCGAGCCCGAGACGGGCCGGATGCTCGGCGAAATTGATGTAGAAGGCCGCACCCGCAAAGGCGGCGGC
>JANYFM010000118.1 GCA_025362655.1 Hyphomicrobiales bacterium | reverse complement strand
GGCGGCTGGCGCTGGAGCGCGCGAATTTTTCGGATATGGCCGGGGCCGCGTCACGGCGGGGATTTTCCGGCTTCGACGGCGTGACGCTGGATATCGGCGTCTCCTCGATGCAGATCGACGAGGCCGCGCGCGGCTTTTCCTTTCGCCGCGACGGTCCTCTCGATATGCGCATGGGCGGCGAGGGCCCGAGCGCCGCTGACATCATCAACGAAGCTCCGCAGGAGCGGCTGGCGGATATTTTTTATCACTACGGCGAGGAGCGCATGGCGCGCCGCATCGCCAGCGCCATTGTGATGGACCGCGCCGCAAAGCCGTTCACCACGACCCTTCAACTGGCCGGGCTGATTGCCCGCATCGTGCCGCACAAGCCAATGGACATTCATCCGGCGACGCGGACTTTTCAAGCGCTGCGGATCGCCGTCAATGACGAACTGATGGAATTGGCCAGGGGTCTTGCGGGCGCCGAGCAAATTTTGAAGCCGGGCGGGCGGCTGGCGGTTGTGTCGTTTCATTCCCTGGAAGACCGCATTGTGAAACAGTTTTTCGCGGCGCGTTCAGGGAGCGGAAGGGCGGTATCGCGGCTTCTGCCGGGGGAAATTCCCCCGCCGGAGCCGACGTTCGCCCACGCGCCGCGCCAGCCCGTCACGGCCGGCGAAGCGGAGACCGCGCAAAATTCGCGGGCGCGCCCGGCCAAGCTGCGCCATGGCGAGCGCACAGGATCGGCGCCGCGCGGCCTTGATGAGGAATTGGCAGGGCTTGCGCGCCTGCCCGAGCTTAAGGAACGGAGACGCTGAGATGGTGCGCTGGCTTAACGCCGTGGCAATCCTCGCGCTGCTGGGATCGGCCGCCTATGCTTATTCGATCAAATACGAGACTGCCCGCTATTTTGCTGAAATCGTGCGCACGCAGCACGCGATCCAGCGCGAAAAAGACACGATCGGCATGTTGAAGGCCGATTATGCCTGGCTGAGCCGGCCCGGCCGCGTGCAGGCGCTGGCGGACCGGCATCTCGATTTGCAAAATTATTCCATCGATCAGGCGGCCAAGCCCGGCGATTTGCCGGAACGCGCGCCGCGGGTCGATTCCATCGGCCGCAAGCTGGAGGCACTGGGCTTGTCGGATATCACCACGCCGCGCGATGAGCGGGCGGGCGGGGCGCGCTCCGCCACGCCGCCCGCGCAGCGCTGAGGGGAACTGAGGAAATGAGCGATCCCGCACCGTTTCAAACGGAACTGCCGCTGCCGCTGCCGGCCGGGGAGGCGAGCGCCGGGCCGGCGCCGACGCGCATGCAGAGGGCGGGAGCCTTTGCGCGCGCGCTGATGCGCACGCGGCTGGATAAAAGCACTTGGCGCATCCGCCTCGTCGCCGGCGGCTTCGCTGTGCTGTATCTCGTGATCGGCGGCAAGCTCGTCTATCTCGCGTTCAAGCCGGACCCGCAGACTTTGCGCCGCGCGGCGTCCGAGGCGGTGTCGCGGCCGCGCCCCGATATTATCGACCGCAACGGCATCGTCATGGCGACGGATGTGAAGATTATGTCGGTTTTCGCGGAGCCGCGCCGCATCGTCGATAAAGACGAGGCGGTGGAGCTGCTGATGTCCGTGCTGCCCGATCTCAACGCCAAAGAGCTGCGCGAGCGGCTCGGCTCGCGCAAAGGCTTCGTGTGGGTCAAACGCGCCATCAAGCCCAAGGAGCAGCAGGAGATATTCCGCCTCGGCCTGCCGGGCATCGGCTTTTTGCCCGAGCACAAGCGCGTTTATCCCAACGGGCCCATCGCGGCGCATGTGCTTGGCTTCACCAATGTTGACAATATCGGCATCGCCGGAATTGAAAAATACATCGACGGGCAGGGCATCGGCGATCTCAGCGAGGCCGGGTTCCGCCTCGAGGCGGCCGAGCTGAAACCGGTGCAGCTCTCCATCGACGCGCGCGTCACCCATGCGTTGCGGGATGAACTGGAAAAAGGCATCGAAAAATTCAAAGCCCGCGGCGGCGCCTCGGCGATCCTCGATGTCAACACCGGCGAAGTCGTGGCGCTGGCCTCGCTGCCCGATTACGACCCCAACACGCCGACCGACGCGCTGGAGGCGATCCGCATCAACCGCATGAGCGTCGGCGTTTATGAGATGGGCTCGACGTTCAAGGCGCTGACCATTTCGATGGCGCTGGAGGCCAACAAGGTCAATCTTAACTCGCGCGTCGACGCGCGCGGCTCGCTGCGCTACGGCGGTTTCAAAATCGGCGATTTCCATGCGCAAAACCGCATTTTGAGCGTGCCCGAGGTGTTCACCTTCTCATCCAACATCGGCACCGCCAAAATGGCGCTGATGGTCGGCGTCGAAGGCCACAAGGCGTTTTTGCGAAAAATGGGCCAGCTGGACAGGCTGCGCACCGAGCTGCCCGAAAGCGCCGAGCCGCTGGTGCCAAAGCGCTGGGGCGAATTGAACACGATCACCATCGCCTTCGGGCAGGGCCTCAATGTCGCGCCGCTTCAGGCGATGATGGCGGTGGGAGCGCTGACCAACGGCGGCTCGCTGATCAAGCCGACGTTTTTGAAACGCGATGAGGCGGCCGCGCGCGAGGGCGCGCCGCGCATCGTGCGCCCGGAGGTCTCCGAGGCGCTGCGCTATCTGCTGCGCCTGAACGCCGAAAAAGGCTCGGCCAAAGCCGTCGATATCCGCGGCTATTACGTCGGCGGCAAAACCGGCACCGCCGACAAACTGATCCGCGGCCGCTATTCCAAGAACCGGGTCTTCACAACGTTCATGGCCATCGCGCCGGCCGACAAGCCGCGCTATCTTTTTTTGACGCTGATGGATGAGCCGCAGGCCCTGCCGGAAACCCACGGCTATCACACCGCCGCGTGGAACGCCGGCGCGGTGACCGGAAAAATCATTGAGCGCGTCGCCAATCTGCTGAGCCTGCCGCCGCGCCTCGATCTGCCGACGCAGCCGTTTCCGCTGCTGGCGCGGCTCGGCTACGGCTATGTCAACACCCCCTCGCGCGGCGGAGGGCATTGAGGCGTGATCACGATGCGCGAGCTGCTGCCGGAGTTCGCGTTCAGCGCCGCTGAGGGCGCGCGCGCCGTCGCCGGCGTCACGGCGGACAGCCGCGCGGTGAGGCCGGGCTTTGTGTTTTTCGCGCTGTCGGGAGTTAAAAGCGACGGTTTGGATTTTGCGCCGGCGGCGGCCGGGGCGGGCGCGGCCGCCATCGTGGCGGAGCAAGCGATGCCCGGCGCGATATCCGGCGTTCCCGTTCTGGCGGCGCGCGACGCGCGCTCCGCGCTGGCTTTTGCGGCGGCGCGCTTTTATCCGCGCCAGCCCGCTGTCATCGCCGCGGTGACGGGCACCAGCGGCAAGACATCGACTGCCGCTTTTACGCGCCAAATCTGGGCGAAGCTCGGCCATCAGGCCGCTGCGATGGGCACGACCGGCGTGATCAAGCCCTCCGGCGCTGCCTACGGCTCGCTGACCACGCCGGATCCGGTGACGCTGCATAAAACATTGGATGAGCTCGCCGGCGAGGGCGTCACCCATCTGGCGATGGAAGCCTCCTCGCACGGGCTGGATCAGCGCCGCCTCGATGGCGTGCGGCTGGCCGCCGGCGCCTTCACCAATCTCTCGCGCGATCATCTCGATTATCACGCGACGCTGGATGAATATCTGGCGGCGAAGCTGCGCCTGTTCGAGGTTTTGCTGGCGCCGGGACAGCCCGCCGTGATCAACGCCGACGGCGATGCCGCGGACAAAACCACCGCCGCCTGCGCCGCGCGGGGCCTGCGCGTTTTCAGCGTCGGGGCGAAGGGGGCGGATATTCGAATTAAAGCGGTGCGCGCGCGGGCCGGCGGCGCGCAATTGCGGTTTGTCCACGACGGGCGGGACTACGATCTGCTTCTGCCGCTTGCCGGCGATTTCATGGCGTCCAACGCGCTGGTCGCGGCGGGGCTGTGCATCGCCGCGGGGAGCGCGCCGGCGGGCGTTTTCGCCGCGCTGGAAACGTTATCAGGGGCGCCGGGGCGGCTGGAGAAAGTCGGCGAACGGCGCGGCGCGCCTGTTTTCGTGGACTATGCGCATAAGCCGGACGCGCTGGAGAAGGTTCTCGCCGCGCTCCGGCCCGCCGCGGCGAAACGATTGATTGTGGTGTTTGGATGCGGCGGCGACCGCGACGCGGGCAAGCGGCCGATCATGGGGGAGATCGCCGCGCGGCGCGCCGATGTCGTGATCGTCACCGACGACAATCCGCGCTCGGAAAATTCCGCCTCCATCCGCGCGGCGATCCTGTCGGCGGCGCCGGGCGCGCGTGAAATCGGCGACCGCGCGGAGGCGATCCGCGCCGCCATCGCCATGCTGGAGGCCGGCGACGCGCTGGTTGTGGCCGGCAAAGGCCACGAAACCGGCCAGATCGTTGGCGACAAAGTGCTGGCGTTTTCGGATCATGAGGCGGTGCTGGCCGCATTGAGGGATTTGGCGGAATGAACGACGAATTTCTTTGGTCCGGCCTCGGCCTTATTCCGGCGCTCGCCGCGCGCGTCCACGGGCGCGCGCCGGCCGGCGTGACCGGCGTCTCCATCGACACGCGCACTTTGCAGCCCGGCGATCTCTATTTCGCCATCAAGGGCGACGCGAAGGACGGCCATGACTTTGCCGGCGCGGCCTTTGCCGCCGGCGCGGCGGCGGCTGTCGTTGATGAGGCGCGCGCCGATGCCCTGAGCGCGCATGGACCGCTTTACATCGTCGATGACACGCTCGCGTCCATGGAGAATCTGGGGCGCGCGGCGCGGGCTCGCGGCGAGGCGAAAATCATCGCGGTGACGGGATCGGTCGGCAAAACCGGCACAAAGGAGGCGCTGCGCGCCGCGCTTGGCGCCAGCGGCCCGACACATGCCTCGGCAGCCTCTTACAACAACCATTGGGGCGTGCCGCTGACACTGGCGCGGATGCCGCGCGCCAGCCGTTTCGGCGTCTTTGAAATCGGCATGAACCACTCCGGCGAGATCACGCCGCTGACGGGAATGGTTCGCCCGCATGTGGCTGTTGTCACCACCATCGCGCCGGTGCATCTGGAGCATTTCGCCTCGCTCGACGCCATCGCGGAGGCCAAGGCGGAGATATTTTTGGGTCTTGAGCCCGGCGGCGCCGCCATCATCCACGCGGATATCCCGCAGTTTGATCTGTTGAATGCGCGGGCGCGGGCCTCGCGCGCGGGGCGCGTGCTGTCGTTTGGCGAACACGCCGGCGCCGACGCGCAATTAATTTCGTTCGAGGCGCGTGAAACGGGTTCGATGGTCAGCGCGAAGGTGCTGGGCGAAGCCGTCACGTTTTATCTGGGCGCGCCGGGCCGGCACCTCGCGGTGAACGGCCTCGCCGTGCTGCTGGCGGCGGTCTGCGCCGGCGCGGACCTGCATGCGTCGGCGCGGGCGCTTGGCGCGTTTGAGGCGCCCGCGGGACGCGGACAACGCACCGGGCTCGCCGCCGCCGACGGAAATTTCACGCTGATTGATGAAAGCTACAATGCCAATCCCGCCTCGATGCGCGCCGCGCTGGCGCTGCTGGGGGAGGCGGCCGCCGGCCGGCGCGTCGCTGTGCTCGGCGACATGCTGGAGCTTGGGCCCGACGCGGCGCGCCTGCACGCCGAACTCTCGGAGGCAATCGCGGAAAACCGCGTGGACACTGTCTTTGCGGCGGGGCCGCTGATGCGCGGCCTTTATGACGCGCTGCCGCCGGGCGTGCGCGGCGCATGGAAGGAAAAATCCGACGGGCTCGAAGATGTGCTGGCCGAAGCGCTCGGCGCCGGCGATGTCGTTATGGTCAAAGGCTCCAACGGCAGCCGTATGGGGCCGGTGGTCGCCGCGCTGAAGCGGCGTTTCGCTTCTCCCAATGGCGCGCAAGAACGCTGAAGGACCGGGCATGCTGACTTATCTCACCGAATTTTCGCACCTCTTCGGCCCGCTGAATCTGTTCCGCTACATTACGTTCCGCGCGGCGGGCGCGACGGGGACGGCGCTGTTTTTTGTGTTCTTCTTCGGCCCCGCGATTATTTCGGCGCTGCGCTTGAAACAGGGCAAGGGCCAGCCGATCCGCAGCGACGGGCCGGAATCCCATCTTGCCAAAAAAGGCACCCCGACGATGGGCGGGCTGATGATTCTTGCCGGTCTCGTTGTCTCCACGGCGCTGTGGGCAAATCCCAAAAGCGCTTACGTGTGGATTGTGATGTTCGTGACCATCGGTTTTGGGGCGATCGGATTTTACGACGATTATCTGAAGGTGACGAAGCAAAGCCATGTCGGATTTTCCGGCCGCGCGCGGCTGGGGGGCGAGGCGGTCATCGCGCTGCTCGCCTGTTATTTCATGATGGCGGCGAGCGTCACGCAGCCTGTCGCATCGCTCGCCGATTTCCTCAGCGCTTTCGCCGCGCCGTTTTACGCGGACGCGCCGGCGGCCCGCCTCGCGCTGCCGTTCATGAGCGGCTTTGCCATCAATCTCGGCTGGTGGTTTTTGGGTTTCGGCGCGATCGTCGTTGTCGGCTCGGGCAACGCGGTGAATATGACAGACGGGCTCGACGGGCTCGCCATTGTTCCCTCCATGATCGCGGCGGGGGCTTTCGCCACCATCGCCTATCTCGCGGGCAATCTTATTTTCGCGTCCTATCTCGGCATCAACTATGTCTCCGGCGCGGGCGAGCTTGCGGTGGTTTGCGGGGCGTTGATCGGCGCGGGCCTCGGGTTCCTGTGGTTCAACGCGCCGCCGGCGCAAATATTCATGGGCGACACGGGCTCGTTGGCGCTCGGCGGGCTGATCGGCTCGGTCGCTGTGGTGGTGAAACATGAGATCGTGCTGGCCATTGTCGGCGGGCTGTTTGTCGTCGAGGCGATGTCGGTGATCATCCAGGTGTTCTGGTACAAGCGCACGGGCAAGCGGGTGTTCCTGATGGCGCCGATCCATCATCACTTTGAAAAGCTCGGCTGGTCCGAGCCGCAGATCGTCATCCGTTTCTGGATCATTTCGTTCGTGCTGGCCTTGATCGGGCTGGCGACACTCAAGGTGAGGTGATGATTCCCGTCACTTCATTTGCCGGCAGGCGCGCCGCGTTGTTCGGCCTTGGCGGGTCCGGGCTTGCGAGCGCGCGCGCGCTGGCATCGGGCGGCGCCGAACTCAGCGTGTGGGACGACAATGGCGCCGCGCGGGAGCGCGCCAGGGCGGAGGGCTTTGCGGTCGCTGATTTGCGGGACGCGGACTGGAGCCGCTTTGACAGCTTCGTGCTGTCGCCGGGCGTGCCGCTGACGCATCCCGCGCCGCATTGGAGCGCCGCGATGGCGCGCGCCGCCGGGGTGGAGATTATCGGCGATATCGAATTGTTTTGCCGCGAGCGGGCCAAGCGCGCGCCGGACGCGCCCTTTGCGGCGGTCACCGGCACCAACGGCAAATCGACGACGACGGCGCTGATCGCGCATATTTTGCGGCAGGCGGGACGCGACACCCAGATGGGCGGCAATATCGGAGTGCCCGTTCTGGCGCTGGAGCCGCCGGCGATGGGGCGCTTTCATGTCATCGAATGCTCGTCGTTTCAGATTGATCTCGCGCCCTCGCTCGCGCCGACGGCGGGCGTGCTGCTCAACCTGACGCCCGATCATATTGAGCGGCATGGGACAATGGCGAATTACGCCGCCGTGAAAGAGCGCTTGGTGAGCGGCGCGCGGACGGCTGTCGTCGGCGTGGATGATTCCTGGTGTCTCAATATTTGGCGGGAGCGCCGAAAGCGGGAGAGCGGCGCCTTGGCGGTCAGCCGCCGGATGGCCTCGCTGCCGGGCGAAGTCCATTATGAGGATGAGGACGGCATCGACAGGAGCCTTTATTTTGAGCCTGCTTCAAGCCGGGGAAAACCGAAGGTGATGCCGGGTTCGCTGCCGGCGCTGCGGGGCGCGCATAACTGGCAGAATGCCGCCGCCGCCTATTCAGTGTGCGCCATCCTTGAAATTTCCCATGCGGAGATCGCAGCGGGCCTCGCGTCCTATCCCGGCCTGCCGCACCGCATGGAGGAAGCCGCGCGCGTGGGCCGCGTTCTGTTTGTCAACGATTCCAAAGCAACCAACGCGGACGCGGCGGAAAAGGCGCTGCTGTCCTACGACGATATTTTTTGGATCGCCGGCGGCAAGCCCAAAGAGGGCGGCATCGCGCCGCTGCGGCCGCTGTTTTCCAAAATCCGCAAAGCCTATCTGATCGGCGAATCCATGGATGAATTCGCGGCAACGCTCGGCGGGGACGCGGCCTTCGAGCGCTGCGGAACGCTGGACGCGGCAATCGCCGCCGCCGCGCGCGACGCGGCGCTCAGCGGCGCGCGGGAGCCCGTTGTGCTGCTGTCTCCGGCCTGCGCCTCTTACGATCAGTTCACCGATTTCGAGGCGCGCGGCAACGCGTTCCGCGATTCTGCCCGCGCGCTGATGGCGCGCGCCGCGCCCGATAAAGGAGCCTGACATGGTGACACGCGCCGAACGATCCGTGTTCGCGGACTGGTGGTGGACCGTTGACCGCTGGCTGATATCGGCCATCGCGGGAATGATGGTGCTTGGCCTCGTGCTGACGCTGGCGGGCTCGCCGCCGGTGGCGGAGCGGCTGGGCTTGCCGCCTTTCCATTTCGTCAACCGTCAGGTGGTGTTTTTGCTGGCGGCGGCGGGCCTGATGATGGCGACATCGTTTCTGCCGCCGCGCTGGGTGCGGCGCGCCGCGCTTTTCGTCTATGTGCTGGGCATGGCGCTGGTGGTCGCGGCGCTGCTGTTCAGCCCCGAGGTCAAGGGCGCGCGGCGCTGGATTTTTGGCGTGCAGCCTTCGGAATTCGTCAAACCGGCCTTCGTCGTGCTGGCGGCCTGGGCGTTCTCGGAGGGCGGGCTGCGCCGGGATGTGCCGGCGAATTTTCTGGCGCTGCTGCTGCTGCCGGCCACAATCGTGCCGCTGATGATGCAGCCGGATTTCGGCCAGACGATGCTGATATCCATGGTATGGGCGGCGCTGTTCTTCATGGCGGGGCTGCACTGGTTCTGGGTGGCGGGCATCGGCGGCGCGGGCGCGGGCGGCGCGCTGATCGCCTACCGTTTCGTGCCGCATGTGCGCCAGCGCATTGACAAATTTCTGGAGCCCGGAACCGGGGGCCCCGGAGGCGATTCATTTCAAGTGGACACCGCGATGGAAAGCTTCATTTCCGGCGGCTGGTTCGGCAAGGGGCCCGGCGAGGGCACGCTGAAGCGCGTGCTGCCGGACAGCCACACGGATTTTATCTTCGCGGTCACCGGCGAGGAGTTCGGCGTGCTGTTCTGCCTCGCCATCGTCACGTTGTTCGCTTTTGTCGTGCTGCGCACGCTGTTGCACGCGTCGAGCAACGTCAATTCGTTCTCGCGTTTCGCGGCGGCGGGTCTGGTGATGCTGTTTGGGCTCCAGAGCGCGATCAACATGGCGGTCAATCTGCGGCTGATGCCGGCCAAGGGCATGACGCTGCCGTTCATCTCCTACGGCGGCTCGTCGCTGATTTCGCTGGCGCTGTGCATGGGCTTTTTGATCGCGGTGACGCGCAAACGCCCGCAGTCGGAAGTCATCAACAGGATTGGACGCGAATGAGCCCGCGCTGCATTCTTCTGGCCGCCGGGGGCACGGGGGGGCATTTGTTTCCGGCGGAGGCGCTGGCGCTGGCCCTGCAAAAACACGATGTGCCGGTGGAGCTTGTCTCCGATGACAGGGCGCTGAAATACGGCGCGGATTTTCCCGCCCGCGCCGCGCACGCGGTGGCGGCGGCGACGCCATCGGGCGGCTCGCTGTTTCACAAAGCGGCGGCGGCTTTCACGCTGGCGCGCGGCACGTGGGCGGCGCGGGGGCTGTTGCGCAAAATCAATCCGCTCTGCGTTGTTGGCTTTGGCGGCTATCCCACAGTGCCGCCGCTGCTGGCCGCGGCGCAATTGAAAATTCCCTCGCTGCTGCATGAGCAGAACGCTGTCATGGGCCGCGCCAACCGCTTTCTCAGCGCCAATGCCACGGCCATCGCGACGGGCTTTCCGGATATTGCCGGCCTCGACCCGCGCATCGCGGCGAAGACGCGGCATGTCGGGAACCCCCTGCGTCCCATGGTGCTGGAGGCGGCGGAGCTTCCGGCGCCGGGCTTTGAGGACGGGTTGCTGCGCCTGCTGGTCACCGGCGGCAGCCAGGGCGCGCGGGTGATGTCGGATATTGTGCCGGCGGCCGCCGCGCTGCTTTCCGCCGACAAACGTTTGCGCCTGCGCGTCGTTCAGCAGGCGCGGGCGGAGGATTGCGGGCGGGTAGCCGCAGCCTATCAGGCCGCCGGCATGGAAGCGGAGGTATCGGCGTTTTTCACCGACCTGCCGCTGCGCATCGCGCGCTCGCATCTCGTCATTGGGCGGGCGGGGGCCAGCACGGTGTCGGAGCTGGCGGCCATTGGGCGGGCTTGCATTCTCGTGCCGCTGCCCGGCGCTCTGGATCAGGACCAGGCCGCCAATGCGCGGGTGCTGGAGGCGCCCGGCGCCGCGGATGTGATAGCGCAAAGCGATTTCACCCCGCCAGCGCTGGCCCGCCTGCTGGCCGAGGCGCTGGACGCGCCGGAGGTCTTGACGGAGCGGGGCTGTGCCGCCAGGACAGCGGCGACGCTCGATGCCGCTGACAGGCTGGCCGCGCTGGCGATGCGCATCGCCGGGATTTAACCGGGAAACCCAAATGAAACTGCCGCAGGAAACCGGCGCCATCCATTTCGTGGGCATCGGCGGCATCGGCATGTCCGGCATTGCCGAGGTGCTGCTCAACCTTGGCTATGCGGTGCAGGGCTCCGACGCCAATGACAGCCCCATCGTCAAGCGGCTGCGCTCCAAAGGAGCGGTGATTTTCCTTGGCCATGACGCCGCGCATCTGGGCGAGGCCGGCGTTGTCGTGGTGTCAACGGCGATCGGCCGCGGCAATCCCGAGCTGGCGGCGGCGCGCGAGCGGCGCCTGCCGGTGGTGCGGCGCGCCGAAATGCTGGCAGAACTGATGCATCTCAAACAATGCGTCGCGGTGGCCGGCACACACGGCAAGACGACCACGACATCCATGGTGGCGGCGCTGCTCGACAAAGGCGGCTTTGACCCAACCGTCATCAATGGCGGCATTATCAACGCATACGGCACCAATGCGCGGCTGGGGGCGGGCGAGTGGATGGTGGTGGAGGCGGACGAGAGCGACGGCACGTTTTTAAAACTGCCCGCCGATGTCGCCATCGTCACCAACATCGACCCCGAGCATCTCGATCATTTCAAGACTTTCGACGCGGTGAAAGAGGCGTTCCGCACGCTGGTCGAAAACCTGCCGTTCTACGGCTTCGCGGTTATGTGCCTCGATCATCCCGTCGTGCAGGAATTGGTGGGCCGCATCGAGGACCGGCGCGTCATCACCTATGGGGAAAACCCGCAGGCCGATGTGCGGCTGATGGATGTTGAGCTCGCGGGGGGCGTGTCGCGCTTCAGCGTGCTGATCCGCGACCGCAAGACCTCCAAGGCGACCTATCTTGAACAGATGACGCTGCCGATGCCCGGACACCATAATGCGCTGAATGCGACGGCGGCGATCGCGGTGGCGCATGAACTGGGGATGGACGGCGAAGCGATACGCGCGGGGCTCGCGGCCTTCGGCGGCGTCAAGCGGCGCTTCACCAAAACGGGCGAGTGGAACGGCGCGTTGATTTTCGACGATTACGGCCATCACCCCGTGGAGATTTCCGCCGTGCTGCGCGCCGCGCGCGCCTCAACCAAGGCGCGGGTGATCGCTATCGTGCAGCCGCACAGGTTCACGCGGCTGCAATCCCTGTTCGAGCCGTTCTCCACCTGTTTCAACGATGCCGACACAGTCCTGGTGGCGGATGTCTACGCCGCGGGCGAGAAGCCGATTGAGGGCGCGGACAAAGCGCATCTTGTCGGCGCCATCAAGGCGCACGGGCACCGCGACGCGCGCGCGCTGGAATCGCCCGAGCATCTGCCGGAAATCATCCGCGGCCTTGCGGAACCAGGCGATTATGTGGTGTTTCTGGGTGCCGGTAACATCACGCAATGGGCTTATGCGCTGCCGGAGCAATTGGCGGCGGGGGGGAAGGCGTGAGCTTTCCCGATATCGCCGGGGAAATTGCCGCTGGCGTCCCCCGGCTGCGCGGGCGCCTGACCGCCAAC
>JANYFM010000323.1 GCA_025362655.1 Hyphomicrobiales bacterium | reverse complement strand
GCGACGCCGGCGGCTCCCGCCAGCGGCGTTGAAACCGTCACCGCCAAAGCGTTCATCAGGCACCAGACTGACAGAAATATCGCCGCGTTGCCGCGATGATCCACGGCATAGCGCGCGAGTTTGCGGACCTCCGGCGCGAATATATGGCCGGCATAAAGGTATACCAGCAGGCCGCAGGCGCCCGAAAGAATCGGGCCGCCCAAATTCGTATGTGACACTTCAAGCGCGGCGAGCACCGGCAAAACCAAGGCTGCGCGCAAGCCCCGCAGCATCCGGGCCGCAATGAGACAAACCGCCAGCTCCAGCACAAGGGCCAGCATCGCGGGCGGGTCCAGCAGCGCCGCGCCAAGCGTGCGTGCCAGCGCGGCGGGGCCGGGCCATCCCCGCGCCAGAGCGTGGACAGCGCCGGCGGCCGCCGCCAGCAGCGCCGCGCGGTAGATCAGCGGCAGCGGTTTGCGCCGCAGAAAAACCGGCCAGGGCGCGTCGACGGAGCGGTGCAGAAACACGCCCGCCAGCGCGAAACAAGCCGGCGCCGCGAAGGGGGCGGCGAAAACGGCGATGCCCGTCAGCGGCGCCGAATGAAAAGCCGAAGCGGCGGCGGCAAGCAGCATCACCGCGAGAATGAGAAAGCGCGCCGTGTCAGCAAAATCGAGGCGCGGCGGGCTTTTGGCTCCTGTCCGCGCGGTTCGCGGATGCGCGGGGGCCCGCGTTGCCGCGCCTTGTTTCAGCGCGCCCGGCGGCTGGCGCGCGGCGGTGGGCGGAAAATCGGCGACGGATAGGAGCTTGAAGGCAGGCATGGGACCCCCGCTGCGGGACCGTCCCAAAATGGAACAGGGCGCCCCGAAGCGGGGCGCCGGACGGGCCTCGGGTTTCCCAGGAGCAAAGGCCGGGCCGTTGCGCCGGCTCAGGCCATCCTTTTCAAGCCAGGCTTTCTCTCAACACCGGGCGCGCAACGCGGGGCGGCCGGTTGAACCACAGCAGCAGCGCGGCGAGGCCGATAGGCACAACCGCCGCCCAGCTTTCGAGGATCGCCAGCACAATCGCGACCGCCCAGCACAGCGACAGCATGTGCTCCATCAGCCCGACCATTTTGGACTGTTGATGGCGGCGCATCACGTCCGAGCGCCGCCCGGGGTGCGGGCGCCACATATTCAGCAGCGCGGTCGAGGCAGCGGCCCCCAGCGCGAATAGAATGGTGATGGCGCCCATCGCCGGCTCCGCCATCGCCAGCGCTGCGCAGGGCGCGGCCAGCAGCAGCGCCAGCGGCGCGAACACTGCCTGCAGCTTGCGCCGCTCGATCTGCGAACGCGTCACCGGCGCGCTGGCCAGAAAGTCCGGCGCATCCTCGCTCGACACGGCAAGCCATGTCAGCGAGGCGGATATCTGCGAGGCGATGACGATGATGCACGGCGACATCGCCAGCGCCAGCGAGCCGCTGGGACCCTGGCTGCGCCAGAGCACCACGCTGACCGGCAGCGTGTAGATGACCTGCAGCAGCAATTGCGAGGCGAGGAAAGGGTCGCGCCGCAGCAGCCGCCACTCCTTGCGCCGCAGCGCCGCTCCGGCGCCGGCGCGGAATGAATGCTCGCGGCCGCCGGCCCGCCGCGGCGCCGATGCGCCGGCCGCCCCCGCCGACCGCACGGCGCTCGCCATAAAGCGCGGCCCAAGCCCGACAGCCGACACGGTGAACACGGCCAAAGCCGCGGCGATCCATGCCGCCAGCGAAGCGCCGTCCCCCGTGGCCGCGCGCACCGGCAGCCACAGCGGCCCATTGCGGTCAAACAGCGAGCCGGGCGCGGGGTTGTTGACCGCCTCCATAAGGTCCGCGCGCATGCCCTCCGGCAAAACATTGACGAGTTGCAGCCCCAGCACAAAAGCCGAGGCGATGAAGGTCGCGAGGATTTGCGAGGCAAGCCGCGTGCGCTTCGGCCCCAGCACAGTGAACAGGCCCGTCGTGACCGCCAGCCCGAGGCCGGTTGCGAACAGCGCGCTGGCCGCCAGCGCCGGATAAAGCGCCAGCCAGTGCCGGCCGCTGATGACCGCGTTCATATCGGCGATGGGGAATAGGAACATTCCCGCCGATCCCAGCGATTCCACGGCCATTGCGAGCGCCCGCGCCGACAGCACGGCGCGCGGCGAAACCGGCGAGGCCAGCAGCAAATCGAGATCGCCGCGCGAGTACAGCGCCCGCGTTGAATTCGTCATCGCCTGCGCCACAAGCCACGGCAGCACAAATACCGCCGCGCAGGCGAGCGCCGGATAATAAAGCGCGTCCGGTCCGGAAGCCGCGCCGGCTCTCGCCAGCCACGCGGCCGCCGGCCAGGCGAGCAGATGGAACACCGCGAGGATGGCGGCGAGAATGGCGAGGATAGCGGCGGGCCGGCGCGCGCCGAACATTGAGCGCATGCGCAAAAAGCTTAAGCGCAGATCATGCGCCGCAAGCCAGGCGAAAGAGCCGGGGCGCAAACTCACGCGGCCAGCTCCGCGCTTTGCGTCAATTGCAGGAACACATCCTCCAGCGAGGAATTGCCGCCGCCGGCCTTTTCGCGCAATTGCGCCAGCGTGCCCTCCGCGATCAGCCTGCCGCGCTGAATGATCCCGATGCGGTCGGCAAGGCGCTCGGCAACCTCAAGAATATGTGTCGTCAAAATGATCGAGGCGCCGGCGCGCACGCGCTCGGACAGCAGGTTTTTCACCTGCCTTGCGACGGCGGCGTCCAGTCCGGTCAGGGGCTCATCCAGCATCAGCAGTTTCGGATTGTGGATAAGCGCGCCGGCCAGCGCGACTTTCTGCTTCATGCCCCGCGAGAAACCCTCGCAGCGCTCATGGCGGTGTTTCCACAGATCGAGCACATCGCACAGGCCGCGCGCCCGCGCCTGCGCCTCGGAGGGATCGACGTTCCACAGACCCGCGACGAATTCGAGATATTCCAGCGGGTTCAGCTTGTCGTAAAGCATCGGCTCGTCGGGCAGCCAGGCGGTGATGCGTTTGGCCTCGATGGGCGCGCGGCGCGCATCGACGCCGAAAATTTCAATGCCGCCGGCATCCGCCGGCAAAAGCCCCGCGGCCATGCGCAGCGTCGTCGTTTTGCCCGCGCCGTTGGGCCCCAGCAGCGCGTAGAACTCGCCGGCGCGCACGTCGAGATCGAGATGGTCAACGGCGGTCGCGGCGCCGAAAGTTTTGGTCAGGCCGGTCAGTTTCAGGGCGGGAAGCGATGGCAAGGGAGATTCCCTTCAGGGAAGACGGCGCTATTGCGTGCGCCGAACCTGACACGCGGGAATTGCTTGGCGGTTAACCGCCCTCAGCGCGGCGGTGTGCCGTTTTCCGCCAGCACAGCGCCCGCGAGATAGAGCGATCCCGTGATCAATATACGCGGCGCGACAGGCCATGTGGCGGCGGAAAGCCGGGTTAGCGCCTCCGCAACGCCCCCGCAGGGGCTCGCATCCAGCCCCGCGCGCTCCGCGGCTTCCGCCACCTCCGAGGCCGGCCTGCCCGAATGCCCGCCGCCGATCGGCACGCAAAACGTAGTCAGGGCGAGGCCGGCGAAAGGTCTCAGAAACCCTGATGCGTCTTTTGTCGTGAGCATGCCGCATATCAGCGCCAGCGGACGCGATGCGCGCGCCTCAAGATCGGCCATGGCCTCGCCCAGCGCTTTTCCGCCCGCCGCGTTATGCCCGCCGTCGAGCCAAACCTCCGCGCCGGGCGGCGCCCGCGCGGTGAGCGGCCCCGCGCCAAGCCTTTGCAGCCGCGCCGGCCAGTCGGCGCCGCGCAGCCCTTTTTCGATCGAGGCGGCGCTGACATGCGGCAGCACCGCCCGCAACGCCGCGATGGCGGCGGCGGCGTTTTGAATCTGGTGGCGCCCGGCAAGGCGCGGCAACGGCAGGTCGAGCAGGCCGTTGGCATCCTCGAACACCAGCCGGCCGCGCTCCTCGCGCGCTGTGAAATCCTGCCCGCCCATCAGCAGAGGCGCGCGCAGGCGCTCCGCCTCGCGCTCAATCACGCCGCGCGGGATCATCTCCTGATCGGCTGAAACCGCGGGAACGCCGGCTTTGAGAATGCCCGCTTTTTCGAGCGCGATTCCCGCGAGCGAGGGTCCGAGAAACTCCACATGATCAACAGATATGGGAGTAATGACGCTGGCGAGCGGGCGGTCGATGACATTGGTCGCGTCAAACCGTCCGCCAAGTCCGACCTCCAGCAGCAGAACGTCGGCGGGGGTCTCGCTGAAAAGCTTGAACGCGGCGGCGGTGATGATTTCGAAAATAGTGATCGGCGCGCCGGCGTTGACGCGCTCGCACGCCTCCAGCGCGGCGGTCAGACGCGCCTCATCGACCAGCGTCCCCGCCAGCCGGATGCGCTCGGCGAAGCTGACGAGATGCGGCGATGTGTAGACATGGACCCGGAGGCCGTCCGCCTCCAGCATGGCGCGCATGAACGCGATGGTGGAGCCTTTGCCGTTGGTGCCGGCAACGTGAATGACCGGCGGCAAAGCGTTCTGCGGACGCCCCAGCTTTTCCAGCAGCGCCTCGATGCGCCCCAGCGACAAATCAATTTTGCGCGGATGCAGGCCCTGCAGGCGCTCGAGAACGGCGCTGGACGCGCTCATCACGCGGCCGCGGCCGGGGCGGGGACCCGCATCAGCAGCCCGCACAGCCGCGCCAGCGTCGCGCGCATGTCCTTGCGCGCCACCACCATGTCGATCATGCCGTGCGCCATCAGATATTCAGCGCGCTGGAAGCCTTCCGGCAGGCGCTCGCGGATGGTCTGTTCGATGACCCGCGCTCCGGCAAATCCGATGACCGCGCCGGGTTCGGCGATCTGCACATCGCCCAGCATGGCATAGGAGGCTGTGACGCCGCCGGTCGTCGGGTTGGTGAGCACAACGATATAGGGAAGCCTCGCCTCGCGCAGGCGGCGAACCGCGACTGTCGTGCGGGGCATCTGCATCAGCGAGAAAATTCCCTCCTGCATGCGCGCTCCGCCGGAGGCGGTGAAAATGATGAAAGGCGCGCGCCGCCGCACCGCTTCGTCCATCCCCGCGATGATCGCCTCGCCCGCCGCCATGCCCAGCGTGCCCGCGATGAATTCGAAATCCTGCACCGCGACAACAACGGGGATCGTCTCAAGGCTTCCCGCTGTCAGCTTGATGGAATCATTGGCGCCGGTTTTGGCGCGGAACTCCTTGATCCGGTCGGCGTAGCGTTTGACATCGCGGAATTTCAGCGGATCGGCGGGCGCCTCGGGGGTCGCGATCTCCTCATAAACGCCGCCATCATATATCGACGCCAGCCGCGCTTTGACGGACATCCGCATGTGATAGCCGGAGTTCGGCACGACGAACAGGTTCGCCTCCAGGTCCTTGTGGAACACGAGCTCGCCGCTGTCGGGGCACTTGACCCACAGATTTTCGGGCGTGTCGCGCCGCAGCAGCGAACGGATTTTGGGCGGAACGACGTTGGACATCCAGTTCATTGGAAGCTCCTCATTTGGGCTTGCGCGCTCCGCGCACGCCGCCCGCGATTTCGCGCGCGAGGGCGGTCACGGCGCCGACGCTGGCGCTTGTGGCGCGCCCCTGCGCATCCAGCGAGCCTTTCAGCGCGTCGATCAAAGCCGTGCCGACAACGACGCCGTCGGCATGCGCCGCTATCGCCGCGGCCGACTCCGCGCTCCGCACGCCAAAGCCCACCGCGACGGGCAGCGGGGTGTGCCGCTTGATGCGCGCCACAGCGGCGGCCACTTTCGAATAATCGGGCGCCGCGGCGCCGGTGATGCCGGTGATCGAAACGTAATAGACAAAGCCGGACGTGTTGGTCAGCACCGCCGGCAGGCGCCTGTCGTCCGTCGTCGGTGTCGCGAGACGGATGAAATTGAGGCCCGCTTTCAGCGCCGGCAGGCAAAGCTCGGCATCCTCCTCGGGCGGCAGATCGACGACGATCAGCCCGTCAACGCCGGCGGCTTTGGCATCCACCAGAAACGCCTCGACGCCGTAAATATAAATGGGATTGTAATAGCCCATCAGCACAACAGGCGTGAGCGCGTCGCCGGCGCGGAACTCCGCCACGAGCGCGATGGTCTTGTGAAGCGTCATGCCGCCGTTCAGCGCGCGCAGGCCCGCCGCCTGGATGGACGGGCCGTCGGCCATCGGATCGGTGAAGGGCATGCCTATTTCCAGCACGTCAGCGCCGGCGCCCGGCAGGGCGCGCAGCAGTGCAAGGCTGGTCGCCGCGTCCGGGTCCCCGCACATGGTGAATGTGACAAGCGCGGCGCGGCCCTCGGCGGCGCATTGGGCGAAACGGGCATTGATGCGTGTGGTCATGGCGGGAGGGGGTTAGCACGCGCCGCCCGGAATGGGAATTGCCGCATGCGCAGGGAAAAGCCATTGAAATACACGCGTCCGGAGCTTATATCAGGCCATCGCCAAAAAACTTATGGGAAACGCGCCATGCAAGCCAAATCCATCCTTTTTGCCGCGCTGCTCGCGCTCGGCGCCGGCACGGCCTTCGCTCAGGCCCCGAATGCCCTCAATTCCGTGGGAACGGTCGAGAAAATCGACGCGGCCTCCATCACCATCAAGGCGGACGAGGGCGGCGCGCTGGAAACCTTCGCCCTCGCGCCCAATCTTCTGGTGCTGCAAAACAAAGCCGCGACGCTGGCTGATATCAAGCCGAATGATTTCGTCGCCTCCGCCGCCGTGCGCAAAGAGGACGGCAAACTGCATTCGACGGAACTGCGGATTTTTCCCGATGCCATGCGCGGCGTCGGCGAGGGGCAGCGCCCCATGAACGACGCCCGCAGCCAGACCATGACCAATGCCACAGTCACCGGCACGGCGGTCGTCGGCGGCAGCAACAATCTGAAAGTCAAATTTCCCGGCGGCGAATCCGACCTGATCCTCGATCCCGGCGTGCCAGTCATCCGCATTGACGCCGCCGACCGCGCGCTGGTGAAGGCCGGCGTCAAAGTGCGTGTTCAGGGGGCGCGCACCGCCGACGGCGCCACCGCCAGCCGCGTCACATTGCTGCAATAGCGCGCTGCTGTTATTCCGCCGCCTGCGCGTCCGAAACCGGCGCGCGCGGTCTCCACCGCAGCACCGGCTGCCGCGCCGCCCGCGTCTCATCAAGACGGCCGCGCGGCGCGAAATAGGGCGCGCCGGTGAAGCGCGCGGTGTCGCCGCGCTTCACGGCGAAGGCGAGATCGCGCAGCGCCATGATGAACAGATCGAGCGAGGCGCGCGATTCCGATTCCGTCGGCTCGATCAGCATCGCGCCATGGACGATCAGCGGGAAATAGACGGTCATCGGATGATAGCCCTCGTCGATCATCGCCTTGGCGAAATCGAGCGTCGTCACCCCTGTTCCCTTCAGCCATTCATCGCTGAACAGCGCCTCGTGCATGCAGGTTCGCGCGCCGAACGCCGGCGACATCAAATCGGAGAGGCAGACACGCGCATAATTGGCGTTCAGCACCGCGTCTTCCGAAGCCTGCCGCATGCCGTCGGAGCCGTGCGAGAGCATATAGGCGTAGGCCCGCACGAACATGCCCATCTGCCCGTGGAAGGCGGTGATGCGCCCGAAAGCCTGTCCGCCGCCGCCGTGCTCCTCCAGCCTGAGCGCGCCGCCCGCGCGCGTGATGAAAGGCAGCGGCGCGAAAGGCGCGAGGCGATCCGACAAAACCACCGGCCCGGCGCCCGGCCCGCCGCCGCCGTGCGGCGTTGAGAAAGTCTTGTGCAGATTGATATGCATCGCGTCGATGCCGAGATCGCCGGGCCGCGCTTTGCCGACGATGGCGTTGAAATTCGCCCCATCGCAGTAAAAATACGCGCCCGCCGCGTGAACCGCCTCCGCCACCGCGATGACATCGCGCTCGAACAGGCCGCAGGTGTTGGGATTGGTCAGCATGATCGCGGCGACATCCGGGCCGAGCGCCGCTTGGACCGCTTCGATCGCCAGCGTGCCGTCGTCGCGCGCCGGCACGGCGCGCACCGTGAAGCCGATCAGCGCGGCGGTGGCGGGGTTGGTTCCGTGGGCGCTGTCGGGCACCAGCACGACGTTGCGCGCGCCGCTCTCGCCGCGCGCCTCGATGGCGGCGCGGATCGCCATCATGCCGCACATCTCCCCGTGCGCGCCGGCCTTCGGCGTCATCGCGACCGCATGGGTTCCCGTCATCGTCATCAGCCAGTGCGCCAGAGCGTCGATCAGTTCCAGCGCGCCCTGGACAGTCGACTGCGGCTGGAGCGGATGAATGTCGCCGAACCCCGGCAGCCGCGCCATCGCCTCGTTGAGGCGCGGGTTGTGCTTCATCGTGCAGGAGCCCAGCGGATAGAGGCCAGCGTCGATGGAATAATTCTTCTGCGACAGCCGCACATAATGGCGCAGGGTTTCGGGTTCCGAAAGGCCTGGCAGTCCGATGGGCGAAGCGCGCTCATGCGCGCCCAGACGCGGCGCGAAGGCCGCGGGCTCGTCAATATCGACGCCGGTCGCGGAGTTCCCGCCGATTTCGAAAATCAGCGCCTCCTCAATTTGCAGCGCGCGGTTCGAGGTGAAAGTTTTGCGCGCGGATTGGGCCGGCGCGGACGATTCATGCGGCGCGGTCGGGCGGCCCTGATTGTTGAGCATCACAAGGCTCCCTTCAATGCTTCGGCGAGCGCCTCGCGGTCATCATCGGTGTTCACTTCGGTGCTGGCGACGACGATGAGATCGTCGAGACCGGGCCCGGGCAGCAGGCGCGACACGGGCACGCCGCCCAGCACGCCGCGCGCCGCGAGCTTTTCGATCACGCCGGCGGCATCGCCCTTCACGCGGATGGTGAATTCGTTGAAGAAGCTGTCGTTAAGCACTTCGACGTTGGGAACGCGCGCCAGCAGGTCCGCCAGCTTCACCGCATTGGCGTGATTGACGCGCGCGAGCCGCTTCAGCCCGGTCCCGCCGAGCAGCGTCATATGAATGGTGAAGGCCAGCGCGCAGAGGCCGGAGTTCGTGCAAATGTTGGAGGTGGCTTTCTCGCGGCGGATATGCTGCTCGCGCGTGGACAGCGTCAGCACAAAGCCGCGCCGGCCCTGCGCGTCCACGGTTTCCCCGCAGAGACGCCCGGGCATTTGCCGCACATATTTTTGCCGCGTTGCGAACAGCCCGACGTAAGGGCCCCCGAAAGTCAGCGGATTGCCGATGGATTGGCCCTCGCCGGCGACGATGTCGGCGCCCATATCGCCCGGCGGCGTGATGAGCCCCAGCGAGACAGCCTCGGTGAATACGGCGATCAGCAGCGCGCCATGGGCGTGGCAGGCGGCGGCTATGGGCGCGAGATCGCGCAGATTGCCGAAGAAATCCGGGTTCTGCACGACGACGCACGAGGTCGCGGAATCAATGCTTGCGATAATGTCCTCGCCCGCCGCCGGGTCAGGCGGCAGGGTGACGGCCTCATCGCGCGCCATATGCGACATGGTGCGCACAACCCCGGCGTAGTGCGGGTGCAGTCCTCCCGACAGGACGGCCTTGTTGCGCCTGGTGACGCGGTGCGCCATCAGCACGGCCTCGGCGGTTCCCGTCGAACCGTCGTACATGCTGGCATTGGCGGCATCCATCGCGGTCAGGCAGGCGACCTGCGTCTGGAATTCGAACAGATATTGCAGCGTGCCCTGGGCGATCTCCGGCTGATAGGGCGTGTAGCTCGTCAGGAACTCGCTGCGCTGGATCAGATGATCGACGCTGGCGGGCACGTGATGCTTATAAGCGCCGGCGCCGACAAAAAACGGCGCGTCCGACGCCGCAAGATTGCGCTTGGCGAGGCCGCCGAGCAGGCGCGAAACCTCCAGCTCGGATTTGCCGGCCGGCAGATCGAGCGGCGCTTTCAGCAGCTTGTCGGCGGGAATGTCGGCGAAGAGCTCGTCGATTTCAGTCACGCCGACGCGCTGCATCATGCTCGCGCGGTCATCCGGCGTCAGGGGCAGATAGCGCATTGTCGTGCCCGCCTATGCCAGGGTTTTCAAAAAGGCCTGATAGGCGGCCTCATCCATGAGGCCCGCGAGCTCGCCGGCGTCGGCCAGTTTGATTTTGAAGAACCAGCCGGCCCCGGCGGAATCCTCATTGACCGATCCCGGCGCGTTTTCCAGCGCGCCGTTGACGGCGGTGATTTCGCCGGACACCGGCGCGTAAACCTCGCTGGCGGCCTTGACGCTTTCGACGACAGCGGCCTGCGCGCCCTTTTTGAAAGCGGCGCCCGCTTCCGGCAATTCCACGAAGACGACATCGCCGAGCGCTTTTTGCGCGTAATCGGTTATCCCCACCGTTCCCGTGCCGCCGTCAACGCGGATGTATTCGTGGTCTTTCGTGTAATGAATCGCGGACATGAAACATTTCCCCTGTCGATGATTATCCGTGGATTTGGCGCGAATCGGCGGGCGCTTCGCCGCGTTTATTCATGCTGTAGTCGCGCATGACCGAGGCGACGCGCAGGCGGTAATCGCGAAACACCCCGGCGCGGCCGAGCGACTGCATGCTTCGATGGTCGAGCCGCTGGCGCCACGCCTGCACGCTCTCCTCGTCGCGCCAGAATTGCAGCGACAGCAGCTTGCCCTCCTCATAGAGGCTCTCAAACCGTTCAATCGAGAGGAAGCCGTCGCTTTTATTCAGCGCCTCGCGCATGCCCGCCGCGAGCGCCAGATACTCCTCCCGCTTGCCCGAAGCGGGCCAGACTTCAAAAATCACAGCGATCATGACGGCGCTCCTTCAGCGGAAACCGGAGCCGGCGGCCGGAAATAATGGTTCGGCACAAACGGCATGGAGACGATTGTCGCCGGCAGCGGCCTGCCGCGCACGACGAGCATCACGGGCGCGCCGATCACCGCGCAGGCGGCTTCGACATACCCCATGGCCAGCGGTCCGTTCAGCGACGGGCCGAAGCCGCCTGAAGTCACCGATCCGATGCGCCGGCCGGCGGCGTCGGTGATCTCAGTGCCTTCGCGGGCGGGGGCGCGCCCTTCCGGCAGGATTCCGACGCGCATCCGCGCCGCGCCGCCCGTCAGTTCCCGCTGGATTCGCGCCGCGCCGGGAAAACCGCCCTCAAGGCGCCGGCGCTTGCCCAGCGACCAAACGAGCCCGGCTTCGACAGGCGATGTCGTGGCATCAATATCGTGACCATAAAGGCACAGCCCCGCCTCCAAACGCAGCGAATCGCGCGCGCCGAGCCCGATGGGTTTCACTTCCGTTTCCGCCAGCAGGGCGCGGACCAGCCGCTCCACCCGGTCGGCGCGCACGGAAATCTCAAATCCGTCCTCGCCGGTATAGCCGGAGCGCGAGATATGGCAGGAAACCCAGTTGAATGTCGTTGATATCGCCGACATGAACGGCATGTCCTCGGTGTCCGGCGCGTGGCGCGACAGCACGTCCGCCGCCGCAGGCCCCTGCAACGCCACAAGCGCCCGGTGCGGCGCGCGCAGCAGGCGCACGTTGGCGGGCAAATGCGCCTCGATATGAGCGAAATCCGCTGTCTTGCAGGCGCCGTTGACCACAAGCATCAGCGCCCCGTCCTCGGCGGGATCGGCGGAGCGCGTCACCATGAGATCGTCGAGAATGCCCCCCTCGCCATTCAGCAATTGCGTGTAGCGTTGCCGCCCGGGCGCAAGGCCCTCGATGTCAGCGCCGCACAGCGCTTCAAGCGCCCGCGCGGCCGCCGCGTGATCGGGGCCGATAAGGAAGGCCTGCCCCATATGCGAAACATCGAACAAGCCCGCCTGCGAGCGGGTGTGCAAATGTTCGGCAAGCACGCCCATGGGATAATGCACGGGCATGTCATAGCCGGCGAAGGGCGTCATCTTCGCGCCGAGCGAGACATGCAGGCCATGGAGCGGCGTTCTGGCCAGCGGGGCGGGCGCGGTTTCGCTGACAACTGCTTGGACGGCTTCCCCGACGGATGCTTCGGCTACTGACATTTTGGACCCCGGTTCAAGACAGCAGCCTTCCTTTACCGGCGCGGGCCGTTAAAGCGAAACCTGCCCCCTCTGTCCGGGAACCTGAGAGATTTCCCGGCGCCCCCAATCTAAAGGGTCCGCGCCGGTTACGCCCTTCGGTGGACGCGGGCCATGGGCGCCGCGCCGCTTTCCAGAGTGTCATCTCCCGCGCGGTCCATTGGCCTGAGCGTTTCCGGGGCGGTTGCGCCTTCGGCGCCGGCTCGGCAGCGGCTTCTGCGCCGCATGACAAACCGGACTCTTCCGCGGGGATATTTCGACGCGCACAGGCATAGGGCCGGCCCGTTCAAAGTCAATGCCGCCGGCGGCGTTTCCCCAAAGCAATCTTGGCGGGCAATGTCAGCCGCGGCGTTTGCGTTTCTGTTTTTTCACGGGCTTTTCCGGCCCGGCGCTGTCGAAACCGACGTAAATCGAATAATCCTCGTCCGCCTCCGGCCGCAGGAAGGGGATCACGATAGTCTCTGTCACGGCGGAAAATGCTGATTGCGATTCGCCGGGCGGTATGGCGGTCGCCACCCGCATCACCTTGGTTGCGGCAATGCTATGGTCGGAGTCGCGCTTGATCACGACCTTCACGGGCACGTTGAAAGTGCCCGCGGCCCCCGAAGGCCCGGCCAGCACGTAGCCGGATATGCCAATGCGAAGCTCAAGGCGGCCGTCCGGGGTCGCCACGCATTCGCGCGCCAGTTCGCCGAAGGTATATTGATACTTGACCCCGGCGGCGGAACGGTCCGCGCCCGAATAGGCGCGAAACGAGGCTTGGCCGTCGGCCACTTGGACGATGGGGCAGTCGACATCGATCTTCGGGCGCGTATCCTGGGGGTAGGTGGTCGGCCCTCTGCGGAACAGGTTCCCGAATGTATTGTCGCCCGGGTCCTGCTGCGCCGCGGCGCCCTGACAGCAAGCCAGTGCGAGCGCCGCCGCGATCCAACCGGTTCCACGCATTTTTCAACTCCGCCGCATTCGAACGCTATCGGGGCCTTATACAGATCGGCCTTCACGGGTTCCAGCCCGAATAAGTCCCGGCAACGGGCTAGGGGAAAGCCCTCAACATATTGAATTTCTTTTGAAAATTCACAAAAGGTTGCGCGCAGGCATTCCGCTCACGGCAGTTTTGAAAACCCGTCGCGGAATCCGCCGAGCTCCAAGGGTATGCCAATTCCCTCCTCCGGCGTGTTGAAAATGATGAAGGTGGCGTTCTTGCCAGCCCCCATCTGCTCGATCAATTTGTCTTCCATGACAACTTCCGCAACGCAGCCGGACGGCAGGCAGCGCACGAACCCGGCGCGGCCCACATCGGTTTGATCGACCTTGAGGCCCAAACCCGCCGGCAGCAGAACCCCCAGCGGCGCGATGACACGCAACAGCCGGGCCTTGCCGTCCGCCGTTTTCAGAATAATTACCACCAGCGTGACGTTGGGCTTGTCTTCGGCGGCAATCGACTGGATCAGCGCGCATTGCTCGCGGCTGGCGCCTGGCGGCGTTTCGCAGCGCATTTCCCAGTCGCCATGTTTCGATTTAACAGCCCCCTGGGCCCGCGCGGCGGCGGGGGCCAGCAGGCAGGACAGGGCCAACAGGCCGGCGGCAACAAGCCGGATTGGGCTGCGCAAACACGTCATCTTCGGCCTCGCCATCAAAATTCCCGGAAGTCCGCCGATTTTCATGGGCCCGGCCCCGCGTCCGTTAAAACACGCTACCGCAACGCAAGCTGTCAGGCCAATTGGGCGTCCTGTTTCGCCGCGCCGCCGCGAATCGCCCCGCGCCGCGGCCGGGCCGCCGGGGTAGCAAATGTCCCCCGCCTGTCAAGAAGGAGCGGCGTCCGCGCATTCGCGCCCTTATGCCGCACGGATATCGGCCGCGCCTTGTTGCACTGGCGGCGGGATTATGGTTTTGACACGCGCAGAGGACCGTCCTGGCAGCGGCGCGGTCCGCCCGCCGGAAATCCAAGCGTCCGGCGCAGCAAAAAAATCCGCGGTCTCGCGCGGCAGGAGCGGCGAAGACGATGATTTCAGGCACGATAATTTTTAGCGGCGTCAAGACGGTTTGGAGCCGCGCGAAAGCCTCCGCCGCGGCCCTCGGCGCCGGCTTGATGGCTCCGTCCGCGCTGGCGCAGGAAATAGGCCACGCCGAGCCCGGCCAGATGGGCATGATGAAGGCGGCGACCGGCATCGCCGAATACATCAACTGGTTTCATGACGCGCTGCTGATGCCGATCATCTCAGTGATCAGTCTGTTCGTGCTGGGCCTGCTGATTTACGTCGTGGTCAAATTCAACGCCAAAGCCAATCCCGTGCCCTCGCGCACGACCCATTCCACTGTGCTGGAGCTGGCTTGGTCGATCATCCCGGTGATGATCCTTGTCGTGATCGCGATCCCCTCGTTCCGTCTTTTGAACATGCAGCTGACGTTCCCCAGGGCCGACCTGACCCTCAAAGTCACAGGCAAGCAATGGTATTGGGCCTATGATTATCCCAAGGAGGAGGGCGACTTCGGCTTCGATTCCTTTATCAAGCCGGAGAAAGACCTGAAAGCCGGCGATCTGCGCATGCTTTCCGTCGATAACGAGGCCGTCGTGCCCGTCGGCAAGGTTGTGCGCTTGCAGATCACCTCCGCCGATGTGATCCATTCCTTCGTCATCCAGTCCTTCGGCGCGCGCATCGACGCGGTGCCCGGCCGTCTGAACGAGACTTGGTTCAAGGCGGACCGCGAGGGCATGTATTACGGCCAGTGCTCAAAGCTCTGCGGCAAGGACCACGCCTATATGCCCATCGCCTTCCGCGTCGTCGGCGAGGCGCAATACCGCGCATGGCTGAGCGACGCGAAGAAGAAATTCGCCCACGCCGCCGCCCCGAATGAATTTGCTGAAATCAACGCCGCGGGCGCGCTCCGCTAATCCGGCGCGGCCCGCTGTTTTTAAAATTTATCGAACCTGGCTTCGAGGACACAACCGATGGCGACGAGCGCAATCCATCACGACGATCACGCCCATGATGACCACCATACCCCCACGGGGTGGCGGCGGTTCATGTATTCGACGAACCATAAAGACATCGGCACCCTTTACATCGTCTTCGCGATCATCGCGGGCCTTATCGGCGGCGGCATGTCCATCGCCATGCGGATGGAGCTGGCCAACACCGGCATCAGCATATTTCCCTCGATCGCCAAATTCCTCACCGGCGACGGCTCCATCGATTCCGCCAAGAACATGTACAACGTGTTCATCACCGCCCACGGCCTGATCATGATCTTCTTCATGGTGATGCCCGCGCTGATCGGCGGTTTTGGCAACTGGTTCGTGCCGCTGATGATCGGCGCGCCGGACATGGCCTTCCCCCGCATGAACAATATCTCGTTCTGGCTGCTCCCCGCCTCGCTGCTGCTGCTGATCACCTCCACTTTCGTCGAGGGCGCGCCGGGCATGCACGGGTTCGGCGGCGGCTGGGTGATGTATCCGCCTCTGTCATCCAACACCGGCCATCCCGGGCCCGCGATGGATTTCGCGATCCTGTCGATCCATCTCGCCGGCGCCTCGTCGATTCTCGGCGCGATCAATTTCATCACGACGATCTTCAACATGCGCGCCCCCGGCATGACCCTGCACCGTATGCCGCTGTTCGCCTGGTCCGTGCTGGTGACGGCCTTCCTGCTGGTGCTCTCGCTGCCGGTTCTCGCCGGCGCCATCACCATGCTGCTCACCGACCGCAATTTCGGCACGGTGTTCTTTGATCCCGCCGGCGGCGGCGACCCGATCCTGTTCCAGCATCTGTTTTGGTTCTTCGGCCATCCGGAAGTCTACATTCTCATCCTCCCCGGCTTCGGCATTATCAGCCACATCATCTCGACCTTCTCGCGCAAGCCTGTGTTCGGCTATCTCGGCATGGCCTACGCGATGGTGGCGATCGGCGTCGTCGGTTTTGTTGTGTGGGCGCATCACATGTACACGGTGGGCCTGTCGCTCAACACCCAGCGCTATTTCGTCTTCGCCACGATGGTTATCGCGGTGCCGACCGGCGTCAAAGTTTTCTCCTGGATAGCCACCATGTGGGGCGGCTCCATCACCTTCCGCACGCCGATGTACTGGGCGGTGGGCTTCATCTTTTTGTTCACTGTCGGCGGCGTCACCGGCGTGGTGCTGGCCAATGCCGGCGTCGACCGCGCGCTGCACGAGACCTATTACGTCGTGGCGCATTTCCACTACGTGCTGTCGCTCGGCGCTGTCTACGCTATCTTCGCGGCCTTTTATTACTGGTTCCCGAAGATGAGCGGCTACATGTATAATGAGACGCTCGGCAAGCTGCATTTCTGGATGATGTTCATCGGGGTGAACCTGACGTTCTTCCCGCAGCATTTCCTCGGCCTCGCCGGCATGCCGCGCCGCTATATCGACTATCCCGACGCCTACGCGCTGTGGAACCAAGTCTCGTCCTGGGGCTCCTATCTCTCGGGCGTCAGCGTTCTGGT
>JANYFM010000015.1 GCA_025362655.1 Hyphomicrobiales bacterium | reverse complement strand
TAAACAGCTACCGATAAATATTTTTTAGCTTCATTTTGTCCAATCACATATTGGTCTAAGAAATTAGAAATATCTCTTGGCTTTACCGAATTGGGAAGGGAGAATTGGAACTTTTTTGTTTTCTGAAATAATTCCTCGTCAATAATCTGTTGCGCTTGAGTCACGCATTGGTCACAGATTTGCCCTTCTATTCCTGAAATCAGGATTTGCGTTTCCTTTTTTTTACGCCCACAAAATGAACACGATTGCTCTGCTTCTTTTTAGTCTTTCTGCCAGTAACGTTATAGCCGAAGGGTCGTGGACATGCACCGCAAAGAACATGGTCAGCGCATCCTATGACGGCGGCGAGTATGCTTTCGTCTATCTCGCCGGGTATAAGAATGGGAACAGCTATCGCGCCAGACGAAATGGCAAGGTCGCAACCGGAACGACATCAGATGGCACCGCGTTTACGTGCAGACAAAGTTAAATATCTTGACCAGCACGCATTGCGCTCAGTAGGTTGAAGATTTCATATGCCAGATGCTGATATCAGCCAGCGTAAACATATCGCCGCACAGCCAAGGGCGGCCATCGGCCAGCGCCGCCTCCATCCGGTCGATGGACTGACGGAGCTTTTCCCGCGCTTCAAGCTGGTCCTGTTCTGAAAATCCGCCGTCCCGCATTTTGGCGTAAAAATGCTTGCGCAGCGGCAGGCGCGCCGCGTGATCGTCAAACGCCGCGCCGCGGGGCAGCCCCCTGCGGATGAACATCTGGAACGACGGCACGCGGATCGCCGGCGTCGGAACCTCGTCGATATAGGCGCGCCAGGCCCGCATCCGCGCCAGAGCTTTCGGCTCCGCCGGGCGCAGCGGCCGCTGTGGAAACACATCTTCCAAATATTCATTGATGACGGAGGAATCGACGATCGGCTCGCCGTCATGCAGCAGCGTCGGCACGACGCCGTTGGGGTTGAGCGCCAGATATTCCGGCGTCAAATGCTCGTGGATGCGCAGATTGACGGGGCGGCTGGTCCACGGCAGCTCCTTCTCAAACAGCGCCATGCGGACCTTCTGGCTGCATGTGGAGACCGGGGAGTGCAAAAGTTCCAAAGTCATCGCGCCGTCTCCGTTTCCCAAAACCCCGGCCACGCCTCCGCCAGCCGGCCGCCCAGCCGCACGGGCGCGATCTTCGCCGCCAGCCCTGTCTTGTCATCCGTCTCCACGGCGACGCCGCAAAGCGACGCCGGCCCAACCGCGGGCTCGAACTTGCCCTGCGATATTTTACGCGTGAAACGGTGGATAGGCTCGCCCTTTTCCATGCCGATGACGGAATCGTAGTCGCCGGTCATGCCGGCATCGCTCATGTAGCCGGTGCCGCCTTTGAGAATATGCGCATCGGCTGTCGGCACATGCGTATGGGTGCCGACGACCAGCGAAACCCGCCCGTCGCAAAAATGCCCCATCGAATATTTCTCGCTGGTCGTCTCCGCGTGCATATCCAAAACCGCCGCATCGCAGCCCATGCCGAGCGGACAGGCTGAAAGCTCGCGGTCGACGCCGGCGAAGGGATCATCCAGCGCCTCCATGAACACGCGCCCCATGGCATTCATCACCAGCACGCGCGCGCCGCTTTGCGTCTCCAGCAAATTCGCGCCGCGTCCGGCGGTGCCTGGCGGGAAATTCAGCGGGCGGATCAGCCGCGGCTGGCGCGCGATGAACACCAGCGCCTCCTTCTGGTCCCACGCGTGATTGCCCAGCGTCACGCAATCGGCGCCCGCATCAATGAATTCATTGCAAATGACCTCGGTGATGCCAAAACCGCCGGCGGCGTTCTCGCCGTTTACGATCACGAAATCGAGCCGCCAATCGCGCCGCAGGCCGGGCAGACGCTCCAGCAGGATGGCGCGCCCGGCCCGCCCCACGATATCGCCGATAAACAGCAGCCGCATCGCTCAATCCGCTCCGCAATCGATCCATTCGGTCTCGGTCATCACGAAATCGAGCCGCTGATCATGGGGCTCGGCGGGCGCTTCCGCGATTTCCTGAACGGCAAAGCCGACGCCAACCGCCGTCACCGGCTTCATCCGCCTCAGGGCCGCGAGCGTCAAGTCGTAATAGCCCGCGCCATAGCCGATGCGGTTGCCGCGCCGGTCAAAGGCGGCCAGAGGCACAAAAAGCAAATCCGGCAAAACCTCCGGCAGCCGCCGGGAAGGCTCCCGCGTGCCAAACGGACCCGGCGCCAAATCATCCCGCGGTGTCCAGCGGCGGAATATCAGCGGCTCGCCGCGCCCGGTCACACAGGGCAGCGCGGCGCTGAATTCGTGATAGGCCAGCGCGTGAAGCAGCCAGGTCACATCGGCCTCGCCGCGCATCGGCCAGTAAGCTCCGGCGCAGCGCGCCCGCGCCCGCCTTGCGATGGCGACGCCCTCAAGCGCGAGGCGCTCCGCAAAAGCTTCCCGCGCGGGCACAGGCACATCCGCGCGGCGCGCGAGGGCGGCTTTCCGCAGGGCGGCTTTTTCCAACTTGAGGGTCATGCCGCGTTTGTGCCCCGCGCGGACCCTGCGGGCAACAGCCAAGGCGGCACAAGCATGCCGGCCTTTCAGCTTTCGGTGATGATTTTCCGGCAGGCTCCCGTGATCCTGTTTCGGAGACCGCCATGCCCGCCTGCGCCTTCACTGCCATTGCCTCGGGCGAAGTTATCCTCGCCGAGGCGCCGATCAACCCCGGCTGGGTGCTGGCCGGCCAGCCTCGCGCCCGCATGGGCGAAGTCGCCCGCAGCGCTGACGGAACATGCGTCACCGTTGTCTGGGAATGCACGGCGG
>JANYFM010000004.1 GCA_025362655.1 Hyphomicrobiales bacterium | reverse complement strand
CGGCCAGCGCGGCGTTATCGTCACAACCGCGTCGGTCGCCGCCGAGGACGGGCAAATCGGCCAGGCCGCTTATTCCGCCTCGAAGGCCGGCATTATGGGCATGACGCTTCCCATTGCCCGCGATCTCTCCAGCTTCGGCATCCGAATCATGTCGATCCTGCCGGGGATTTTTTACACGCCGATGATGGACAGCCTGCCGGAGGCGGCGCGGCTGTCGCTTCCCGCCAGCGTTCCCTTCCCGCGCCGTCTCGGCCGGCCCGATGAATATGCCCAGCTCGTTCAATCGATTTGCGAGAACGACATGCTGAACGGCGGCGCGATCCGTCTCGACGGCGCCATCCGCCTGCCGCCGAAATAGCGCGTCATTTCAGGGCTCCATCAGCGGATAGACGCCCCGGTGACATAAGGCCCGCCGCATGGTCAGCGGCCCGGCGCGGATGCCGCAATTGATTCCGCCAGCGCCCGTGCCATCGGCAATATGCCGGCGACGATCTTTTCAACGCCGTCCGCCGTCGGATGCAAGCCGTCGCGCAGCAGCAGTTTCGGCTCTGTGGCGACGCCAGCCATGAAAAACGGATAAAGCGGCACCTTCTGCTCAGCCGCGATCCGCGTGAAGACGCTGTTAAAACGCCGCTCGTAATCCCGGCCCATGCCGGGCGCGGCCACCATGCCCGCCAGCAGCACTTTCACGCCCTTCGCTTTCAGCCGCGTGACGATTTGCGTCAGCGCCTTGTAGGTGATTTCGGGGTCGAGCCCGCGCAGCATGTCATTGGCGCCAAGCTCCAAAATCACGCCATCCGCGCCCTCGCCAACGGCCCAATCAAGCCGCTCCAGACCGCCGCCCGCCGTGTCGCCGGACACGCCGGCATTTGCGACCTCCACATTCACTCCGGCCGCCCGCAAAGCGCGCTCCAGCGCGGCGGGAAAGGCGGCATTGGCCGGCAGCAGATAGCCCGCCGACAGGCTGTCCCCAAAAGCCACAAGGCGGATCAGCTTGCCCTGCGCCATGGCCCGGTGCGGCATGATGACCATCGTCAGCGCGAACATCGCCGCGCCCAGAAAATGGACGAATCGTGAAAGATACCCATATGTGAAGCTTGGCGGAGCCGCGATTGCGGCGGTTTTCTCGAAGGATTGAACGGGCATGACGAGGGGAACCCCCAGTTCCGCTATTGAAATGAGCGACGTGCATCTCAGTCTGGGGCGCGGCGCGGCCCGCGTCCATATCCTCAAAGGTGTGAGCCTGAATATAGGCGCCGGCGAGGCGGTTGGCCTGGTTGGCCCCTCCGGTTCGGGAAAATCGACGCTGCTGATGACCATGGCCGGGCTGGAGCGGCCGGATTCCGGCTCCATTTCCATTGATGGCGAGCGCATCGAACGGCTCGGCGAGGATGCGCTGGCGCGGTTTCGCGGCGCCCGGATCGGCATCGTCTTCCAGTCCTTCCATCTGATCCCCACCATGACGGCGCTGGAAAACGTCTCGATTCCGCTTGAACTCGCGGACAATCCACAGGCGTTCGCCATCGCAAGGCGCGAGCTGGAATCGGTGGGACTGGGCGCGCGGCTTTCGCATTATCCCGCGCAATTATCCGGCGGCGAACAGCAGAGGGTGGCGCTGGCCCGCGCGCTGGCGCCCAATCCCGCCATCCTCGTCGCCGACGAGCCGACGGGCAATCTCGATGAGGAATCCGGCCGGTCGATCATTGAACTGATGTTCGCCCTGCGGCGCGAGCGCGGCGCCACCCTGATTTTGGTGACCCATGATAATTCGCTGGCGGCGCGCTGCGGCCGCACGATACGCCTGCGCTCCGGCAATATTCTTCCGGCGGACGAACCTGCCGTGACACGCGGGACAGCGGCGCCATGAGCCTCGTCATGGAGCGCAACAAGACCCGCCCTGGGGCATGGCCCCTCGCCCTGCGCATCGCGGCGCGCGACTTTCGCGGCGGGCTGAAAGGGTTCGGCATTTTTCTCGGCTGCATCGCCATCGGCGTCGCCGCCATTGTCGGCGTCGGCTCGGTGTCGCGCGGCCTTTCCGACGGTCTGGCGCGCGAGGGCCGGCGCATCCTCGGCGGCGATGTGTCCTTCGTGCTTATTCACCGGGAGCTATCGGGCGAAGAGCGGAGCTTTCTGGAGGCGCGCGGCGCGCTGTCCTCGCTCGCCGCGATGCGCGCCATGGCGCGCCGCCCGGACGGCGATTCGGCGCTGGTGGAAATCAAGGCCGTGCCCGCAACCTATCCCGCTTTGGGCGCGGTGGTGCTGTCGCCGGCCGGCAAAATTCAGGACGCATTGGCCGAACGCGGCGGAACCTATGGTTTTGTCGCCGAGGCCGCCCTGCGCGCCCGCCTCGATCTCAAACCCGGCGACCGCATTCTCATCGGCGACGCGCCGCTCGAATACCGCGGGGAACTGGCCTCTGAGCCCGACAAGCTTGCCGGCGGCATCGGATTTGGCCCGCGCGCCATGATGTCGCTGGAGGCGTTCCGCAAAACCGGCCTGATCCAGCCGGGCTCGCTGGTGCGATGGCTGAACCGGCTTGAGCTGGCCCCAGGGGCGGCGGGACAACCGGCCTCCGATGAAGCGTTGGCGCAGGCGGTCCAGCAGGCCCGCGCGGCTTTCCCGGACGCCGGGTGGGAGGTGCGAACCCGCGCCAATATCTCGCCGCAGTTCGAAAAAAACCTCGATAAATTCGCGCAGTTCCTGACTTTGGTCGGGCTGACAGCGCTGGTCGTCGGCGGCGTCGGCGTCGCCAATGCGGTGCATGCCTATGTCGAGCGCAAACGCGCTGACATCGCCACCCTGAAATCGCTGGGCGCGACCGGCAGCTATGTGTTTTTCATCACGCTTTTGCAGGTGATGGGCGTCGCCGCCGCCGGCACCCTGATCGGGCTCGCCGCCGGCGCGTGCATTCCCTTTGTCATCGCCAATGTCTGGGGGGCAAGCATCCCCTTCCCGCTGGAGCCGGCGGTCTATCCGCGCGAGATCGCGGCGGGGGCGCTCTATGGCATCCTCACCTCGCTGGCGTTTTCCCTGGCGCCGCTGGGGCGCGCCCATGATGTTCCGGTTTCCGCCCTGTTCCGCGATCACGTCGATCCCGGCGGCGGCTGGCCGCGGGCGCGCTATCTGGCAATGATCATCGCCGCCTCGCTGGCGCTGGTTGCCGCCATCATCGGGCTTGCGACCGACCGAAAAATCGCGGCGATTTATATCGCCGCCACGCTGGGGGCGTTTGTCGTGCTCCGCTTTGTCAGCATGGCCATTGTCGCGGCCGCGCGATGGGCGCCGCGCGCCAAAAGCGCCGAACTGCGGCTCGCGGTTGCCAATATCCACCGGCCCGGCGCGCTGACTTCGTCCGTCGTGTTGTCGCTGGGCCTCGGCCTTGCCCTGCTGGTCACGCTGACCATGATCGACGGCAATGTGCGCGCGCAATTGAGCCGCGCCCTGCCGGGCCAGACGCCAAGTTTCTTCTTCCTCGATGTGCGCAGCTCCGAAGCCTCCAGCTTTGACGCTTTTCTGAAACAACATGCGCCGGAGGCGAAAATCGAGCGCGTGCCCATGATGCGCGGCCGAGTTGTCAGCCTGAACAACAAACGGCCCGAGGACATCAAAGCGCGCGAGGAGGCGGCCTGGGTGCTCGAAGGCGACCGCGGCATTACTTATTCCGCCGTTGTGCCGGAGGGCTCCACCCTCGCCTCCGGCGAATGGTGGGCGGCGGATTACGCCGGCCCGCCGCTGGTCTCGGTCGAGGCGGCCCTCGCCGAGGGGCTCGGCGTCAAAATCGGCGACCCCGTCACCATCAATGTGCTCGGGCGCAATATCACCGCGACAATCGCCAATCTACGCACCGTCAACTGGCGCGGCCTCGGCATCAATTTTGTTTTCGTTTTCTCGCCAAACACCTTCGCATCCGCCCCCCACACGCATCTGGCGACAGCCACCTATCCCAAAGGTTTCGACCCGCAAAAAGAGCTTGTTCTTTTGAAAGAGGTCTCGCGGGAATGGCCGACCGTCACCTCCATCCGCGTCAAAGACGCGCTCGACGCCATCAATGACGTGATGGGGCAGCTGGCGCTGGCGGTGCGGGGCGCGTCCGGCGTTGCGCTCTCCGCCTCGATTCTCGTTCTGGCCGGCGCGCTGGCGGCGGGGCGGCGCACGCGCATTTACGACACCGTGGTTTTGAAGACGCTGGGCGCCACCCGCGGCCGGCTGCTGAAATCGCTGATTTTCGAATACGGCATCCTCGGCCTGTCGACCGCGGTGTTCGGGATTCTCGCCGGCGCTCTGGCGGCCTGGCTGATCACCACCCGCGTCATGAAGCTGGAGGAATTCACCTGGCTTTGGTCGTCCGCCGCCATGGCGACGGGGGTGGCGGTCGTCGTGACTGTGGGGCTCGGCCTCGCGGGAACGTGGCGGGCGCTGGGCCAAAAGCCAGCGGCTTATCTTCGCAATCTCTAAACCCGCCCTGAAATTAACGATCCCCGGCTTTATTCCGCTCTCCAGAGGGATAATTTCGCCAATCCCACGCGCCGGCGCCCCTTGTGCGGAAGAAATCGCCTATCCATATTATTCGCGGCGGGACTGTGATAACGTCTCCGCACGGGGACCACCGGTCCCTGACTCAGATTGAGAGGAAATCATGTCCGACTTCGATCGTAACGCGACGGCAAAATGGGGTTCCGGCGTTTCCCGGGCCGGCGCCGCGGAACTCGACCAGGGCCTCCGCTCCTACATGCTTGGCGTCTATAACTATATGTCCGTCGGCCTTGGCCTTACCGGCTTGGTCGCGCTGGGCGCCAATATGCTCGCCACGACGACGGACCCCTCGCAGATGGTCGCCCGCATGGGCGGCATCGGCCTGACCAGCTTTGGCCAACAGATATACGGCAGCCCGCTGAAATGGGTGATCATGCTGCTGCCGCTTGCCTTCGTGTTCTTCTTCTCGTTCCGCATCAATAAAATGGCGGCTTCCACCGCGCGCAATGTCTTCCTGCTGTTCGCGGCGGCGATGGGCCTTTCGCTGTCCTCGATCCTGCTGGTCTACACCGGCGTGTCGGTTACGCGGGCCTTCTTCATCACGGCGGCGGCGTTCGGCGGGCTGAGCCTCTACGGCTACACCACCAAGCGCAACCTGTCGGCGATGGGCTCGTTTCTGGTGATGGGGCTGATCGGCCTCGTGATCGCCAGCGTCGTCAATATCTTCCTGCAGAGCACCGCGTTCCAGTTCGCGCTCTCGGTTCTCTCGGTTGGCATCTTCGCCGGCCTGACCGCCTGGGACACGCAGTCGATCAAGGAGATGTATTTCGTCAATGACGACGCGGAGACCGCGACGAAAAAGTCGGTCAACGGCGCGCTGATGCTCTACCTCGACTTCATCAACATCTTCACGTCGCTGCTGAACCTCACGGGCAGCCGCAACAATTAAAAAGCGCCTGAGGCGCGTGGAAGGCCCTGCCGCAAGGCGGGGCCTTTTTCTTTTGGAGGCTGGATCAAACGAGCGTCAGTTTCGCCCGGCGGTCGAGAACTTCAATCACCCGCGCCAAATCCTGGCCGCGCTTGACGATCAGCCCGCCCGCCGCAACCACCGACCATGCGCCCTGTTTGCGGGCGAGCTTCGGGTCTTTCTCGATGCGGAACAGCGGCGCCTCCGAGGCGCGGCGGAACACCGAGAAAACCGCCCGGCTCTGTGAAAAATCGATGGCGTAATCCCGCCACTCGCCCGCCGCCACCATCCGTCCGTAGAGATTGAGAATAATGCGCAGCTCGTGACGGTCGAATGTGACGAGAACCGCCTGAGGCTTGGCCGGCTGGCTTGGCCCAGCCTCCGCGCGCGGGACGGCGCGCAAGGACGGCCGGGCCGGGGCCTGCGCCGCCGCGGGCCCGCTTTTGGCAGGCCACGGCTTGTCTGATTCGGCCTCGCTCAATCCATTCTCCCGCGTGCACATGATTGCGCGAACGATTGGGGACGGCAAGAGCATGAGAATGGAAACAGAATAATTCACAGTTCTGCCCCGATTGCGTCCAATGCGCGCCGCACTGGGCAGCGATAACGTGAGCGTCGCCTCGAAGGCCCGGTTCATCCGGCTTCCTGGTTTTCGTCAGCCCCCCAGCCCCCCGGGGAGTTGTCTTGGACCGGGCCGCTTCCCAGTTGGAACGGCGGCGACAACGACCGGCGTGAGGCTCCGCCTCCGCCGGTCTTTTTTTGCCTCCAAACCCTTGGCTTGAATCCTCCGCCCCCATGGCGATATGAGAAGCTTGGCTTCGGCTCTGCCAGCCGCCCCACCCCTTTGAGAGGCAAGACCCCTATGACGGATATCGAAACGCCGGCGGCCCCCGGCGCCGGGCAATCCCACGTGTTTCAGGCCGATGTGGCGCGCCTGCTCCACCTGATGGTCCATTCGATTTATTCGGAACGCGATATTTTCCTCCGCGAGCTGATCTCCAATGGCGCGGACGCCTGCGAGAAGCTGCGCTACGAGGCGATCGCCGATCCCGCCCTGGCCGCGGGCGAAGCCAAATTCGCGATCACGCTGACGGCCGACAAAGAGCAGGGCCGGCTCACCGTCGCCGACAACGGCATCGGCATGAGTCATGACGAGCTTGTCGCGGCGCTCGGCACCATCGCCAATTCGGGAACGCGGGCATTCCTCGAAAAAATCGGCGGCCAAAGCGCGGGGCCGGAGGACGAAAAAGAAGAGGAAGGCGGCAAGGCCGCTTCCACAACCGATCTCATCGGCCAGTTCGGCATCGGCTTTTATGCTTCGTTCATGGTGGCCGATCTCGTCACGGTGGAATCCCGCCGCGCGGGCTCCAGCGAGGCTTGGAGCTGGGTCTCCGATGGCAAAGGCGCCTATACAACCGCGCCGCTGGCGCTTGACGCCGCGCCGGAGCGCGGCACCCGCGTCATCCTTCACCTCAACGCGAAGTCCAAAGAATATCTGGAGCCCTACCGTCTCGATTCCATTGTGCGCGAACATTCCGGCGCGGTGGCTGTCCCCATTGAACTGCGCGATACGCCGGCCGCCGAGCCCCGCGAAATCGCTGATGGCGCGGCGATTTGGGCCAAGCCCAAAAGCGCCGTCACGCAGGAGAATTACACCGAATTTTATCGCGGCCTCGCCGGCCAGTATGATGAGCCCGCGCTGACCCTGCACTGGCGCGTTGAGGGGCGCCATGAATACACCGTTCTGGCTTTCGTGCCGGGTTCGCGCCCGATGGACCTGTTCGATCCCGACCGCAAATCCAAAGCGAAACTCTACGTTCGCCGCGTGCTGATCACGCAGGACAGCAACGTGCTGCCGGGCTGGCTGCGCTTCGTGCGGCTGGTGGTTGATTCCGCCGATCTGCCGCTTAACGTGTCGCGCGAAATGATTCAGGAAAGCCCGGTGTTCGCCGCGATCAGGCGCGGCGTCACAAACCGCATCGTGCAGGAGCTGGTTAAATCCAGCGAAAACGATCCAGAGGGTTTTGCGAAAATCTGGGATAATTTCGGCGGCGTCATCAAAGAGGGCCTTTATGAAGACCCCGAGCGGCGCGATCCGCTGTTCAAAATCGCGCGTTTTCCCACGTCAAAACATCCGCACGAAAAACAAACCCTGGCGCAATATGTTGCCGCCCTGCGGCCCAATCAGACCGCCATTTATTATTTGACCGGCGACGATGCCAAACGCATGGCGGCGAGCCCGCAGCTTGAGGGATTTGCGGCGCGCGGCATAAACGTGCTGCTGCTTGCCGATCCCGTCGATGCCTTCTGGGTTTCGACCGCGGCGGGCTTTGACGGCAAGCCTTTCAAATCGGTCACGCAGGGCGCAGCGGATATCAAGCTCGTGCCTCTCAACGAGGGCGCCGCCGAAAAAGACGCGTCGGAGAATGCCTCCCCCGGGGTCGCGGCCCTGCTCGCTTATATGAAACAGACGCTGGAGGAATCCGTCTCCGATGTGCGCGCCTCCGACCGCTTGTCGGAAAGCGCCGCCTGCCTCGTCGCCGCCGAGGCCGGCCCCGACCGCCGCTTGGAGCGGATGCTGGCGGAGCATGGCCGCATCGGCGCGGTTTCCAAGCCTGTGCTGGAGATCAATCCGGAGCATCCGCTGATCGCCTCTCTGGCAAAAAGGTTCGCCGCCGGCCTGGACCGCGCGCTGATCGATGACGCCGCCTGGCTGCTGCATGACGAGGCCCGCATCATGGATGGCGAAGCGCCCGCCGATGCGGCGCTGTTCACCGCGCGGCTGACGCGGATTCTCTCCAAAGCCGCGGCTTGACCGCGCGGCCAACACATCACGGCATCGCGCCGGAGACAGCCTGGCGTGATGCCATGCGCGCGATGATCGAAGCCTTCGCGCAGGCCGGCATCCCCGATCCCGCTCTCGACGCGCGGCTGCTGCTTTGCGCGGCGGCGGATATCGCCCATATCGATCTGATCCGCCATCCCGATACGCCGCTCGAAGAGGAGGCCTGCGGACGCCTCAAAGCGTTTTGGGTTCGCCGGCTGCGGCGTGAGCCGGTGTCGCGCATTCTCGGGCGGCGGGGCTTCTGGAGCTTGGATTTGCTGGTGACACCCGATGTGCTCGACCCGCGCCCGGATTCGGAAACGCTCATCGATGCCGCCTTGGAGGCGCTGGCGGAGCGGCAAGACGAGCCGCTTGTTATCGCCGATCTCGGCACGGGCTCCGGCGCGTTGCTCTGCGCGCTGCTGGATATATTTCCCCATGCCGCCGGGGTGGCCGTGGATGTGTCAGCCAAGGCCTGCGCGGTGGCGCGGCGCAATTTGACATCCTGCTCGCATCAAGGACGGTTTGATGTCCGCGAGGGCGGCTGGGACGCCGCGGGCCCCGGCCCCTATGATCTCATTGTCTCCAACCCGCCCTATATCCGCTCCGGCGATATTGCGGGGCTGGCAAGCGAGTCCCGCGATTTCGATCCGCTTTTGGCGCTCGACGGCGGGGCCGACGGGCTGGATGCTTATCGCGCCATCCTCGCGGTGCTGCCCGGCATGCTCAAGCCCGGCGGTCTGGCCATTCTCGAAATCGGCTTTGACCAAGCCGAAGATGTGAGCGCGCTCATTGCGCAAGCATCGCTCAAAATGATCGGCCTGCGGCACGATTATGGCGGCAACCCCCGTGCTATTTTAGCCATCCGGGACGATAAAAAGACGGATAGGCTAAAAAATCGGCCTTTTTTGCTCTAAAATGCCTCCGCCCCCTTGGCGTTGGCGGTAAAAGGGGTTAGTCTGATAATCATAATCGCCTTATGACGTTGGACGCGCCGGTCCATCAGCCATTGGCGGAAACCCCCGTTCGAATTCGCTGACAAGTGTTCCGCCCCGGGGATGACCGCTCATTTTGGCTGGATATGACGCGAAAATCGCTTAGGCGGAGGCTCCGGGTCTCTGACCGCGCCAACGGGTGACGGGCGGGACCAGGAATCCGGCGCAGGCTGCGGATGGTCCGCAAGCCCCCGGGGAAACCCAAATTTGTTTTCAACGCAACGAAACAGCAGCGCCCATAACGCCGTCAACGGCGTGAGCCGCAGGCATGCGCCGACGATCCGGTTTCCGTGATTTACGTCTTTCCCGATCCGAACAAGGATGCTCAATGAGACCCGGCCAGAATAAACGCCTGCGCGGCCGCAACAATCGCAAGGGTCCCAATCCCCTGACGCGGTCCTACGAGTCCAACGGGCCCGATGTGAAAATCCGCGGCACCGCCCATCACGTCGCGGAAAAATATTTGCAGCTTGCCCGCGATGCCCAATCATCCGGCGACCCCGTGATGGCCGAGAGCTATTTGCAGCACGCGGAGCATTATTTCCGCCTGATCGCCGCCGCCCAATTGGCTCAGCAGCAATCCCAGCCCGGCTATATGCGCCAGCCCGGCGAGGCTGACTCCGATGATGACGACGATGATGATGTTGGCGGCCTGCCCGACCGTTTTGCATCCCCAGCCGAGCGTTTCACCCCGCCGCCGTTCAGCCCGCAGCAACCCCAGATGGCGGCCCCGCAGCCGGTTCAGCAACCGTTCCCCGACCGCCAGAATTATAACAACAGCCAGAACAACGCGCAGGGCCAGGACCGGCAATATCAGGACCGCGGCGACCGCCCGCAGCGCAACGAGCGGACCCCCTACCAGGACCGAAATGACAACCGCCAGCCTCGCCCCGACCGGCCCTATCAGCAGGACCGCGGCGACCAAAACCGCTTCAATCAAAACCGCGGCCCCCGCGATAATAGGCCCCAGCGCGATTTCCGCGCCGATGCGCCGCGTGGCGACGCCCCCCGCCAGGATGCGCCCCGCCAGGACTTGCCCCGCCAAGACTTGCCCCGAAATGACGCGCCGCGCGAGGTTCCGCGTGAACAGGCCGCGGCCGCAATGGCAATCGAACCTGCCGCCCTGCCCTCGTTCATCACCACGCCCGTCCGCATTCCCGTTTCCGAGCCGGCCGCGCAATCGGCTGCAAACGGGGGCGGCAGCGAGGCGGACGTGAACGAGCCTGGCGGCTTTCATCTGCGTCCGCGGCGCCGGCGGCGGAACCGCGGCGAGGCGGGCGGCGAAACCGGCGATTCCGGCGCGCCGGAAGCGGGCCGCGACGACGTGCCCGCCGGCGAATAATCCCCCAAGGGGAAGCCTCGCGCCCCTTTTCGTATTTCGCCGTCGTCCCCACATCCCTATTGCCGGGCAGCCTCAGGGAGCCCGTCATATTGAGCATGAAGGCTGATTCGCCGCTTCGGGGCGATGGGGCCGGTCAGGGAGACGTGTTGATGAATCTCGAAAAATACACCGAGCGGGCGCGCGGCTTTATTCAGTCGGCGCAATCCCTCGCGATCCGCGAGGGGCACCAGCAATTCACCCCCGAGCATGTGCTGAAAGTTTTGCTCGACGATGAGGAGGGGCTTGCCTCCGGCCTCATCGACAAAGCGGGCGGCCGCTCGCGCGATGCGCTGGTTCAAACCGAAATTTTCCTCGCCAAGCTGCCGAAGGTCCAGGGCGCCGGCGCCGGGCAATTGTATCTCGCGCCAACCACCGCGCGCATTCTCGATAATGCCGAGAAAATCGCTCAGAAATCCGGCGACAGCTTTGTCACCGTGGAGCGCCTTCTGCTGGCGCTCGCCATGGAGCGCTCCAGCGAGGCCGGCAAGATTCTCAGCGCCGCCGGCGTCTCCGCGCAAACGCTGAACGCCGCCATCGAGGACCTGCGCAAGGGCCGCACCGCCGATAACGCCACAGCGGAAAACGCCTATGACGCGCTGAAAAAATACGCCCGCGATCTGACCGAGGCCGCGCGCAACGGCAAGCTCGATCCGGTGATCGGCCGCGACGAGGAAATCCGCCGCACAATTCAGGTTCTCTCCCGCCGCACCAAGAATAATCCCGTGCTGATCGGCGAGCCCGGCGTCGGCAAGACCGCCATCGTCGAGGGCCTCGCGCTGCGCATCGTCAACGGGGACGTGCCCGAAAGCCTGAAAGACAAGAAGCTTCTCGCGCTCGATATGGGCGCGCTGATCGCCGGCGCGAAATACCGCGGCGAGTTCGAGGAGCGGCTGAAGGCGGTGCTGAACGAGGTGATTTCCGCCGAAGGCGGCATCGTGCTGTTCATCGACGAGATGCACACCATCGTCGGCGCCGGCAAGGCCGACGGCGCGATGGACGCCTCCAATCTCCTGAAGCCGGCGCTGGCCCGCGGCGAGCTTCATTGCATCGGCGCGACGACGCTCGACGAATACCGCAAGCATGTCGAAAAAGACGCTGCGCTGGCCCGGCGCTTCCAGCCGGTCTTTGTCAGCGAGCCGACGGTGGAGGACACCATTTCCATTTTGCGCGGCTTGAAGGAGAAGTACGAGCTGCATCACGGCGTGCGCATCACCGATTCAGCGATTGTCGCGGCCGCGACCCTCTCCAGCCGCTACATCGCAGACCGGTTCCTGCCGGATAAAGCCATCGACCTCGTCGATGAGGCGGCCTCGCGGCTGCGCATGCAGGTCGATTCCAAACCCGAGGAGCTGGACGAATTCGACCGCCGCATCATGCAATTGCGCATCGAGCAGGAGGCGCTGAAGCGCGAGACGGATCCGGCGTCGGTCGACCGCCTTGGAAAGCTGGAGCGCGAACTGGTCGAGCTTGAGGAGAAATCAGCCTCGCTGACGAGGCGCTGGAGGGCGGAGAAGGACAAGCTCGGCCAAGCGCAAAAACTGAAAGAACAACTGGAGCAGGCGCGCACCGACCTCGCCGGCGCGCAGCGGCGCGGCGATTACGCCGAAGCCGGACGGCTGACCTATGCGGCGATTCCCGCGCTGGAAAAAGAGCTGGCTTCGAATGAATCGAAACAGGTCGGCGCGCTTGTGGAGGAGGCGGTTACTCCGGATCATGTCGCGCAGGTGGTTTCGCGCTGGACCGGCATTCCCGTTGACCGGATGCTGGAAGGCGAGCGCGAGAAACTGTTGAACATGGAGGCGGCGCTGGCCAAGCGCGTCGTCGGCCAGCTGGATGCGGTGAAGGCCGTCTCGACAGCGGTGCGGCGCGCCCGCGCGGGCTTGCAGGACCCCGGCAAGCCCATCGGCTCGTTCATGTTTCTGGGACCGACCGGCGTCGGCAAGACCGAACTGACCAAGGCGCTCGCCGCCTTCCTGTTTGACGATGAGGCCGCGCTGGTCCGCATCGATATGTCGGAATACATGGAGAAACATTCCGTCTCGCGCCTGATCGGCGCGCCTCCGGGCTATGTCGGTTATGAAGAGGGCGGCGCGCTGACGGAAGCTGTTCGCCGGCGCCCCTACCAGGTCGTTCTGTTTGACGAAATCGAGAAGGCTCATCCGGACGTTTTCAACGTGCTCCTCCAGGTGCTCGACGATGGCAGGCTGACCGATGGCCAGGGCCGCACGGTGGATTTCCGCAACGTGCTGATCATCATGACGTCGAATCTCGGCGCGGAAATTCTCGTGGCCCAGAAAGAGGGCCAGGATTCCTCCGCTGTTTACGATGAGGTGATGCAGGCGGTGCGGGCGAAGTTCCGGCCGGAGTTTCTGAACCGCATCGACGAGACCATCCTGTTCCGCCGGCTGCGGCGCGAGGACATGGGCGCCATCGTCGATATCCAGATCGCCCGGCTGTCGCGGCTTCTGGAGGAGCGGAAGATTCCGATCACGCTTGACGCCAGGGCACGGCAATGGCTGGCCGACAAAGGCTACGATCCCGCTTACGGCGCGCGGCCGCTGAAACGGGTGATCCAGAAAAATGTCCAGGACCCACTGGCGGAGATGATCCTGTCGGGCGTGGTGAAGGACGGCGAGCCGGTGGCGGTCCGCGTTGAAAACGGGGCGCTCACCGTCGGCGGGCGCTCGATGGCCGCGCCGCCGGAGATGCCCGCGCGCTCAGCCGGCGATACGGTGATCCGCTTTCCGAAAGGGGCTTAATACCAAAGGGCATGAGCTTTGACTCATGACCTTTGGCAAGCGCGAACGCGCGCGGTCGTTAAACAAGTATCGGCTGATGCGCGGAACTCTATGCATTGACCACAGGTCAATTCATAGAGCCCTTGGCATAAAGCGCGCTGGTATTCACACCAGCCATCCAGCGTAAAAACCGCCGAGCAGAAACACGCCCATCAAGCCGCGGTAAACCACAAACGGCCACGCGGAGAATTTCTCCAGAATCCGCATCAGGCTCCAGATCGCGACAAAGGCCGAGATCGAGGCAATCACCAGTCCGAAAGCCAGGATCATCCAGCCGCTGGCATCAAGATGAGCTTTCCAAAGCTCGTAAAATTCTTTGAAGCCGGCCAGCGCGATGGCCGGCAGCCCCAGCAGGAACGAAAACCGCGCCGCCTCCTCGCGCTTCAAGCCGAGAAACAGCGCGGCGGTCAAAGTCGAACCTGATCGGGATATGCCGGGGATCAACGCGCCGACCTGCGCCAGCCCGACGATCATCGCATCGCCGAGGCTTACATTTTCGATGGTGCGTTTGTGTTTCGCGTAAAGCTCCGCGACGGCGAGCAGAGCCGCCATCACGATGCAGGAGAGGCCGATCACCGGCAAGGTCCGAAGCGGCGAGCCGCATTTATTGAGCAGGCCTGAGAGCGCCAGTCCGGCAATTCCGATGGGCAGCGTCGCCAGCCCGATCCAGATGACGAAGCGGAAATTCCAGTCGTTGAAATCCCGTTTCAACGCGGCGCTAAGCGAGCCGACGGCAAAGCCGCGGATATCCTGCCAAAAATAGCTGATCACAGCGGCCAGCGCCGCGAGCTGCATCGCCGCCGAGAAAGCCGAGCCGGGGTCCGGCCAGCCCATTAGCGCCGGCACAATCCGCATATGCGCGGTGGAGGAAATCGGCAGCAGCTCGGTGATCCCCTGGACCACGCCCAGCACCGCGACCTTGCCATAACCCAGCGCGACAAAACCCGTATCGACCCCGCCGGTGCACGCGTCCGCCATCGTTAATCCTCAAACCCGCGAATCGAATCGCCCGTTTCCAGCCGCAATCCTATTTTTCCAGACCGCGACGGCCTGATCAACTTGGATTTTCGCCGCAGATCGCCCGCCGCGTCACTTCGCCGGCGCCGGCTTTTTGCCAGGCGCGGCAGGGACGTCCTCTTTGCCCGCGAACTGAATTTTAATGTCCCGTCCGTCTTCCGGCGCGGCGACAAGGCGGGCGCGGAACAAAAGGGTCTCGCCTTGGGCAAGCTTGTTCTTCGGCGCGGGAGTGATCCAATGATAGACCTCGCGCCCGCCCTCGGCCCGAACGGAAACACGCAGGTCAGGCACGGCGGTCGTCCCGGTTCGGATATTGGCGATATGCCCCTCAACCATCAGCACGCGCTGGGAATTCTCCTCCGACAGGATCGATTTGACGTCGCGCAATTGCAGGCCGCGGCTGTTAACGGGAAAACCTGCGCGCGCATAAAGACCGGCGGTCTGCGGCACGGCTCTGACAACCATCTCCCGCTGGGCGAGCAGCAGGCCCGGCACGGCCACGGCGAACAAAACGACGGCTATGCCGCGCAAAGTTTTCAGTCCCCGCCGCGCCCCGGCGGCAGCGCCCGCGCCGAGGCTCCGCTTCGGCGATTGTCCTTGAGGCAAATGCCGCACCCGCGATGCTGTCGCCGCGCGGGAAAGCGGGACCCTGTCTATTTGGTAACCCGCCGCATCCCGCCCGGACGGTATCCCGTCGATGTTTCCGGCAAAACCGGCGGCCGGCCTGCGCCGTATCCAGGCATGGCCGCACACCGCGCAGCGTATGCGCGCGAACTTCCGCGCCGCCCGGCCCGGATCGAGCGCGTATTCCGCCTGACATTCAGGGCATTCGATTCGCATGGGCTCTTTTAGTCGGCGGAAGGGGATGGCGGGATCGCTTGTATAGGGCGGTGACTATGGTTAATGCGGGGTTAAGAAGCGCGCGATTCCCGCGTCCTGACCGCGCAACGGGGGTCCATTGGTTCGGTTTGAGAACGTTGGCCTGCGCTACGGGATGGGACCGGAGGTTCTGCGCAACATCAGCTTCGAGATATCGCCGCAATCCTTCCAGTTTCTCACCGGCCCCTCGGGCGCCGGAAAAACCACGCTGATGCGCCTGATACTGCTGTCGCTGAAACCGACGCGCGGTCTGATATCGGTGTTTCAGAAGGATGCGGCGCGGCTGGATAAAGACGCGATCACCGCGTTGCGCCGCCGTTTCGGCGTGGTGTTTCAGGATTTCCGTCTGCTCGACCATTTAACGACCTATGAGAATGTCGCCCTGCCCCTGCGCGTCAAAGGACGGCTGGAATCGAGCTATCGCGCCGAGGTGGTTGAGCTGCTGAACTGGGTCGGTCTGGGGCAGCGGATGCATGTGCTGCCCCCTGTCCTTTCGGGCGGCGAAAAACAGCGCGCCGCCATCGCCCGCGCCTTGATCGTGCGGCCCGAACTGCTGCTCGCCGACGAACCCACCGGCAATGTCGATCCGCCGCTGGCGCGCCGTCTCATGCGGCTGTTCACCGAGCTGAATAAATCCGGGACGGCGGTCGTTGTGGCCACCCACGATCTCGCGCTGATGGATCAGTTTGACAGCGCGCGCCGCCTCGTCATCAGCAATGGACGATTGCAGGTCTATGACTGACTTTTGGAAATCCAGCGCGGTGTGGCGGCTGCTGCGCCGCGGCGCGCTGAAGGAGGAGGGCAATTCCCCCGGCGGCGCGCTAAAGCGCAATATGCCGCTGGTGCCCGCCGATTCCATCGCCGGCCGCGCGCTCGTCACCGTGATCGTTATCATGACATTTCTAGCGTCGTTTGTGACGGGCATCGGAGTGCTTTTTCACAGCGCCTCGCGCGATTGGACCGATTCCATATCGCGCGAAATGACCATCCAAATCCGCCCGGCCGCGGGCCGCGACATCGAAGCCGAGGTGAAGACCGCCGCCGCGCTCGCGCGCGCCGCCGCCGGCGTCGCCAATGTCAAAATATTCGGCAAAAGCGATTCGGAGCGGCTGCTGGAGCCATGGCTTGGCACAGGTTTGGACCTCGGGGAATTGCCGGTGCCCCGCCTGATCGTGGTGGAGCTCGGCGGCGCGGGAACTCTCGACACCGAAAAGCTGCGCCGTGATTTGCGCGAAAAAGTCAGCGCGGCCTCGCTCGACGATCACCGGCTCTGGATTGAGCGGCTGGCGGCGATGGTCCGCTCCCTTGTGGCTGTCGTGGCTTTAATCCTGGCCCTCGTGCTGACTGCGCTCGGGCTGGCGGTGGCTTTCGCCACGCGCGGCGCGATGGCCGGCAACAAAGTCATCCTTGATGTGCTGCATTTCGTCGGCGCCGCCGACGATTTTATCGCCCGCGAATTCCAGCGTCATTTCTTCCGGCTTGGGCTTCGCGGCGCCGCCATCGGGGTCGCCTGCGCCTTGGCGGCGTTCTTCGCCTTTGAAGGCCTGGCAGCCTGGCAGGCGAAAAGCCCGGGCGGCGATCAGATCGAAATACTCTTTGGAACATTTGCGCTTGGCCCCGCCGGATATACAATCATCATCCTGATCGGGGCCGGGATCGCGCTCCTGACAGGGATTGTCTCGCGGATCATCGTTTTTCGCCATCTGCGGGGATTGGATTAGACAGCGCCGCCAGCGGGAACCCGGATGTCATGATCCTCGTTCGCTCCATGATTTTCAACGTGGTTTTTTACCTGAACCTGATCGGGCTGATGATCGTCGGCATTCCCGCCATGCTGGCGGGTCCCCAAGCGGTGATGCGCCTCGCGGGATTGTGGGGCCGCACATCGCTTTGGCTGCTGGAGGCCATATGCGGCCTGCGCGTCGAATACCGGGGCTTGGCGAATATCCCGCGCGGCGGGTTCGTCGTCGCCCCGAAGCACCAGTCGATCTGGGAAACCTTCGCGCTGCTGCCGCTGTTTCCCGATTTCACCTTCATCCTGAAACGCGAGCTGACGTGGATTCCCGTGTTCGGCTGGTATCTGATCGCGGCGCGCCAGATCGCCATCAACCGCTCCAGCCGCAGCGCGGCCCTGCTCAAGGCGACAGAACTGGCGGCCAAACAGCTGGCCGCGGGCCGCCAGGTTTTTATCTTTCCAGAGGGAACGCGGCGGCCCGCGGGCGCCGCCCCCGCTTATAAATTCGGCGTCGCCGGCATCTATGCGGCGTCCGGCGCGCCGTGCCTTCCGGTTGCTCTGAATTCCGGCCTGTTCTGGCCGCGCCGAAGTTTTTTGCGCCAGCCTGGGACCGTGCTGGTGCGGATATTGCCGCCGATCCAGCCCGGCATGGAAAAGCCGGAGTTTTTGACGCGGCTTCAGGACGTTTTGGAGACCGCGGCCAATGCGCTCATCCAAGAGTCCGTCAGCGCCAACCCCGCATTGCGCGCCAATCTTGCAGGCGCCGGAGCGGCTGAGCCCGCCGGATTCACGCGCCGGGAAAAGCCTCCGGGCGTGCCGGCCCGGCGGCCTTGAGCGCCGCGCACAGCCACTCCAGAACAGGATCGCGAATGCCCTGCTCCGCCAGATGGCGCTGGGTATTTTCGATGTAAAGATGATTGGGTCCGGATATTCCCTCGCCCTGCATTACCAATCGCAGAAGCTCGCCGCGCGGCAGCCTTCCCGCATATTGGGCATGCGCTGTATCCGTGACGTAAGCCGTCGCGGCAACACGCCGGCCGTCGCCCAGCCGGACCCGCGCAATGGCCTCCTTATAGACAGCCGTCGCCATCTCCCGCTCCCGCAAATAACCAAGCACCGTCTCCGCGCGGGCGGGCTCCACCCGGAATGCCGCGCCCCGGCATGCGCCGCCCCGGTCAAGGCCCAGCACAAGACCCGGACGCTCCGGCGTGCCGCGATGGACATGCGAATGGATGCACAGCGAGCGGTGAAACCCGTAAAGCGTGGCGGGCGCGCGTTCGCAATAGTCGAACCCCGGCCGCCACATCAGCGAGCCGTATCCGAATATCCACAATCCCGCCTGGTTGCCGGGACAAGGTAAAAGCGACATGACGATCCCAAGGAGATGGATGAGTGACAGGCGCGCCCAATATTCTTGCCTCCGGCAAACCGCGCAAGAGCCGCGGCGGAGCCTGGACGGCGCGGGCCTTGCTGGCGTTCATGGCCGCGGGCGCCGGCTGGTGCGGCCTCTGGTATTTCCTTTCCGCCTCGACGCTGAGCGCCATTGAGGCTTGGTTCGCCAATGAAGAGGAGCTCGGGCGGGAATGGGCCTGCGCGGAAAAGTCCATGTCGGGATTTCCCTTCAGCATTGTGTTTCATTGCGGGTCGCCAACCCTTCGCATGACCGCCGGCGGCAGAAAAATAACCGGTTCGCTTGAAAGCCTCGTTGCCAGCGCTCACATCCTGGAACCATCCCTGATCACCGCCAGCCTCGCCCCGCCGCTGGCGGTTGCC
>JANYFM010000002.1 GCA_025362655.1 Hyphomicrobiales bacterium | reverse complement strand
CATCCATCATCTCGCCTATCACGACGTGCTCACGGGCCTGCCCAACCGCGCCTCGTTCCGCCAGAGGCTGAATGACGATCTCGTGCGCTCGCGCCGCGCCAATGAGTGCCTCGCGGTTCTCTGCCTCGATCTCGACGGCTTCAAATATGTCAACGACACGCTTGGCCATCCCGTCGGGGACGAGCTGCTGGTCGAGGTCGCCCGCCGCATCAAGGAAAACATCCGCGATGCTGATTCCGCCGCGCGCCTCGGCGGCGATGAGTTCTCCGTTGTTGTCAGCGAGAATGTCACTGTCGAGACCGTCACGGGCATTGCCTGGCGCATTCTGCACGCGCTGGCCGAGCCGGTGATCATCCGCGGCCAGCATATAGTCACGACCACAAGCATCGGCGTCGCCTTCACACTGCCGGGCGATGAAACCGATCCCGACCTGCTGATGAAGAGCGCCGATCTCGCGCTCTACCGCGCCAAATCCGACGGCCGCAACACCTTCCGCTTTTTTGAAACCGAAATGGACGCCGTCGCGCAAAAGCGGCGCATTCTGGAGAACGATTTGCGGATGGCGCTGGAGCGCGATGAGCTGGAGCTGTTCTTCCAGCCGCTGATGGACGTTTACACCGAGGAGGTGATGGGCGCCGAAGCGCTGGTGCGCTGGCGCCACCCGACGCGCGGGCTGATTTCGCCGCTGGATTTCATCTCCCTCGCCGAGGAGACGGGCATCATCATAAAAATCGGCGAATGGGTGCTGCGCCGCGCCTGCGGGGAGGCGGCGCAATGGCCAAGCTCCGTCCGCGTCGCGGTGAACCTGTCGCCGGCGCAGTTCAAAGACCGCGACCTCGTGCGGAACATCAAACGCATTCTTGACGAGAGCGGCCTGCCTCCAAGCCGTCTGGAGCTGGAGGTCACGGAATCCCTGCTGCTGCGGGACACCACGGCGAACCTTCAAATGCTGACCGAGATCAAGGCGCTCGGCGTGCGGATTTCAATGGATGATTTCGGCACCGGTTATTCCTCGCTCGGCAATCTGCGCAGTTTTCCCTTCGACAAAATCAAAATCGACCGCTCTTTCGTCAGCGATCTCGAGCGCAGCCCGGATTCCGCCGCCATCATCCGCGCCGTGCTCAGTCTCGGCCGCGGCCTTGGCATGACCACCACCGCCGAGGGAGTCGAGACCCGCGATCAACTCGCCTATCTTCGCGCCGAAGGCTGTGTCGAGGTGCAGGGATTTTATTTCAGCGAGCCGAGGCCCGCCGCCGAGGTCGCGCGGATGCTGCGCGAGGGCTTTCCGCGCACCGCGGCAAACCCCCGCCGCTGATCTGTCAGGCTTCCGTCAGGATTGTGTCCCGGGTTTCGCGGAAACGGTATCGCGGGAGGCTGTCAAGGTCGGTTCCGGTCACGCGGATGACCCATGCTTTGCGGGGATGCGAGGTTGAGTGAATCACGCCCGGGCCGTAAGCGCGGGTCTGACCCGCATCCAGGGTATAGGCGCCGGTCTTTGCCAGAACATGCGCCTCGCCGGCCCCGTCATTGACACGCCGCCACTCGGCCATGCCGGTGGACCCCATTGCGGCGCCGTAGACGGCCCATGATGCCCCGTGGCTATGGGGCTTGCCGGCCTTGCCCGGCGCCTGCACATGGGCCAGCACGCGAAAGTCCGTGTCAGCGTCGCGGAACAGCTCGCGTTTGCCCGGAGGCGGGTCGCCGGCGAAAGCCGAAGCGATAAAGTCCGGGCTGGCCAGCAGCCGGCGGAGGCTTGCGGAAATCGCTTCGAGCGCTTCAGCAAGCGGCGACTGTGTCAAACAAAGGCGCGCCTCCGCGCAGAATTCAGCAAGATCATAGGCCATGGCGCGTCTCCGGGGGTTGCCGCGCAAAGGCTACCAGAGCCGCGCGGCGCGCGACAATCCCCTGGCATTGACGGCGCCTGGACGCTTGCCTAGCTTTCCGCGTAAATCCGGGCGCGGCGGCGCGCGCGGGCGCCGCGGGGAGACTGCCATGGCCTGGTCGCATAACACCGCTCGGGCCGCCGCATTGGCCGCCGCTGCGCTGACGGCCGGCGCCTCGCAAAGCGCGAAGGCGCAGTCCTCCGTCGCTGATTTGGCTCTTTACACGGGCGCGGACCGTCAGGCGCGTCTGCTGGAGGGGGCAAGACGCGAGGGCGGCCTGACGCTGTATTCCTCGGCCACGACGGAGGATATGCGCGAGCATATTCAGGCTTTCGAGGCGAAATACGGCCTCAAAGTGAAATTCTGGCGCGGCGATTCCGAGAGCATTTTGCAGCGCAGCGTCGCGGAAACGCGCGGCGGCCGGCACGAATTTGATTTGCTGGAGACCAGCGGCGGCACGATGGAGGCCGCTTTTCGCGAGGATATTCTGCAAATTGTCCGCTCCCCGGCGCTGGAGGATATTTCGCCCAAAGCGAAATTCGCCGGCGGCGCCTGGACCGGCACCCGTTTTCAGATGCACATCTCCGCGTATAACACCAACGCGGTGCGCCGTCAGGATTTGCCAAAATCCTATGAAGAGCTTGCCGCGCCGCGCTTCAAGGGAAAGCTGGGGATCGAGCTCGATGATTCCGAATGGTTCGCCGCTGTGACGGAATGGATGGGCGTGGAAAAAGGCCTCGCCATGTGGCGCGATATTGTCGGCAAAAACGGCATGTCCATGCGCAAGGGGCACACGCTGATTGCCAATCTGACGGCGTCGGGCGAGGTGCCGGTCGCGCTCGGTGTATACAAATACAAAGTCGATCAAATGAAGCGCAAGGGCGCCCCCATCGATACGATCGGCATGCCGCCCGCCGTTATCCATCCGATCGGCATCGGCCTCTCGCAAAAAGCGCCGCATCCCCATGCCGCGCTGCTGTTCTTCGATTTTATGCTCACAGAAGGCCAGGCGATTTACGTCACGCAGGACACGCACCCCACCAATATTAAGATACGGTCTGAGCCGGAATCCGCCGTCTATATTGATTACGCGCGCGCTCTCGACGGCGGCGACAAATGGCAAAAGCTATTCAAGGAGATTTTCGGCGCGCGGGCCCGCTGACCCCGCCCCGCGCGCTTCAATAGGCTTGCAGCACGTGCCGCGCGATGACCATTTTCATCACTTCGGTCGCCCCTTCGGTGATCCTGTAGGAGCGCTGCTGGCGCCACATCCGCTCAATCGGCAGGTCCGTTGTCAGGCCGATGCCGCCGTGAATCTGCATGCAGCGGTCGGCCGCTTTGAAGGCCATTTCATCCGCCCAGGTTTTGGCGATGTAGCAGTCGTTGCGGGCGTCTTCGCCCCGGTCCATTTTGCAGGCCGCCTCCCACACCATCAGGCGCGCCGCTTTCAACTCGATGAAAGTATCCACCAGCATGAACTGAATCGACTGGCGCTGGGATAGCGGCTGCCCAAAGGTGACGCGCTGCTTCGCGTAAGCTGTCGCCAAGGCAAGGCAGCGCTCCGCCACGCCCAGCGCGCGGGCGCCGTGATGCACGCGCCCGACGCCGAGCCATTTCTGGCCGATTTTGAAACCGCCCCCCTCCTCGCCGACACGCTGCGCGGCGGGCACGCGGACGTTGTCGAAATGGATTTCGCAGGGCCGGTCGCCCATCATGGTTTTATAGCGCGCGGTAATTTTCACGCCGGGCGTGTCCATATCCACAAGAAAGCAGGATATCCCGCCGCGCGAGCCTTTGGCGCGGTCGGTGGCGGCCATCAGTTGAATGAAATCCGCTTTGTCCGCGCCGGTGATGAAACGCTTGGTGCCGTTGATCACATAGTCGCCGCCCTCCCGGACCGCCGTCATGCGCATCGCGCCGGGGTCCGATCCGGCTTCGGGCTCCGTCTGGCCAAAGCACGAATGTTTCTTTCCCTCCAGCACGGGATAAAGATATTTTTGTTTCATCGGCTCCGGCAGATCGAACAGGATCGCCCGAACGCTCGGCCCGGTGATTTCCGAATGGCGCGCCGGCACCGCGATGGTGCGCGCCAGTTCCTCCCAGATCACGCAGCGCGCGAGAATGCCGAGGCCCTGGCCGCCGTATTCGAGGGGTATGTCATATTTCCACAGGCCGAGGTCTTTCATGCCCTGCTGGAATTTGGCTTTCCATTCCGGCTTCAAATCCTCTTCCTCGCCGGTCGATTCCCGCTCAACGGGAATCATTTCGCGGTCGACATAGCGGCGCAGATTGTCGCGCAGCATGCGCAGTTCCCCGGGCAGCGTGAAATCCATTGTTTCCTCCATCAGCGCCGCGTGATCCGCGTGTCCACTGCCCGCGCGCCGAGCCCGCGGGCCAGCACAATCAGCGGATTGATCTCAATGCCGGAGAGCCACTGCCGGTGATCCAGGTAAAAATCCGACAATCCCAGCATCGCGCCGACAAGCGCGTCAACGTCCGCCGCCGGCTGGCCCCGAAAACCATCCAGCAGCTTCGACACCCGCAACCCCGCAAGCATGGCGCGCGCATCATTCGCGCTCAAAGGCAGCAGCCGGAACGCCGTGTCGCGCATCAGCTCGACGAATATTCCCCCGGCGCCGGCGAGCATCAACGGCCCGTAAAGCGGATCTTCGCGCACGCCAAGAATCATTTCCACTCCGGAAACCATTTCCTGAATCAGAAATCCTTCAATAAGCGCGTCCGGCGCGATGGCGCGCAGGGCGCGCTCCATCTCCTCCGCGGCGCGCTCCGCCGCTTCGCGCGACGCAAGGCCCAGCCTCACGCCGCCGATTTCGGTCTTGTGGCTGAATTGGGGGGACACGATTTTGACCGCGGCTGGAAAACCGATGCGCGCCGCCGCCTCGCCGGCGCCGCGCGGCGTTGCCGCAAACGCGCTGCGCGGCGCGGGCAGGCCGCGGGCCGCCAAAGCTGCCGCGGGGCCGTCGCCTTCGATAGCCGCCGCCGCTCCCCGGGGCTCGGGCAGCGCGGGCGTCCCGCGCCCGCTGCGCGCCCCGTGAAAGGCCAGCGCGCCGAGCGCGCGCACCGTTGCCGGCAAGCCCTGCAAATAGGGGAACCCGGCCTCGTCCTGAAAAGCGAGCGCCTCCGGGCCGAGCGCGTATGCCATGCGCCCGAAGGCGACGACCGGCTTGCTCGTGGAATCAACAATGGCTCTCAAAGCTTTCGCGTCGGAGGCGCGCCTGCCGCCTGGCAGCACAGCGGCCCAGGCGAGAATATCGACGCCGGGATCGGCGGCGACGGCGGCGCACATCTCAACCGCATTGGCGTCGGTTGATGGAATGCCCGCGTCGAGCGGATTTTTCAGCGCGAGATCGGGCGGCACGAGATGGCGGATTTTGCTTTTCGTCGCCGCGCTGAATTCCGGCGAAACAATGCCGCCGGCCGCCTCGATATAATCGTGCAGCAGATCAACGGTGCCCCCCGATGTCGTCACCCACCCGACGCGGTTTCCGCCCGCCGTGCGCCCGCCCTGAAAGACCAGCATCGTCTCGACCATGTCGTCGAGCGAATCCACCGCCACAATTCCGTGGCGGCCGCACATCGCCAGAAAACCGTCGTAATCCCCGGCGATGGCGCCGGTGTGCGACTGCGCGGCGTCGCGCGATTTTTGTGATTTTCCAGTCTTGATGGCGATTATCGGCTTGCCGGCGGCAAGCGCCCGGGCGGCCGCCCGCATAAACATCTGCGGCCGGCGGATGCCCTCGATGAAAAGCGCGATGATTTTCGTGTGGGGCTCGTCGGTGAAATAATCGACGAAATCGGCGAGATCCAGATCGATCTCATTGCCGCTGGAGAACATGTGGCTGAATTTGACGCCGCGCTCCGCCGCCGTCTTGCACAGGAACTGCATGGTGCCGCCGGATTGCGAAACGCAGGCGACCGTGCCCGGCGGCAATGACACAAAGTCGGCGTTGGGATAGCCGAAAAAGCGTTCGCGCAGCGCGTTGCCGCCCATGCAATTGGGTCCGTTGACCGCAAGGCCGCTGCGCGCCACCAGCGCGCGCAGAGCCTCGCCGCGCGCCACAATTTCCGGGTCAGAGCCCTCGCCGATATTGCCGGCGTAGACAGTCGCGCTTTTCAGCCCGGCCGCAACGCCTTTTTCCAGCGCTTCCAGAACAGCGGGCGCCGGCACGATGATGAGCGCGTGCGCCGCGGGGCGCGGCAGCGATGCCAGATCGGGATAGCAGGGCCCGCCCCACAATTCCTTTAGACGGGGGTTGATCGGATAGATCGGCCCGGGATATCCGGCGGCCTTCAGATTGGCGTGAATTTCCTGCGGCCAGCGCGCCCGCTCCGAAGCGCCAACGATGGCGACGGATGCCGGATTAAGCACGGGCAGCGGAGATTTGAACGTCGCGCGCGCGCCGATTGGATGGCTCAACCCTGTCCCCTCCCGCCCCAGCAATTCACGCAGAATTCCCGATCCCGGCTCCTGGCGCAAGGGCGCGCCCGCCGCGTTTGCATCCCGCCGCACATTTCTGTCCGATTTCCTGTATAGGACGGCCTGAAAATATCGCGGCGGAGGTTCGGCCACATGGATTTGTCTTACGCGCAGCATCTGGAGGATTATCATTTGTCGCGCGTCTTCGGCGGCAAACGCGATGGTTTCTATATCGATGTCGGCGCGGGCCATCCCGTCGCGGACAATGTCTCGTGCTGGTTCTACCTGCGCGGCTGGCGCGGCATTGTCGTCGAGCCGCAGCCGCAGCTTGCCGCGCTTTATGAATTCGTGCGCCCGCGCGATCAGCGCGAGTGCTGCGTTCTCGGGCGCGAACGCGGCGAAGTTGAATTTCACGCGGTCGAGCGCCTGCACGGGTTTTCCACCATCGTGACGGAATTTGCTGAAAAGGCCGCTGATTTTGGCGCCGGTTACAAAACCTGGAAGGCGCCGATGGAGACGCTTGCCTCGCTTTGCGCGAAACACGCCGTCAGCGGGATCGATTTCCTGAAAATCGATGTCGAGGGCGCCGAAGGAGACGTTCTCGCCGGCAACGATTGGAGCCAATGGCGCCCCCGCGTCATTCTCTGCGAGGCGCTGGCACCCGGGTCCATGGCGGAGAACTGGCAATCATGGGAGCCGATGCTGCTGGCGCAGGGCTACGAATTCGTCCTTTTCGACGGCCTCAACCGTTTCTACGCGGCAAAAGAGAATCCGGACATCATCGCGCGCTTTCCCCGCGAAAAGGCCGAATGGCTCGTCGTGCCGCATCTGGGCCACACCAACCAGGCGCCCTTCCGCGACGATCATCCCGATCATGCCTTCGCGAAAGAGCTGACCGGCGCCTTTTTTGCCGGGCTCCCAAAGATGGACCGCGGCCGGCTGCTTGAGCTCGTCATGTTTGGAGAGAAAGGCGATCCGGAATCGCGCCCGACCGCCGAGCAGCGCGCGGGCATCCTCGCCCGGCTGTTTCCCGGCGGAAAATTCGCCTCCGGCATGGCGGGTCTCAATGATCTCGATGCGCCGACGCTGCGCGGTTTTTACGCGAAAGTCATCGACAGCGATGTGTTCCGCGTCATGACCGGGCGGCTTTCCATGAGTTGGGACGGCGGGCAGATTTTGGACTGAACCTCGCGTGACAAGACCGCGCGCGCCGGTACAATGCAGCCCCGGCCCGGAGACCAAGGCATGACGGCCCTTCCTGAGATTTTGCCTGCGCGGGGCGCGATGCGTCCGGGCGAATCCGCGGTTGATTTGCCCGCCGCCGGAGACGTGTCCCTCTATTTCGTCGGCCGGCTTCGCACGCCATGGAAAGAGCGGCGCGAATGCCCCCGCCAAGGCGACCTCGTCGATGGTCCCCTGTGCCGGGTGGAGGTGGATCCGCGCTGGCGCGCCGCGCTGAAAGGCATTGGCGGGCACGCGCATCTGCAAATTCTCTACTGGATGCATCTGGCGCGGCGCGATCTTGTCGAACAAAGTCCGCGCTCCAATGGCGAGACCTCGGGAAGCTTTGCCCTGCGCTCGCCGATACGGCCCAATCCCGTGTCTTCGTCCCTCGTGTCTCTCGTCGAAGCGCATGAGGACCATTTAATTGTCCGCGGCCTTGATTGCGTCGATGGCACGCCGCTGATTGATATCAAGCCGGAAAAATGCCCCGAGGCGCCTGTGCCCAAACCTCCCGCGGTCCCCGTATGACGCGCCTCACCATCCGCATCGATTTCGACGGCGGCCGCCATGTCGGCCATGGAAAAATCCGGCTGATCGAGATGATCGGCGAGCAGGGGTCCATTTCCGGCGCGGCGCGCGCCATGAACATGTCCTACCGCCGCGCCTGGCTGCTGCTTGATGAGGTCAACGGTATGTTCCGCGAGCCTGTCGTGGAAACAAGGCTGGGCGGCAAAGGCGGCGGCAACGCCCTGCTGACGGATTTCGGCAAAGGACTCGTGGGCCTCTACCGCGCCATCGAGGCGGAGACCGGCAAGGGCAACGCCTTGAAAATCGCCGAACTCGCCGAAAAGTTGTCAGCGCGCAAAGTCCCCCGCGCCTGATTTTTCATTTCCCGGCCCGCAAGCCGCGCCGCACTCCGGTCACACGCCCGCCCTCAAGGCTGACGATCTCGTCGGCGATGCGCTCCACCTCATCAATGGCATGGCTGACATAGACAATCGGAATCGCGAAGCGGTCGCGCAGCCTTTCGATAAAAGGAAGAATCTCAGCCCGCCGCGCCGCATCGAGAGCGGACAACGGCTCATCCATCAGGATCAGCCGCGGGTTCGTCAGCAGCGCGCGCCCGATGGCGACGCGCTGCTGTTCGCCGCCTGACAAGGCGCCCGGCCGGCGCGCCAAGAGAGGCTCCAGTCCCAGCAGCGCCGTGACCTCATCGAGAGTGACGGTCTTGCCGCGCCCGCGCGCCAGCCACCGGCCGTAGTTCAAATTCCGCCGCACGCTCAAATGCGGAAACAATCGCGCGTCCTGAAACACATATCCGATGCGCCGGCGGTGGGGCGGCACAAATATATCAGCGGCGGTGTCGCACCACGGCTCGCCGTCAATGACGATGCGCCCTTCCCGGGGACGCGCCAAGCCAGCCAGCAAATTCAGCAGTGTCGTCTTGCCCGCCCCCGAGGGGCCGAACAGCGCGGAAACCGGCCCCTTCAGTGACAAGGACACGTCCAGGGCGAAATCGCCGGCGCGGTGGCGGATGCCGATGTCGAAACTCACAGATCCATCGCCTTGCGCGAGACGCTGCGGGCGCAGAGCTCCGACAGCAGCAAAGCGCCCGTGGCTATGACAACGGCAACAATCGTCAGCCGCATCGCCGCCGCGTCGCCGGAGGGCGTCTGCGTGTTCGTGTAGATCGCCGTGGCGATGGTCCGCGTCTCCCCGGGAATATTGGAGACGAAGGTGATCGTCGCGCCGAACTCGCCGAGCGCTTTGGCAAAGCCAAGGATGGCGCCGGCGAGAACGCCGGGGAGCGCCAGCGGCAGCGTCACCGTCGCAAACACCGTCACAGGCGAGGCGCCGAGCGTCGATGCCGCGGCTTCGAGTTTCGGGTCGACGGCCTCAATGGAGAGCCGGATCGCGCGCACCACCAGCGGGAACGCCATGATCCCCGCGGCCAGCGCCGCGCCCGTCCAGCGGAACGAAAAAACAATGCCGCAGCAGGCGTCAAAAAACTCGCCGAACGGTCCGCGCCGGCCAAACCCCAGCAACAGCAGATAGCCGGTCACCACCGGCGGCAGCACGAGCGGCAAATGGATCAGCGCGTTGAACAGGGATTTGCCCCAAAACTCCCGCCGCGCCAGCGCATGAGCCGCCAAAACCGCCGGCGGCAGCGAGATCAGCGTCGCGACCACCGCGATCCGCAGGCTGAGCCAAATGGCCGTGGTTTCGTCTGGCGTGAAGGACATTGGCTCGCGGACCAGCGCAAGGAGCGGAATAGCGCTATATACAGTTAGATACACCGTTTGCGGCAACCCGCAAAGCCGCCGCCTTTCTGATTGGCTGAAAGCCGTCGGCGCTTTATGACCATGGAACCCGGCCATCCGCCGGCCAATCGGGACTTGCCTGTGACTTTGCCCAGCGGATCCTTCGATCCGGCGATGACCCCCGCCCTGTTCCGCGCCGTGTTTCCTTCGGTCATGCTGCCGATGTTCATGGCGGTCGGCGACCAGACCATTGTTTCCAGCGCGCTGCCGGCCATTGCGGCCTCGCTGGGCGATGTCGAGCGCGTCTCCTGGGCCGTCGTCGCTTATCTCGTCGCCGCCACCATTGCCGCGCCGCTCTATGGCTATCTCGCCGACCGATTTGGCCGGCGCCGGCTGATGTTCGTCGCCTTGGCGGTGTTTATGGCGGGGTCGCTGATTTGCGCCCTGTCGCCTTCGGCGCTGTGGCTGGCGGGCGCGCGCATGCTCCAGGGTTTTGGCGGCGGCGGGCTGATGGCCTTGTCGCAGGCGCTGATCGGCGAAGTCGTGCCGCCACGCCAGCGCGGGCATTACCAAGGCTATTTGGCGACAGTGGCGACCGCCTCGGCGGCGCTGGGGCCTGTGCTTGGCGGCTTTATGACGGAGCATTTTGGCTGGCGGGCGATATTCTTCGTCAACGGCCCGCTCGGTCTGCTGGCGTTTCTGCTGGTGCTGCGCCTTCCCGCAAAGCCCGGCGTGCGCCAGGAAGGCTGGTCCTTTGATGCTCCCGGCCTTGCCTATTTCATTGCTTTCATTGTCCCCATGCTGATCGCTCTGGAGCGGGCCCGGCATTTTGAGAATGGGTTTCCGTTCAGCGCTCTGGCGTTGCTGGCCGTATCGGTCATCGCGCTTGTGTTTTTGCTGCGTCAGGAAAGCCGCGCTTCGGCGCCGCTCCTGCCGCTCACCCTCTTCCGCCAGCCGGCCATCTGGCGCGCCAATGGCATGGCCTTTTGCACGGGAGCGTCGCTGACCTCGCTGATCGCGTTTCTGCCGCTTTATCTGCGCGTCACCCACGGCACCACGCCTTCGCAGGTGGGCATGATTCTGCTGCCGGTCACCATCGCCATCGGCGTCGGCTCGATCCTCACCGGCCGTCTTGTGACGCGCACCGGCATGACCATGGTGTTTCCATCGTGGGGGCTGATTCTCGCGACAGCGGCGATGCTGACATTTGCCGCGGGCGGCGAACGCATGAGCGTAATGCAAATCCTTGTCACCCTGTCCATCGGCGCGTTTTTCATGGGCACGGTCATGAGCATCGTTCAGGTGACGGTCCAATCGGCGGCTGGACGCAAGGCCCTCGGCGCCGCCGCCGGCTCGGTGCAATTCTCCCGCACCGTCGGCGCGGCCTTCGGCGTCGCCCTGTTGAACAGCGCTTTGTTTGCTTCGCTTGCCTTTGCCGATCCCGAGACGCTGGGGATATTCGGCCGTGTCGTCGATCTCGGCCCTGCGGCGCTTGAGGCGCTGGAGCCGGCGCGGCGCGCCGCCGTCGAAGCGGATATCTCGGCGGCGTTTCGCGCGGCCTTTCTGTTTATCGGCGTTTTCACGGCGGCGGGCGTTGTTTTGGCCTTCACCAATCCCCTGCGCCGGGTCTGACAGGCGAGACGGCGTGACCCGCCGCCCCGGCTGTGCGATAAACCGCCATGGCGAGCCGACTCAAGCCCTTCGACCCCGGATTCGCGGTCTACGTCCACTGGCCCTTCTGCCTGTCGAAGTGCCCCTATTGCGATTTCAACAGCCACGTCCGGGCCAAACCCGTGGACGAGAAGCGCTATGTCGCTGCATTCCGGGCTGAGCTTGCCCACCGGGCGGCCCTCGCTCCCGGGCGTACCGTCTCATCGGTATTTTTCGGCGGCGGCACTCCATCGCTCATGGCCCCGGCAACCGTCGCGGCGATCCTTGAGAGCATTGCTTCCCATTGGAGCATGGCTCCCGGGGCGGAAATCACCCTGGAAGCCAATCCCACCAGCGTCGAGGCGGAGCGCTTTCGAGGCTACCGCGCCGCCGGAGTCAACCGTGTCTCGCTCGGGGTCCAGGCGATGAACGATCCCGATCTCAAAGCCTTGGGGCGGCTGCACACGGCTGAAGAGGCGATGCGCGCGGTGGAGGTCGCGGCATCGGTTTTCGACCGCGCCTCTTTCGATCTCATTTACGCGCGTCCGGGCCAGTCTGTTCAGGCATGGCGCGCCGAACTGACGGAGGCCTTGCGCCGCGCGCCCGAGCATCTCTCGCTGTATCAGCTGACGATCGAGCCTGACACCATGTTTGAGCGCCTGCGCGATGCGGGCCGCCTGACGCTGCCGGACACGGAAACGGGCCGTCAGCTGTGGGATGCGACGCAGGAACTGATGGAGCGCGCGGGCATGCCCGCCTATGAGGTTTCCAACCATGCCCGCCCCGGCGGCGAGAGCCGTCATAATCTCATCTATTGGCGCTATGGCGAATACGCCGGCGTCGGCCCCGGCGCCCATGGGCGCCTCCTGACGCCGCGCGGCCGCGTCGCCCATTCAACCGAGAAACATCCGGAAATGTGGCTGACCGTGGTCGAAGCCGATGGCCACGGCCTTGTTGAGAACGACCTCCTCTCGAACGAGGAGCAGGGCGATGAATTCCTGCTGATGGGCTTGCGCCTCGCCGAGGGCATCGATCCCCTGCGCTACGAAAAGCTCACCGGAAAATCCCTCGACGCGGGCCGCATCGCCTCGCTGCGCGACGACGGCATGATCGAAATCGCCGCCGACGGCTTTCTGCGCGTCACATCGGAAGGCTTTCCCGTGCTGGATGCGGTCGTCGCCGATCTCGCGGCCTAGAGCGCCGCTTTAGTTCCTGGCTTCCCGCCTCCGGACCCGGCGCACAAGATAATCAAAATTCACCGCGAACTGATCGACGCGGGAAATATCGTGCTGCAGTTTGCGCACGTCGGCTTCGGGAAATTCCGGCGCGCATTCGCCGGCGGCCTCCGCGATCAATTGCACCTGCGCCGCATTCTCCAGCATGATCAGCGCGACGACCGCCTCCTCAATCGTTTCGCCGCAGACAATAACGCCGTGATTTTTCAAGATCACCGCCTTGTGCGGGCCGAGCGCCTTGGCCACCCCGCGCCCCATCTCATGGGTGCGGATGAGATTGATTGTGTCCGTGTAAAAACCGAGCGCCTTATAGAACAGCGCGCTCGGCTGGCTCAGCGCCCGCAGAGGCCTGCCGGTGGCGGCAAAGGCGCAGGCGTAAACCGGATGCGTGTGAATGACGCAGTTCAAATCGGGCCGCGCCTTCAATATCTCCGAGTGGATATAAACCTCGCTGTGCCGCCTCGCTGTTCCGGCGGAGACATCGCCCTCAAGGTTGATCGTCAGTATATTCTCCATCGTGATCTCGTCCATGCCGATGGAATGCGCCTTCATGTAAAAATGCCCGGGATCGCCGGGCACCCGCATGGAAATATGGCCGCGGGTGAAATCGTCCTGGCCCTCGGCGACAAGCACCTTGCCGGCATCAATGAGTTTTTCCTTGAGATCGCTGTGCGCCATGGATCGCATCCCCGTTGGGTCCAAAATCCCGCGCATCTATTCAGGCCGGGCCGGGAAGCGCAAGGCCGGCGCCTTGAAGCCCGCGGCGGCCTGGCCTATGGCTGAGCCTGGCCTATGGCTGAGCCAAGCATCTGGCTGAGCCAAGCCCGGCGGAGAAACCCCAATGACGATTTCGCTTTATCAAATTTCGGCGCCCGTCATCGCGCAGATGCTTGCCGGCTTATCCGGCGTCCTCGAAAAAGCGGGCGCGTTCGCCGCCGAAAAGAAATTCGATCCGCAAGCGCTGCTCACAGCGCGTTTCGCGCCGGATATGTATGACCTCGCCAAACAGGTTCGCGTGGCCTCCATGTGGGGCATGGCCATTACCGGCAAGCTCTCCGGCGCCGAGCCGCCGAAATTCGCCGATGACGAGATGACTTTCGAGGCGTTGCGCGCGCGCGTGGCCAAAGCCATTGAATTTGTGAAAGCGCAGGACCCCGCCGCCATCGACGCCGCCGCCGACAGAATTATAGCGTTTCCCGTCGGGCCCGCCGTCCGCAAATTCAAGGGCCCCGATTTCGTCATCCATTTCGGTCTGCCGCACCTCATGTTTCATTGCGCCGCATGCTACGATCTGCTGCGCCACAGCGGCGCGCCTCTCACCAAGCGCGATTACATGGGGCCGGTTCATGGCATGATGGAGGGGTAATGCCCTTCAGCGCGGCGGAATCTGAATCAATTCATCCAGCTGCGCCTTGGTCAGCGGCGCGGTGATGAATTTCATCGCGACAGCGTCGGGCATCACAAGATCGAGGCCAACGATCATATCGGGATCAATCGCCGCTTTGGGAAAGAAATCGTCCCGCGTCCGGCGCGCCAGAGGCAGGGGAATGCCGAGCCAGGCCGCGTAGACCTCCAGCGCTTTGTCGTCCGCATACATAAAGTCGACCGTCTCGCGATAGGCTTTCATGTAACGCTCAATCACCGGCATGCGGTCCTTCAGCACCTGCGCGTTGGCGATCACAGTGCGCACGGTCTGGCCTTTGAAGACAGCGGCGTCATTGCCGCTGGCGATGATGCGGATTTCCTTGCGGTCGAGTTGCTCCAAGCCGAACGGCGGCGCGGCCCAGCCGATATCGACCTGTCCCGACATGACCTGCGTCAGCGTCGAGGGGGGGCTGCCCGTGCCCGTCGGCTTTGCGGTGAGTTTATATTCGCGGATCAAGGCGGCGACGATGCTGTCGGTGGAGGAGCCGCGCGTTGAAAAAGCGATGGTCTTGCCGGCGGTGTCCTGCAATGACTTGATCGGCGAATCCGCGCGCACATACCAGAAAAGGTCGGAGGCGCCGGTCGTCTCCGCTCCGATGATGCGCACCGGCGCGCCCTTCGAGTAAACGCCGATGGCGCCCATCGTGCCGGCTCCGATGCCGATGTCGGTCGCGCCGGAAATCACGGCTTGCTGGGTCTCGCCGCCGCCCTGGGTGTAGAGAATCTCCAGCTCCAGCCCGTGCTTCTTAAAAATACCGGCGCGCTGGCCGATTTCGCCGACCGACGTGTCCCAATTGCCGCGCTGCCCCGTTGCGACTTTCAGCTTGTCCTGCGCCAGCGCGGGCGCGCTGGCCGCAAGCATGGCCAGCAGCGCAAATCCGCGGCGGTTCAAAATAATCAGCATGCGGTTCTCCTGTGAAGTGATAAATATCCCGCGCGCCGGCTCCTGTCGAGCGCGGCGCGTTTTGGTTTGACGGGAGATGCGGTACCGCTATGCTCCATTGAGCCGCGGCGGATGCGCCAGGGGCTCTTTCACCAGCCGGCTTGGCCGGAGGTCCCATGGCCCATCCAGCGAAATTGCGGGTCCTTAGCGCCGATGAAATTGCCGGCAGGCTTGCGGCGGATTTGCCGTTTTGGCGCCATGACAGCGGGTTTCTTAAACGGGTTTACAAAACCCACGGCTGGAAGGGCACGCTGATGGTCGTCAACGCCATTGGCCACCTGGCCGAGGCGGCTTGGCATCATCCCGATATTCACGCGTCCTGGCCCTCCGTCGAGGTGCGCCTGCAAACCCACGACGCCGGCGGCATAACGGATCGGGATTTCGAACTCGCCGCCAAAATCGAGGAGGTCGTGATGTGGCGCCCGGGCCGCGCCGGCGGGGCGCTGGAGGGCGTGCCCGAAACCGACGAGCGCTTTGCCTATGTCAAATATGATGAGGCGTGAGACGGGACCGCGACGCGGATGCCCCGCCCTTAACGGACTGTTTACCATGGTCGCGCAACCTCCACCTGTTTAGAAACCGGATACCGGAATTATTTTATTCCGCCATCCGCCGGTGTTGTGAAGCGGAAAACCCTTTTTATTTTGCCAATCCAATCCCTTGCGGGAGCCTTTCCATGACCGAGATCATAGCCTTCCGGCAGCCATCGTTGTTGCCAGGGGCGCGCGCCGCCCGCCTGCGTTTCCAAACGGCGGCCGCGGCTTTCGCCTTTATCGCGGCGTCCGTTGCCGCTTCCCAATACGCCCGCTATCAAAAAGTCCCGGCGGATTCGACGCCGTATGTCTCGGCCTCCACGGCGCCGTTCAAATACCGCGGCGGCGCGGATGACACGGCGGAGGACGCCTTTCAATCCGCTCTCATCGCCGCTGACGGCGCGGAGGCGCCCGCTGATTTGCCAAAACCGAGCCGCCAAACGGCAGCCCGCGCCGGCGCGAATCCCGGCGGCCCGCTGGCGCCCAAAATGGTGAAGACCATCGCGCTGCGTCCCGACGGCACGCTGATCGACGCGGCTGACGGCGCCGCGCTGACCACCCGGGCCGCCGATTTGCGCAACACGCTGGCTGCGATGACCGCGGCCTCTGGCGTTACGACACCCGGCAAGCCGGAAGCCGCGGAGCGCGCTGCCGCCGTTCCCGCTGACACCACAATTGTCAAAACACAGACGCCGCCAATCGTTCCCGCGGCGGCCTCCGCGCCCGCGGTTTCGGCGCGCGCGCAGCCCTCCGCCGCCGCTTATTTCATTCAGCTCGCTTCATCGCCGAACGAGGAAGAGGCGCAAAAGCTGGCGGACCGCTTGCGCACCCGGCTGTCGGGGGATCTCGGCCGCCGCGATCTCACGATCTGGCCCGCCAGCGTTAAGGACAGGCCGGTTTACCGGATACGCGTCGCCGAACTCTCGAAGGAGGAGGCGGGCCTTCTCTGCTCAAAGCTGCGCAGCAGCCGTGCCGTGTGTTTTGTCGCGCGGGACTAAGCGCTCTGCTTCCTCGCGAGGAATTCCTGCGCAGTGAACAAAGCCTGGAACGGCAGCTTGCGCGCCGCAAAACTCTCTGCCGCGCCTTCCTGCCGGTCGACGATGGATAGGACGAGCACCACATCGGCGCCCTCCCCGGCACAGGCTTCCACCGCTTTGAACGCCGAATCCCCGGTTGTCGTCACATCTTCCAGAATGACGACGCGTTTGCCCGCGAGGCTGGCGCCGCGAGGCAGGCCTTCCACGAGTTTGCGCGCGCCGTGCCCCTTGGCCTGTTTGCGCACGAAAAACCCATTGACGGGCGAGCCCGCCGCTATGCTGGCTTGGCTGACCAGGGCGGCCAGCGGAACCGCCCCCAGCTCAAGCCCGCCGGCGAATTCGCCTCGCGCCCGCACGACTTCCGGCAGCAAAAGCTGCGCGATCAGCGCGCCGCCCTCCGCGTTGAAAATCGTGGGCTTCAGGTCAAAATAGAAATCGCTTTTGCGGCCCGAGGCCAGCGTGATCTCGCCCCGCCCGAAAGACGACGCGAAAATAATATCGGCGAGCCGCGCCCGGCCGGCCGCGCCCGGGGGCTTTGGTGCGCTGGTCTTCATGCCGATCCCATGCGTTCTGGAGAATCTTCGGCGCATGTGAACCAGCGCGGCGCCGTCCGGTCAATCCCGGCGGCCCGCGCGGGGCCTGTCTCCACGCTTTTCCTGTGAACGGACCGCGCTGTTCACGCCGCCAGCCGCGCCTCGAACAGTTTGAGGATATCCGCCTGCATTTGCGGGCGGCCCAGCAAAAAGCCTTGGCCGTACTGTGCGCCGAGGGCGATGATGGCGTTCTGCTGCGCCGGGGTTTCGATGCCCTCGACAACCACTTTCATGCTGAGGTCGCGCGCGATGCCGCAAACCGCCGAGATGATCGATCTCGACGCTTTGTCGCTGGTGACAGAGCGGGTGAACACCATGTCGATCTTGACCTTGGAGAAGGGGAATTGCGAGAGATAGCTAAGGCTTGAATAACCGACGCCGAAATCGTCCAGCGAAATATGCGCGCCGAGCGCCTTCAGCCAGGCCAGCGCCTCCATCGTCCGCTCGCCGTTTTCCAGCAGCAGCGATTCGGTGATTTCCAGTTCTAGCCGGGCGGGGTCGAGCTTCGAGGCCTCCAGCGCCCGGTCAACGGCGGCGACGAGCCGCTCGGGATCGCGGAACTGCACCACCGAGAGATTGACCGCGACTTTCGCCTGTGACTTCCATGACGCCGCGTCGAGGCAGGCGCGCATCAGCGCCCACTCGCCGATTTCGCAGATCATGCCGGTTTGCTCGGCAAGCGGGATGAAAGCGCCGGGCGGGATCGTTCCGCGCGCCGGGTGCGGCCAGCGGATCAGCGCCTCGCAGGACGCGGTCTCGCCTGTGCGCAGATCGACAATGGGCTGATAGACCAGCGCGAAATGTTCGCCGGCGATGGCAGCGCGCATGTCACGCTCCATCTCGAGCCGGTCGCTGAGCGCCGTTTCCATTTCGCGCGTGTAGAAGCGCAGTGTGCCGCGCCCGGCCGCCTTGGCCTTATAGAGCGCGAGATCGGCATTCTTCAGCAGATTGTCCGCCGTGCGCGAATCCTGCGGGTAAAGGGATATGCCGAGGCTGGCGGAATTCTCCAGCTTGTTGCCGTCGATGAGATAGGCCTGCGACAGCGCGAGGCACAGTTTCAGCGACGTCGCCTCCGCCCGCACCGCGTTGCAATTGTCCAGCAGCACGACGAATTCATCGCCGCCGAACCGCGCCACGAAATCCCCGGGCCCCAGCGCGCCCTTGAGGCGGGCGGCCGCTGTTTTCAGCATTTCATCGCCCCGGGCATGTCCCAGCGTGTCGTTGACCTCCTTGAAGCGGTCGAGATCCACATAGCAAACCGCGAATTCCGCCCCGCGGCCGATGGCGGCGGCGATCTCCTGCGTCATCGTCAGCCGGTTCGCGAGGCCCGTCAGCGGATCGTAATGCGCGAGGAATTCGATGCGCCGGCTCGCCTGAAACGTGTTGCAGAGGTGCCTGAACTGATTGCCGGCGATAAAGGCGTTGATGCAAATATAGCCGGCGATGAACAGCGCGATCCAGCCTGAATCGGCGCGGTTGTCGATCAGGAAGCCGACAGCCGCCGGCAAAATCGCGCAGGAGACCTGGCATAACACCAGCAGCGGCCGCGCCGCATTGCGCGCGACAAATGACGAAGCGAACCCGATAGCGGTTCCAAAAGCCAGGATGCGCGCTGTCTCGCTGTCCGAGGTCAGCATAATCAGCAGGGTGTTGATGCCCACCGTGGCGCTGAACGCGCAGGCTTCCATGAAAAACCGCAGGTCCCACGCAATGGTTTCCCGGCGTCCGTCGTTTAGATGACTGATTTTCCGGTAAGCCAGCAGCGTGCGGATGCGCAGCACGCCAAAACACAGGCATGTGAAGGCGCAGACACCGAAAAACCTGTCGCCTTCTATGGCCCAAGTGGCGAAAACAATCGCCGCGCCGATCGTATTGCCGAGAATGATGGTTCTGGCTGACGCGAAAATGCTGCCCACGAGATCGCGCAGCAGATCGTCGCTGACGTCGTAGCCCGCAAACCGCCGAAGCCAAGCGGGCAATCGCTGTTCCCAAGCGGCTCCGGAATTGATTTCGTGACTTGCCATTGCGGTTATTCCTGCCGGGAGCCGTTCCGGCCTTCTAACGGGCAATCCGCGTGCCCGCCCTTGGCCGCCCGGGCGGTTCTCAAGCCCTAGGGTTCAGCTTTGGCTGGACAAGGTTAATTTATTGGAAATGCTGGAGAATTCAGTCTATTGACAGATAAGTATTGAGGCCTTTCGGGAAAGACTCCGCCTCGTCAACCATCCGGCAGGCCGGCAAACCGCCGCATGAACGCGCGGTCAATCCGCTCTTTCCAGCGCAGCGCCCACGCTCCCTCGAACACTAGACCGTTGCGGGTTCCCACGGCGCGGCCCGCGCTGTCGGAGAGCAGATACAGCGCCTGCCGCTGCGGCCTGAAGGGTTTCAACGGCCTTCCCGCCAGCGCGCGGCGCAGATTGCCGGCGAGCGTCGGCCCCGCGCGCACCGCATAAACGCCGGAATGCGGCAGGGCGCGCGGCGCAAAAGCGATCACGTCGCCGGCGGCGAAAATGTCCGGGCGGCCTTCGGCTTGCAGGTTTTGGTCCACGCGCAGAAATCCGCGTCCGTCGAGGGGCAGCCCGGTGTCCGCAAGCCATGCGGCGGGCCGGGCCGGCGTCGCCATGAGAATTTCGTCGGCGGCAATCCGCGTCCCGTTGCTGAGGATCAGACCTCCCGGTTCCACCCGCGCCGCGCCCGCGCCCGTCGCCGCGTCGATCCCGTGCGCCGCCAGAATTTTGCGAAACCGCGCCCTGAAAGCCGCGGGAAAAGCCGGCAGAATGTCATCCGTGTCCGAAACCAGCGTAAAGGCCAGCGCCATGGCGTCGCGGCCCGCCTGCGCCGCCTCGCGCCGCAACCGGTGCTCAATAGCAAGAATGAGCTCCACGCCTCCGGCGCCGGCGCCCGCCAGCGCAAGCCGCCACGGGCCGGACCGGGCGGCGGCGCGCCGGCGCAGGCCTTCGAACGCCGCCAGAAATCCGTCGATGGGCTTGACGGAAATCGCATATTCGGCGGCGCCCGGCACATCCCCGGTGTCGGGAGCGGAGCCGATGTTCAGCGACAGCAAGTCGTAAGGAACCGGCGGAAGATTCCGGCAAATCACCAGCCGCCTTGCGGTGTCGATGCCGATGGCCTCATCCTGAACCAGCCGCGCCTTCGCAAAGCGCGCCAATCGCGCGGCATCGATATGCGCGTCGTGAAATTCACAGCGCCCGGCAATCAGCCCGGGCAGCATGCCCGAATAAGGCGTCAGGATTTCCGGCGTGATCAGCGTCAGCCGCGCGCCCGGGGGCGGCGCCAAGCCAAATTCACGCAGCGCCGACACATGCGCATGCCCCGCCCCCGCCAGCACGATATCCCGGACTGCCTGATCTCCCGGGGTCTGCACTGCCGGGCAGCGTGGGCGTCACCGCGACGAAGTGGCCTGATGCAGCTGGGCAGCCAGCGCGCGGAACTCAGTCAATTTCACGCCGATGCGGATCAAAATGGCGATTCCCGCCGCCAGAATAACCGCGCCGATTATGGTTTGGATCATGAACTCGCGTCCGGTCACGGTAAACCAAGTGGAGATCAGCAGCGCCAAGCCGACAAATATCGTCACCCAAGCCGGGAATTTGCCATCCTCAAGGCTTTCTATCTTCGCCCGCGCTTCGCGCTCCTCCGCTTCGACGCCCTTCGATTTTTGGTCGGCGGCTTCGATCAAGCGGAAATCCGGACCGAGGATCTTGATCAAATCAGATTCGGCGAGCGCGGCCATGGCTTCCCCTTTCACGTTTTTTTTTTGCGCGGTCGCCGGCTATCATCGAGATTGCTTGCGGCGACCCTTGCAGCTAGCCTCATCGCACAGTTTTTCAGCGCGGCGAAGCAAAACTTTGCCGGCGGCGGGGGCGGGCCATGGGCGTTTTGATTGACGGCGTCTGGAATGACGGCGAACTCCCGCAGGAAACCGGTGACAGCGGCCGATTTAATCGCGCCGACAGCGCTTTCCGGGGCGAAGTGACCGCGGACGGCTTATCCGGCTTCAAAGCCGAGGCCGGGCGCTATCACCTCTATGTCGCGCACGGCTGCCCGTGGGCGCACCGCGCCCTCATCTACCGAGCGGTAAAGAAACTCGATGATGTCATATCTGTCGCCTATTGCCTGCCCGGCGTGCGGACTTTTGGCTGGACTTACGAGGACAGCGCCGAATTCCCCGACTGCCTGCCGGACAGGGTCAACGGCTTTCACTATCTGCACGAGGCCTATTGCGCGAGCGAGCCGAAATATACCGGCAAGGTCACCGTTCCCGCTCTGTGGGACAAGAAAACCAAACGCATCGTTAACAACGAATCCTCTGAAATCATCCGCATGTTCAACAGCGCCTTCAACACGCTGACCGGCGACACCGCGGATTATTACCCCGAGCCGCTGCGCGCCGAAATCGACCGGCTCAACGCGCTGGTCTACCACAACGTCAACAACGGCGTGTACCGCTGCGGCTTCGCCAAATCGCAGGCCGCCTATGACGAGGCCTATGACGGCCTGTTCGCCGCGCTGGATCAGCTTGAGGAAATTCTGTCGCGGCAGCGCTATCTCGCCGGCCCGCAAATCACCGAGGCGGACTGGCGGCTGTTTCCGACGCTCGTGCGTTTTGACGTGGCTTATTTCTCCGCCTTCAAATGCAACAAAAAACGCATCGCCGATTATCCGAACCTGTCGAATTACACCCGCGATCTCCACAGCCGGCCCGGCGTCGCGGCCACCGTCAAGCCGCGCTATTACGTCATCAACTATTTCTCGATTGCCAAAGCCAACCCCAACGGCATTATACCCCGGGGAACACCCGCTGATTTCACCGCGCCGCATGACCGGGCGCGCTTTTCGGCGGCGTGAATTCGCTCCGCGTCAGGTGATCCGGCGCGCCGAATTCCGCGTTGCAAAGCCATGGAAAATCCTGAAATTTCCGCCGATGCGGGCGCGTCTTTTCCAGAAGGCGGGCTCGCGCTTGTTATCGGCGCGGGCGGGGGCATCGGCGCGGCTCTAACGGAACGGTTGCGCGGCGTTGGCCGCTTTGCGCGGGTTATAGCCTTGTCCCGGCGCGCCGATCCCGCGCTGGATATCACATCGCAGGACAGCGCCGCCGCCGCCGCCGCCCGGATCGCGGCTTCGGGGATGCCCTTGCGCCTCGCCATCATCGCCACCGGGTTTTTGCACGGCGGCGGCGCCTCGCCGGAAAAAAGCTGGCGCGATATCGATCCCGCGCATATGGCGCGCGCTTTCGCCGTCAATGCCATCGGCCCCGCTCTTTTAATGAAATACTTTCTGCCGCTGTTGCCGCGCGACGGCAAATCTGTTTTCGCCGCGCTGTCAGCGCGCGTCGGGAGTATCGGCGACAACCGCCTCGGCGGCTGGCATTCCTACCGCGCCTCCAAAGCCGCGCTCAATCAATTGATCCGCACAGCGGCGGTTGAATTGGCGCGGACCCGGCCCGCCGCCATTTGCGCCGCGCTGCACCCGGGCACTGTAGCCACCTCCCTGTCCCAGCCTTTCGCCAGAACCGGGCTTGAAGTTCAGACGCCGGATGCGGCAGCCGAGCGGTTGCTCGCAGTCATTGCTCGTTTAGAGCCAAAAGATTCCGGCGGTTTTTTCGATCACAGGGGCGCGTCTGTCCCATGGTGAAAGCCGAGCCGCCGCCAAGCTATAAAAAGCCCAATCTGCCTGAAAAAACCTGCCTTGCCTGCGGGCGCCCATTTGCTTGGCGCAAAAAATGGCGGGCCAGCTGGGAAGAGGTGAAAACCTGTTCCGAGCGCTGCAAAGGCGATTGGCGCCGTCAATCGCGGGCGATCTGACATGGCAGCCCTGCGCTTTATCTTGGGCGATCAGCTAACCCGTTCGCTCGCCTCGCTGGACGGGCTTGATCCCGCGCGCGACGTGATTTTCATGGCGGAGGTCGCGGAGGAGACTGTTTACGTCCCCCATCACAAACAAAAGATCGCCCTGATTCTATCGGCGATGCGCCATTTCGCCGCCGAACTCGCCGCGGAAGGGCTGCGTGTCGATTATATCAGGCTCGACGATCCCGAAAATACCGGGTCTTTTTCCGGCGAGCTTGAGCGCGCCATCGCCCGTCATCAGCCGGATCGGATTGTGATAACCGAACCCGGGGAATGGCGCGTTTGGGAGATGATGCGCGGTTGGTCCGCAAGCTTCGGCCTGCCCGTCGATATCCGCGCGGATGATCGATTTATATGCCCGCGGGGCCGTTTCGCCCGTTGGGCGGCGGGCCGTAAATCCTATCGAATGGAGTTTTTTTACCGCGAGATGCGCCGGGAAACGGGTTTCCTGATGGAGGGAGACGATCCCGCCGGCGGCCAGTGGAATTTCGATCACGACAATCGCAAGGCGCTGCCGCGCGGCCTGCGCCCGCCCCCGCGCGAACGGTTTCACCCGGACGCGGTTACGCTGGAAGTCATCGATCTCGTCTCCCGCCGATTCAGCGCGAATTTCGGCGATATCGAAGGGTTCGGATGGGCTGTCACGCGGGAGCAGGCGCACTGGAAGCGCTCGGGCATTTCATCGGCAAATGCCTGCCGCTTTACGGCGATTATCAGGATGCGATGAAGTCCGGCGAGCCCTATCTCTGGCATTCGCTGCTGTCGCCCTGTCTCAACCTCGGCCTGCTCACAGCGCGCGAGGTCTGCGTCGCGGCGGAGCGCGCCTACAAGGCCGGAGAGGCGCCGCTGAACGCGGTGGAGGGCTTCATCCGCCAGATACTCGGCTGGCGCGAATATGTGCGCGGCATCTACTGGCTGCGCATGCCCGGCTATGCCGCGACCAACGCGCTGACAGCGCGCCGGGCGCTGCCCTGGTTCTACTGGTCCGGCGAAACGCCCATGAACTGCCTTGCGCAGGCAATCGGCGAAACCCGCCGCAACGCCTATGCCCACCATATTCAGCGCTTGATGGTGACCGGCAATTTCGCCCTGCTTGCGGGCATCGAGCCGGCGCAGATCGAAGCCTGGTATCTTGCCGTCTATGCGGATGCTTTCGACTGGGTGGAACTGCCCAACACCCACGGGATGACCCTATTCGCCGATGGCGGGCTGCTTGCCTCCAAGCCCTACGCCGCCTCTGGCGCCTGGATCGACCGCATGTCCGATTATTGCGGCCCCTGCCGCTATGATCCAAAGATCAAATCAGGCCCCAAAACCTGCCCGTTCAACTACCTCTACTGGAATTTCATGATCGAAAACCGCGAGCGGCTGAAGAGCAACGCGCGGATGGCCATGCCCCTGCGGACGCTGGAGAACATGGGCGGGGAGCGCCGGCGCGAAATCGCTGACGAGGCGGGGGCATTTCTGGCGGGTCTGGCGTTGCCGCCGCAACTGCCGTAAAGACCCTCTTCGAATGCGGAAGCGGGAATTCCCGCCCGCCCCCGCCAGCGGATGAAAGCCAGCCGCCGGCGCCCCTTGCACCAGGCCAAATCCAGTGAAATTTCCTGAAACCAGCCCCACGCTGGCCCGCGCGCTCGCCGAGCATGACTACAGCGAGGCGACGCCCGTTCAAAAAGCGGTTCTCGCCGCTCAGGCCGAGGGCCGGGATGTCGTTGTTTCCGCCCAGACCGGCTCCGGCAAGACGGTCGCCTACGGCCTCGCCATCGCCTCGTCCATTCTCGATTCCGATGGCAAAATCCTCGAGGGCTCATCGCCCGTCGCGCTGATCATCGCGCCGACCCGCGAGCTGGCCCTCCAGGTTGAGCGCGAGCTGGCCTGGCTTTACAAGCACACGGGCGCGCGCATCGTCTCCTGCGTCGGCGGCATGGACCCCAAGGTCGAGCGCCGCAAGCTGATGGACGGCGTGCAGATCGTCGTCGGCACGCCCGGGCGCCTGCGCGATCACATCGAGCGCCGCGCCCTCAATATAACCGACCTCGTTGCCGTCGTTCTCGACGAGGCCGACGAAATGCTTGACCTTGGTTTCCGCGAGGACCTCGAATTCATATTGCAGGCGACCCCGGACAACCGCCGCACTCTGATGTTTTCCGCCACGATCCCCAAAACCATCGCCGCGCTGGCCAAGCGCTACCAGCGCGACGCCATGCGCATTGACGTCGCCGGGGGCGACCGCGGCCACGCCGACATCGAATACCGCGCCATCCGCGTCGCGCCCAAAGAGACCGAGCATGCCGTCGTCAATCTGCTGCGCTTCGTCGAGGCGCAAACGGCCATCGTGTTTTGCAATACGCGCGAAGCCGTGCGCCATTTGCAGGCGACGCTTCAGGAGCGCGGCTTCAACGCGGTGCTGCTGTCGGGCGAGCTCAGCCAGCACGAGCGCAACCAGTCCATGCAGGCCCTGCGCGACGGGCGCGCCCGCGTCTGCGTCGCCACCGATGTCGCCGCGCGCGGCATTGATTTGCCCAATTGCGAGCTCGTCATCCACGCGGAGCTGCCGCACGATGCAGAAGCGCTTCAGCATCGCAGCGGGCGCACCGGCCGCGCCGGGCGCAAAGGCGTCAGCGCCATTCTCGTGCCCGCCATCCGCCGCCGCCGCGCTGAAATGATGCTGCGCGACGCCGGTGTGCGCGCCTCATGGGGCGGCCCCCCCACAGCCGAGGAGATCGGCAGGCTGGACCAGCAGCGCATGCTGCGGGACCCGCTGCTGACCGATGCCCCCGGCGAAGAGGATATCGCCATGGCGCGGCTGCTGCTGGCGCAGCGCACGCCCGAGCAATTGGGCGCGGCGCTGGTCCGCGTCTACCGCGCCCGCCTGCCCGCCGTCGAAGAGGTGGTCGATCCCGGCGACGGTCCGCCCGCGCGTGAGGGGCGCGAGCCCCGTGAAGCGCGCAATGCCCCGCCCCAAAGCTTCAAGCCGCAACGCGACCGCGGCGCGGCTGGATTTGCCGGCGGCGCCTGGTTCCGCCTCGACATCGGCCGCGCCCGCAATGCCGATCCCAAATGGCTGCTGCCGATGCTCTGCCGAAAAGGCGGCATCACCAAAGCCGACATCGGCGCGATCCGCGTGTTCGAGAGCGAAACCAAGTTCGAGGTGACCGCCGCGGTCGCGACGCAGTTCGCGGTCAACATGAAAAAGCCCGGCGGCGAGAACATCCGCATCGAGCGCCTCGGCGCGAACGGCGAGCCGATGGCAAGCGAATCCGCGCCGAAAAAGAAGAAGCCGAAATACGTCGCCAAGGCTGATCGTCCAGGCTGATCGTCCGGGCTGGGCGCGGTCGGCGGCTTACTTCAGGCGAACAGCCGATGCGTCGGCTTTGCGCAGCGCGGCCTCGGCGATATAGGGCCGCATGGACGCCGCTGTCGGCGCCGCGCCCTTAACCGCGCCTTTTTCAATCAGCCACGCGCCCTGATCAACGAGCAGGTCCGTGAGATCGTCGGCGAGCTCCGTGTGAAAATCATACTCGCCCCACATTTTCGTGACGGATTCGAGCGTGAACGCGCCTTTGAGATTTTCGGCCACCAGCGCCTGCGCGGCGGCGGGCCCGGCGCGCACAATCGCGTCGGCTTTCACCAGGGCGGCGATGAATTTCTCCAGTTCCGCCGGCTTCATTTTGATGAACGGCGAGGATGCCGCGACGATGTTATGCACCGCGTATCCGCCCGGCAAAACCTCGCGGTAGTTCTCGCCGAGCGCTTTCGCCGCCGCCGGATAAAAAGTCGGAAAGGGCACGGCGATATCGATATCGCCGCGCAGCAGCGCCGGCAGCAGATCAGGCGGCGAGGCATTGACGATGGTCACATTGATTTTCGCCGCCGCGAAAAGCCGGCTGGTGAAATAATCGAGATTGGCGCCGATCGTCAGTCCCACCTTTTTGCCCGCCGCGTCCGCTGTTGTTTTCATATCGAGGGTCTTGGCATTGGCAATCAGCCGGCTGCCGCGGTAACGCGATAAATCGGCGACAACCGCGAAAGGCTGAGCCCGCAGTGCGCCAATGGTCGCCGGCAGCTCCGCCATGAAGGCCATATCCACCTGTCCGCCCGCGAGCGCTTCGAAAGCCTCTCTGCCCGTTGGGAATGACACTGTTTTCACGTCGAGGCCCGCGTCGCGGAAAAACCCTCTGGCTATCGCGACATCAATCTGGGGCGTTTGCGGATTGGGCGCCCAGGCAAGCGTGACGGGCGCGAGATCGGCTGCGCCGGCGGGCGCGCACGCAAGCGCGGCGAGGACACATAGGCAAAGCTGGTTTTTCATGGGTTCGATCCTTTCATTGCGTGGAAACGGCGGGTCTGAGCAAACCGAGAATGGATTCCCGCAAACCGGGAAACGTTGTGTCGAATTTCGAGGCGGCCCGCGGCCTCGGCGCATCGAGAACATGGGTCGCAATCACCCGTCCCGGCGCGGACGCCATGACGTGAACGATATCCGCCAGCGCCAGCGCCTCATCAACATCGTGGGTGACGAAAAGGATTGTCGCCTTGCGCCTGTCCCAAATGCGCAGCAGCAATTCATGCATGCTGAGCCGCGTCTGCGCGTCCAGCGCGCCGAACGGCTCGTCCATCAGCAGCACGCCGGGCTCGCCGGCCAGCGTGCGCGCGATGGCGACGCGCTGTTTCATTCCGCCCGACAGCTGTCCTGGATATTTGCCGCCGGCGTCGGCAAGCCCGACCTCGGCGAGACAATCCATCGCGCGGCTTTCCATCTCGCCCTTCGGCAGGCTCAGCCGCTTCAACGCAAACTTCACATTGCTCAGCGCGGTGAGCCAGGGAAACAGCGCATATTGCTGGAATATCACGCCCACACCGGGATTGGGGCCCCCAATGCGCTTTCCATCGATGAGAATTTTCCCCGCTGTCGGCGCGATAAAGCCGGCGACCGCATTGAGAATTGTTGATTTGCCGCAGCCGGACGGGCCAATCAGCGCGGTAAAAGTTCCAGGCTCCAGCGTTAGATTCGTCGGCGCCAGCGCCTGCGTCGCGCCGCCGCGCCCATGGAACGAGATGGAAAGGTCTTGAATTTCCACGCGTCCGCTCACGCCTGCTCCCAATGCACGATGCGCCGGCCGATCTGATTGACGATCCAGTCAAGGCCCGCGCCCAGCAATCCCAATTCGATCAGCAGCGCGAACATCCGGTCGGTGCGGATATACTGGCGCGCCTCCTGCAGGCGGTAGCCGATGCCCGAGGTCGCGCCGCTCAATTCCGCCGCCACAAGACTGAGCAGCGCCAGCGCGACGCCCAGCCGGATGCCGCCGAGAATATGCGGCGCCGCCGCCGGGATGGTGACGGTGCAAAACTCCCGCCAGCGCGGCGCGCCAAGGCAGCGCGACGCGCGTATGTAGATGTCGGGAACATATTCCATGCCGTGATGCGTGTTGAACCAGACGGTCAGAAACACCGTGTAGGAAATCAAAAAATATTTGGATCCCTCGCCGATGCCGAACCAGACGATGGCAACGGGAACCAGCGCGATGGCGGGGATCGGGCGCATCACCCGCAGAAACGGGTTCAGCAGAAGACTGAACAGAGCGGTGCGTCCGGTCAGCAGCCCCGTCGCGATTCCCAGCGTCGCGCCAATCGCGAATCCTATCGCCGCCCGCGATATGGATGCCGCGAAATCGGATGCGAGGACACCGGTCTGATACAGTTCCACCGCCGCCTCCCACGCCTGCCAGGGCGGCGGAAACACCGAGTCGGAAACGATTCCCGAAAGGCAGACCAGCGACCAGACGGCAAGCACCATGGCGAACGACAGCAGCGGGGTCAGCGGCTCAAGCGCGCGCGCAACCCAGGAATCCCGGGAACCCGCGAAGACGGCCGCCGGGCCCGGCATCAGCAAATGCCTTCGTGTTTCACAGCCATGGCAGCTGCGATTTCTGGTAGCGGAATGTTTTGAAAACACTGTTGGTCATGCCGCCGCCGGTCCGCCGCGCCGCGGCCTCCGGATATTCGGCGAATTGCGGGATCACATATTCCCATACAACGGCGCCGTCCCTCGTCACCTCAAACAGCCGCCCGGTGGTTGATTCCGTGATGTGCGTGTTGCCGTTCGCCAATCGCTCGGCGCCGCCCATGTAGGAGGAGAAAAACGCGGGCTTGTGCGGATCGGCATAGATCCACGCGGCTTCCCCGGTCGCCGGGTCAACCTCGATGACGCGCGAATAGGGCGTCGAAACGCCGGGCCGGAAATTGCCATTGTCAAAAATCAGAATGTTGCCGCCGGCAAGCTCCGAGGGCGCATGCTGCTGTGAAACCAGCGGATGATGAAGGCGCAGCTTAACAGCGCCCGACGACCGCTCGACGCCGATGACGCCGGATGTCGTGCGCAGGCTCATCAGCACGAGCCCGCCGGCCGTCGCGCACAAACCGTTGATCATCGGCCAATGATAGCGGTCGAAAAACGGATGGATCGGGTGATCCTCAGGCCGCAAATGCTCGTGGGCTTTCCATTGCCATACCAGGTCGCCTTTGCGGTTCACTTCTTTGATGACGTCGCCGTAGACCGTCCCGTCCGCCAAATCGTTCGCCGGGCTGCCGCCAAGGACGCGCCGCGCGAAATCTTTGGGCAGCGGCTCCAGCGAGCAATAAAGCAGGTTCCCGTTGGCCAGCCACTGCGCGTCGTGATGGTGGGTGAGGTCAGTGAATTCCCAGACGGTTTTTCCCGCCGGCGTAACCTCGGAAAACGCGCCGCCGTGCCACATCGACCAAGCCAGATAGAGGTCGGGCGAATCCGGATGGTTGCCGTTGTAACCGAGATTTCCATTTGGCAGCAGCACCGCATGGCGGCCAGGCCTCTGCGGCATTTGCCAGACATGGACGGGCGCGCCCTCCATATCGATCAATGTCACGCGCCCGCCATCGGTCTGCGGGGCGATCAGCGTGTAACCGCCGGCGGAGTTGGCGGGATCATAGCCAATCAGGCCGGCGCCGCGCCGCCGCAAAGTGACTTGGTCGAGATCGGTCAAATACCCCTCCGAGCGTGGCGCGCCAAAGCACGCGCTTGTCGAGCAAATCTTGTTGAGCAAGTCTTGTCGAGCAAGTCTTGTCGAGCAAATCTTGGGCCAAGGCAAAGCGCTGGCCGCGGCGGCCCTCCGGCCGGCTCTTACCCGATCGGCGGAATATTCGCGAGCTTCACATAGTCCGCCCAGGCCTTGGTGTCTTTCTCCAGCAGCTCCCGCACCAGTTTCGAATTGCCGGGGTAGGGATCAAAGCCGATGTTGACGACCCATTTGCCGACGACCTCATCCGAGGCGATTTTGTTGAACCAGACCTCAAGCTGATCCGTGATGGCTTTTGGCGTGCCCTTGGGCACATGCACGGACCACCACGCGACGAGGTCCAGATTGGGGATCCCCGCTTCGAGCGCGCTCGGCACATCCGGCAGCGCCCGGATGCGCTGGGTTGATGAGGTTGAAACCGCGCGCACCGCGCCGTCCTGAAGCTGCCCAAGCACACTCGCCACGTCGATGTGGCAGAAGGCGATGGCGCCCGCCAGCAGATCGACGAGCATCGCCTGCACCTCTTTGTATTTCACCTCGACCGTCTTTAGCCCCGCCGACTGTTTGTACAGCTCGCTCGCCACAAGACCCGTGTTGGCGACAGAGCCATAAGACGCTGTGTCGCCCTTCTCCTTGAGAAATTTCGACAGGTCCGCCGCGGTTTTATACGGGCTGTTGCCGGCAACGATCTGAATGAACGTCACTTTGACAAGCGTCGTGATATGCTCAAAATCATTGATCGGATCATAGTTGAGCGACTTGAACAGCGACGGCGCGGCGGCCAGCACCGAGCTTCCCGGCGCGATGTAGAGCGTGTAGCCATCCGGCTTTGAGCGGGCCACATAGGATGTCGCGATATTGCCGAAGGCGCCCGCCTTGTTCTCGACGACAACTGTCTTGCCGGTCATCTCGGCAAGCTTGTTGGAGAAATAGCGGACCATGACATCCGCGCCGGACCCGGCCGGGAACATGCCGATCGAATGAATTTCGTGATCGGGATAGGCTTGCGCGGACGCATCCGTTGAAAGCACCGGCGTGAGCGCCGAGGTTGCCGCGGCTGCGCGCACAAATTGCCTGCGGTTGAGCATGCACGTTCCTCCCTGGAGCGCGGATTTTCCGACGTTTCCCCGTGCACGATATTAGATGCGCGGCTCAAGCGCCAGCGGGGCCGGGCCCGACAGAACGGACGCTCGCTGCGCCGTGTCCAGCAGCGCAAAACCGCCGGCCTCAAGACTGTCGGGCAGGCTCAGCCCGCCGACAGAGGTTCGATGCAGCGCCAGCACGCGGTTGCCCGCCGCCGCGAACATGCGCCTGGCCTGATGATAGCGCCCCTCGTAAAGCGTCACAGCGGCCTTGTGCGGCGAAATTACTTCCAGTTCGGCCGGAAGCAGCGGCTTTGCCTCGCCGGCCAGCCGCAATTGCCCGGAGGCGAAAACCGCGGCCTCATTGCCCCGCAGGGGAAGCTCCAACTCCGCCAGATAACGCTTGGGAATATGCGCGCGCGGCGAAATGATCCGATGCAGAAACGCGCCGTCATCGGTCAGCAGCAGCAGGCCCGACGTCTCTTTGTCGAGGCGCCCGATGCTGGATATGGCGGGCTCGCGCCGCCGCCAGCGCCCGGGCAGCAGATCATACACCAGCGGTCCAGCTTCTTTGTGAGAGCAGGTTGCGCCGGCCGGCTTGTTCATCATCAGCACGAGGCCGGGCAGCGGATCCGCCGCCTCGCCGTCGATGCTCAGCCGCGCGCTCAAATCAGCGGTCAGCGCCACCCGCTGTTCAACATCGCGCAATGCTTCGCCGGCGAGCGTGATACGCCCCTGCCGCGCCATCTCCTGAATTTCGCGCCGCGATCCATAGCCGAGATTGGCGAGCAGCCGATCCAGCCGAAGCAAAGGCGCGCCGCTCATTTCCGGGCCTCGTAAATCTTGTAGCCGCCGTCTTCCGCGATGAGATTGACGCGCTTAAACAGCGGCTTCAGCACAGCTTCATAAGGCAGATGGCGGTTGGCTGTCAGCCAGCAGACCCCGCCGCTGCGCAGCGCGCCCGCCGCGCAGCCGATGAACCCCCGCCCCAGGGCCTGATTTTCGATGCCGCCCTCGTGAAACGGCGGGTTCATCACCACAAAATCCAGCCCTTTGAGGGAGCCGGCCGCCCGCGCGTCAGCCCAAAGCATCACCGCCCTCGGATCGCTGACATTCCGCCCCGCCATTTCAATCGCCCGCCGGTCAATGTCGATCATGGTCAGCCGCGACACCGCGGGCGAGGCCAGCACCCGCAGCGACAGCGCGCCGATGCCGCAGCCCAAATCCGCCCCGGCGCCTTTCAGGGCGGGCAAATGCGCTGTCAGCAGCGCGCTGCCCGGGTCGATGCGGTTCCAGCTGAAGACGCCCGGCTGCGACCACAGGCCCGTGCTCACAATAAATCGCGCCGCGCCCGCTTCGATGGCCGCCGCAACGGCGCCGGAATCGCCTCGCCCCTGCGTGACGCAGATGCGGTGGTGGCGCCGCGCGGTCTCCTCAAAAACGCAGCCCAGCGCCCGCAAATCCCCGGCGAGGCGCGATCCGCCCTTATCCTTGGGCGCTAGCGCCATAAGTTTCGCGCCCGGCGCCAGAGCCCGCAGCGCCTCTGCGATGGCAAACCGCCGCTCCAGCGTGCCCGGCGGCGCCAGCATGGCCAGCCCGTTCAGCGAGCCTGGCGGCGCCTTGGCAAGGTCCGGCGAGCCCGGGAACAGCGGCGAATATTGGCGCGCGCCGGCGCTAGCCGCGACAAGCTCCGGTTCCGCCTCGCCATAAAGATGATCGAATTCAGCGCCGGTCATGCGGTCCCGTCAGCCCTTGCCGCATTGCGGGACGGGGTGGCGCGCCCGAAGGGATTCGAACCCCTGACCTTTGCCTTCGGAGGGCAACGCTCTATCCAGCTGAGCTACGGGCGCCTGCGCGAACGTGTAACCGATCCGGCGGCGGCGGGCAATTGCCGCGCGGCGCTGTCACTTCGCGCCGGCCAAGCCAAACTCCCCGGCCAACAGGGCGAACGAGCGTTTGCGGTCCGCGATATCGTAAGTGTGTGTGAGAATCGCCAGTTCCGCCACGCCATGTTCGCGCGCAAACGCCCGGAGCTTGTCCGCGCATTCAGGCCCATCGCCCAAAAACGCTTCGTCCGCCAGCCTCTCGGCCCGGGCCCGCTCTGCGGCGCTGGCCCCGGCCATGGCGTCATCAGGCGACAGCAGGGCCGTGCGCACCCCAAGATCGCGGTTGAGCCGGGCCCGCGCGCGGGTCGCGAAAATCCTCAGCGCCTCCGCCCGCGTATCCGCCGCCAGCGCGAAAACGCAGGCCATCGCCAGCGGCTCAGGATGCCGGGCGCTGGGCCGGTACCCGCTTCGGTATATATCCAGCGCCGGTCCGGTGCCGCGCTCGCTGATGAACGCGGCGAAACAAAAGGGCAGCCCGAGATAGGCGGCCACCTGCGCGCCATAATCCGAAGAGCCCAGAACAAACACTTCCGGCGCGCCCGGCGTTTGCGGCGTGACTTTTACGGAAGCCAGCGGATGCCCTGGCGGCAGCGGCGCGTCCGAGGTCCAAGCCACGATGTCGCGAACATCGGCGGGAAAACGCTCCACCGCCCGGTCCCCGCCGGGATTGAGCGCGAAGGATGTGAAGCCATCGCCGCCCGGCGCGCGCCCGAGGCCCAAATCAATCCGCCCAGGCGCGATCGCCTCCAGCACGCGAAACTGCTCGGCGATTTTCAGCGGCGCGTAATGCGGCAGCATGATGCCCGCCGTTCCCACGCGGATGAGCGTGGTTTGCGCGGCAATGGCGCCAACGAGTATCTCCGGCGCCGATCCAACGATGGTCTGCGAGCCATGATGCTCGCTGACCCAGAAGCGCTTGTACCCCAGCGCCTCGCAAAACCTTGCCATTTCGATGGTTTCGCCGATGGCCAGCGCCTGGCTCGCGCCCGATAGCGCCGGCGATTGGTCGAGCACGGAGAGGGAGAGGCCGCTCACTTGATCGGCGGGCGCGGCAGCCGGGATTCCCCCGCCTCCATTTTGAAAGCGTAGTCGAGCGATGCCCATTCGCCCTTGATATCCGCCGCCGGCGCCCCGTCTTTGTGATTGACGTAATCGGCGACCAGCGCCCGTGTCACGCCGAATTGCGCGTCGGTCTCGATGCGCGGGTCATCGCTGGCGTAAATTTGCGAAATCAGCGTTTTATGCCCCGGCTTGGCCGCGAGAAAATGCAGATGCGCCGGACGGAAGGGATGCCGCTCCTGCGCCCGCAGCAGACGGCCGACCGGCCCCTCCGTCGGAATCGGATAGCCGAGCGGCTTGATGCTGCGGAAATATACCATGCCGTCCGCGTCGCTGGTGAATTTGCCGCGCAGATTCATGTCCGCCTGTTTCTCATCCTGGTTTTCGTAGAAGCCCTCGTCATTGGATTGCCAGACATCGACCTCCGCGCCGGCGACCGGCCTGTCGGACGTATCCGTGAAACGCGCTTTAACGAACATCGGCACGCCCGGCGTCGGGCAGCGCAGAATGCTGCCGCCGTTTTCCGTGCGCGGCGAATGCAGCCGCCAGAACGGTCCGAGCAGATTCTGGTTTGTCTCGGTGTTGCCGTGATCGCCGTTGTTCAGCAGGCACACCAGCGAGGAGACGCCCAGCGATCCCGCCATCAGCACCACCTCGTTATGCGTGTCATTCGAGCGCTGGCCCATCTCCGCGATGATCGCGCAGGCGTCCTGGAACTCCCGCTCGCTCAGCCGCGTGTCTCGGATGAAACCATGCAGATGCGTGACGAGCGACGTCATGATCTCCCGCAGCCGCGGGTCGGGCGTGCGCCCCATCACGTCGAGCGCGAACTGTGTCAGTTGCTTTTCGTTTTCGACGATCATGCCGGCCCGCCCTCACAGATGTTTGGCGAAAAATTCCAGCGTGCGCGACCGCGCGAGATCAGCGGATTCCTTATGGTACGCCCCGCGCTCGTCGCAATTAAATCCATGGCCGGAGGGATAGACATACACCGGAACCTCCGGCCGCAGCGCTTTGAATTTTTCCACGTCGGTCATGGGGATCGAATGATCGGTCTCGCCAAAATGCATAATGACCGGCGCTTTGGGCGCATCGCCCGCCATGTTCACCACGCCGCCGCCGTAATAACCGCTGCCCGCCGCGATGCCGGGAATGTGGCAGGCCGCCGCGAAGGTCAGCGTGCCGCCCCAGCAATAGCCGACCACGCCGACCTTGCCGCCCTTGGCGGCCTCTTTCACCGCCGCCGCGAGGTCCAGCAGGACCTTGGCATGATCGGTTTTGCCGCGGATGGCGGCTCCCGTCTGAATGTCCGCCGGCGCGTAGCCGCATTCAAAGTTGGGCTCGACGCGGTCATAGAGCGCCGGGGCGACGGCCAGATAGCCCTGCGCCGCGTAAAGGTCCGCCACGGCGCGGATATGGTGATTGACGCCGAAAATTTCCTGGATGACGACAATGCCGCCCTTCGGTTTGCCGGAGGGTTGCGCCTTGTAAGCGCCTATGCTTACGCCGTCGCTCGCGGTCAAGGTGATGCTCTCGCCCATGGAAATTCCTCTCTGCTGCCTGTGGGACGGCTCCCGCCCGGGCGGCACTAAAGAACATCCGGGCTTCCGAAGCCAGCGCTTTTTGCGCCCGGTCCCCGCGCCTGTTCCTCCCGCTTATTCCTGAAGCATCCGCTTCAGCAGCTCCAGCTCCTCCGAGAGCGGCGTGTCCGTGCGCGACAGGCCCTCGATCTTGCGCACGGCGTGCAAAACCGTTGTGTGATCGCGCCCGCCGAAACGGCGGCCGATCTCCGGCAGCGAGCGCAGGGTCAGCACCTTCGACAAATACATGGCGATCTGGCGCGGGCGCACCACGGTCGCCGTGCGGCGCGATGACAAAATATCCGCGCGGCTGACATTATAGTGGCTGGCGACGAGTTTCTGAATGTCCTCGATCTTGACGCGTTTGGGCTCGCGCGTTCTCACGAGATCGCGGATGGCGTCCTCCGCCATTTCCACCGTCAGCGTGGCGCCGGTCAGCGTCGCGCGCGCCAGCAGGCGGCTCACCGCGCCGTCGAGGTCCCGGCCGTTGGTTTCAATCGCCCGCGCCACATAGGCGACAATCGCCGGGGCGACTTCAAAGCCCGGCTGCGCGGCGCGCGCGGCGGCAATCCGCGTCTCCAGAATTTTGAGGCGCAGCGGCTCGTCGAGCGATGTCATTTCGACACAAAGCCCGCCTGAAAGGCGCGATCGCACGCGCTCATCGAGGCTTTCCAGATCGCCCGGCGGGCGGTCGGCGGCGACGATGATCTGCCGGCCTGAATCGATCAGCGCGTTCAGCGTGTGGCAGAATTCATTCTGGATGGATTTTCCCTGGAGGAACTGCACATCGTCAATGACCAGCGTGTCGATGCCGCGCAGCCGCTCCTTGAACGCGATCGCCGTCTGCGCCTTCAGCGCGAAAACAAAGCGGTACATGAATTTCTCGGCTGTCAGATAAATGACGCGCCGGCCGGCCTCCGCCGAGGCGTGAGCGATGGAATGCAGCAAATGGGTTTTGCCGAGCCCGACCGCCGCATGAATGAACAGCGGATTGTACAGCGGCGTCTCGCCGATCGGGGCGGAGGCGACGCGCTGCGCCGCCGCATGCGCCAACTGGTTGGAGCGGCCGACAAGAAAGCTGGAGAAAGTCAGCCGCCGCTCCAGCGGCGAGCCAGCCATGCCGTCGCCGTCGTGAACAACGCCGGGCCGCGGAGGCTGCGCGCTCCCGCCGTTGAGCGATGCGTCCGGCGCGGCATCGCCATCGCGGCGGAAGCTGAAGGAGGCGGGCGGCGCCTCGTTGAAACCGTTCCGCGCCGGCGCGGCATCGGCCGCATCGGCGGGGCGCGCGAAAGCCCGCGACGAGTTGCGCACGCTGATCGACAGCGAGGCGACAGCGGCGATTTCCGATTGGAGCGCCGCGAATATGCGGTCATTATAATGCGATTGAATCCAGCTCTTCAGGAACTTCGTCGGCACTGACAAATTCGCAATGCCCCCCTCGACGCGGTCAAGCTCCAGCCGTCCAAACCAGGCGCCGAAAATAGCCTCGCCGACCTCCGCCTTCAGGCGGCGCCGGACCCGTTCCCACAAAACTTCGCGTTCCGCGCTTTCAGACATGGCAAGGGTTCCACCGGTTGAGGGCATTTTGAATTGGACGGCGGCGCTGAGCATGGGATGAGCCAATGGCAAGAGTGCGGGAAACAGCGGCGGCGCGGCAAAGAAAGCGCTGGCCTTGCCGGGCCGCGGTTCGAAGGTCTCTAATAATTTTGGACAGGGCCTGCGCCGCTGCGGCGCGGGCGTCAGCCGGCTCGATAGCGGTTTGTCTTCGCGCCGCGCGCCTGGCGCGGCGGCAATTCGATACGCGGCCTTTGACGGCGCCGCGGCCAGCCGGCAGAGTTTGCCCTTGAAAAAATAGCTTCAGACATAGTACCCCCGCGCGCTGCCCATAAGCGCCTTATTTGAGTGATCAAGATTTCCAGTCGGGATCAGGCCCGGATGCAAATTAACGCGTGAGAAAAAAATCGTAGGTCAAACTTCGCTTTTCCATTTCGCCGTCCGGATTGCCCGCCGCGTTGCGGATGCCGCGCGGGAGCCCAAGTGTTTTTCGACTGGCGAAGGAATTGCGCTGGTTCAAAATGGGCGCCGTTGAGTTCAGTTTCTTGAGTTCAGTCTCTGCCGCGAACATAGACGTGTCCCCGCTGCAAAAATAAGTCACTGCGGTAAATCGCGAAGCGCCTGTGTGAGTGGTTTCGTCCCGTGGTTCAGTGAAGCCAATTTGCGGGAAGCGGTTCACCCGCGCAAGCGGTTTTGTCCACGGCAGCGCTGCCGTTTCAGCCAAAACCCCGGCATGCGCGCTTTTTTTTTGGTTGCGGTTTCTAACGCATTGTTTCGGCATTAAGAGTTCGTTAACTTTTCGCGACATTTTTTTTGACAGCGTGCGGAGCTTTTCGCGTGTCTGTCGCCGCTTTCCAGCGAGTCAAGCGCGCGGTTCGCGGCCCGGCCCGCCGCTGTCATTCCAATGGATTGATTCGACGCAATTTTTATTGCGCGGTTTGGCGGGTTGGAAATTTCTTTCCAACAGGTTTTTGATGTTGCAAAACCGCCACAAAAATAATTTGTGGCTTTTTTGTTACGCGCCCGCGCGATCCAAACGCAAAAAGGCCCGGCGTTGGGCCGGGCCTTGAATATCCCCGCGCGAAGCGGTGAATTATTTCGTCAGCGCTTTTACCCGCGCCGTCAGCCGCGAGACTTTGCGCGACGCGGTGTTTTTGTGAAGAATGCCCTTCTGGGCGGCGCGCATCACCTTCGGCTCGGCGTCGCTCAGAGCGGTCTGCGCGGCCTTGGCGTCGCCCGCTGTGAGAGCTTCCTCGACCCGGCGGACGTAAGTGCGCATTTCCGTGCGGCGCGAGCGGTTGACGGCCGTCTTGCGCGCGATCTTTCTGACGGCTTTTTTGGCCGAACTCGTATTCGCCATATTATCCTCGAAAACAGGCTGGCCGCAGGGGCTCGCCTCATAGATCTTGGGTCCACAGCCCACCGGCGCGGAACGTGGCGGGCTTATAAGCGCGAAACGGCGGCCCCGTCAACGCAAAGCGGCAATGCGCCCCAAAAGATCGCGCCACGGCCCCGCGGGGTCGGCCAGCAGCCGCAGCGCCAACAGCAGGCAGATGCCGGCCACCAGCGGCTTGATAAGCCTCGCCCCGGAGCTGATCGCGGCCCGCGCCCCCAGCGCTGCCCCCAGAACCTGCGCTGTGCCCATTGCCAGCCCGAGCGCCCACACAATATGGCCGCCGAGGCTCAGCGCCGCCAGCCCCGCGATATTGGAGGCGAAATTGGCGGCTTTCGTCTGCGCCGTCGCGCGGACGATCCCGTAGCCCAGCAGCGCGGTGAAGCCAGCCATGAAAAAGGATCCGGTGCCCGGGCCGAACACCCCGTCGTAAGCGCCGATCAGCGGCACGAAAGCGCCTGTAAACAAAGCTTTTGATATGCGCTGGCGCCCGCCGGCATCGCTCAGGCCCGGCGACAGCGTGAAATAGGCGGCCACCGCGATCAAAATGACCGGCAGAGCGGCATAAACCAACCGCACGGGCAGGCTCGTCAAAAAAGACGCGCCGATCACCGCGCCGAGCGCCGAAAACACCATGACGGGGGCAATCTCCCGCCATTGCAGGTGCCCGGCGCGCCAAAATGTCAGCATCGCCGACGCCGAGCCGAAACTCGATTGCAATTTATTGGTGGCGATGGCGCTGATCGGATCAAGCCCTGCAAGCGCCAGCGCCGGCACTGTGATCAGCCCGCCGCCCCCGGCCAGCGCATCGACGAAACCCGCCGCAAAAGCCACAGCGGCGAGAAGCGCGATGATTTCCAGGGAGAGGCTCTCCACGTCAGGCGCGCGCGGCGTCGATATCCCGCCCCAGCGCCCGCGCCTCCGCTTCTCCCCACGCGCTCAAGGGCGGCATCGGCGCGGCCAGCGCGGGGTCATGATGAATATGCGCCAGCGCCGCTTTGACGCCGGCCACCAGCGGCTTGCCGTCGAACAGCCTGCGCAGCCGCACAGCGGTTTCCAGCGCGGCCTCCTCGCCGCTCCGCCATGCCCGCGCGCATAGGTCCGCATTGAGATTGGCGGTGGCCGAAATACAGCCCGCGAAAATCCCGCCGCGTCCCTCCAGCAGCGTCGCCTCATTGGCGGGATAGACGGCAAAGCCGGGATGCCGCCCGGCCAGCAGCCGCTCATACGCCAGATCGCCGGAGGAATCCTTGACGCCCAGCACGCGTTCCGGAAACGCCGCGATCAGCCGCCCCGTCAGTTCCGGTGTGTAAGGAACGCCCGACAGCGCGGGGTAATGATAGAGAAACAGCGGCACGGGCCGCTCCGCGCTCGCCGCAACGATGGCCTCGATATAGGCGAAGACGCCGTCGTCGCTGACACCCTTATAATAGAACGGCGGCAGCACCAGCGCCGCGCCGAACCCCAGCTCCGCCGCGTGCCGCGTCAGCTCGATGGCATCGCCCAGCGATGCCGCGCCGGTTCCGGCCATCATGCGTTGGCGCGGCAATTCCCGCGCGGCAAAGCTCATCAGCGCCTTGCGCTGGCTCAGCGAAAACGAAGTCGCCTCCCCGGTCGTGCCGAGCACGTTGAGGCCGTCGCAGCCGTTGGCGAGCAGATGTTTTGCCAGCGCCAGAAAACGCGCGTGATCGGGAGTCAGCGCCGAAGTGACCGGCGTGGCGATGGCGGCGACGATGCCTCTGAGGGACTGAATCATGATTTCCGCGCCTTCGCGGCCTGAATCGCCCTCCACACGCGCTGCGGCGTTGTCGGCATTTCCACGTGGCGCACGCCGAGCCCGGACAGCGCATCGACGACAGCATTGACCACAGCGCCCAAAGCCGGCGTCGTGCCGCCCTCGCCGCCGGGGCGGATGCCGTAGCGGTGGCTGGTCGCGGGAATTTCCAACAGCTCGCATGAATAAAACGGCATATCGCCGGCCCGCGGCATGGCGTAATCCATGAACGAAGCGGTCAGCATTTGGCCATTCTTCGGATCGAATTGCGTGTGTTCCAGCAAAGCCTGCCCCGCGCCCTGCGCCACCGCGCCGTGCGTCTGCCCGTGCAGGATCATCGGATTGACCGCGAGCCCGACATCATCGACACCATGCCACGCGACGATCTTCACTTCGCCGGTATCCGGATCGACCTCGACCTCGCAAATATGCGTGCCGGAGGGAAACGCGCCAACCTTCACCGTGTGATCGCCCTGCCCGTCAAGCTTTCCCTGCAACTCCGCCGGCAAATCCTTGCGCTCCGCCGCCGCCTTCGCGGCATCGAATATGCCGACTTTGCGGTCGGTGCCTTTGACAGCGAACACGCCTTTGGAAAACTCGATGTCGCCGCGTCCCGCCTCCAGCAGATGCGCGGCGATGTCTTTGCCTTTTTCGATGATCGCGTCCGAGGCTTCGCCCATGGCAAGGCTGGCGATGCGCATCGAGCGGCCGGAATGCGAGCCGCCCCCGGCGCTGACGCGGCGCGTGTCATGCGCGACGTAGTCAACGGTCTCGAAGGGCACGCCCAGCCAGCCGTTGAGCAATTGCGCGAAGCTGGTCTCGTGCCCCTGGCCGCTGTTCATCGTGCCCAGCACGAGCTCCGTCCGCCCTTCCGGCTGAATGGTGATTTCGGCGCGTTCGCGCGGCGCCCCGCCCGCGCCCTCGATATAATTGGCGAGGCCGAGGCCGCGCAGTTTCCCCCGCCCGCGCGATTCCGCGCGGCGTTTGGCGAACCCCTCCATATTCGCCAGCTTCAGCGCCGCATCCATGCCGCGCTCATATTCGCCGTTGTCATAAGTGATGCCGACGGCGTTTTTGTAGGGCATGGAACCGGGCTGAATAAAATTGCGCCGGCGCAATTCGATGCGGTCGAACCCGTGCTCCGCCGCGGCGATATCGATCAGCCGCTCGATCACGTAAATCGCCTCCGGGCGCCCGGCGCTGCGGTAAGGCGTCGTCGGCACTGTGTGGGTCAGCACGCCGCAGCCGCGAAAATGCGCGGCGGGAATTTTGTAAACGCCCTGCATAATGCCAAGGCCTTTGCGCAAAGGCGTGAAATGCGCGGTGTAAGCGCCGAGATTGCTGAGATTGACGCCGCGGATGCCAAGAAAATTCCCCTGCGCATCGAGCGCCAGCTCCGCATGCGCCGTGAGATCGCGGCCCTGATAATCGCTGAGAAAACACTCCTCGCGCTCGCTCACCCACTTTACAGGCCGGCCCAATTGTTTGGCCGCCCAGGGCATTAGCCCGTATTCGGGAAAAAACGTGTTGCGCGTGCCGAAATTGCCGCCCATGTCGCGGCACCATGCGCGCGCTTTTTCATAGGGAATGTTCAGCATGCCCGCGAGCTGCGCCCGCTCGCGCACAACGCCGGAGCCTGTGCCCGCATGGACCGAGTATATCCCCGTGGCCGGGTCATATTCGCCGATGGCGGAGCGCGGCTCCATCGGGCTGCCGGTGACGCGCTGAATCCATGTGTCGAGAACGCTCACATGCGCGGCCGCGGCGAAGGCGGCGTCCACCGCTGTTTTGTCGCCGACCTCCGCGTCGATGGAAATATTGCCGGGACGCGCCTCCCAAACGCGCGGCGCGCCGTCGAGAACGGCGTCCGCGGCGTAAACCACCGCCGGCAAAATCTCATATCGCACAGCGATGGTCTCCGCCGCCGCCCGCGCCTGCGACAGGTTTTCCGCTATCACCATGACGACAGGCTCGCCGGTAAAGCGCGCAATTTCCGCCGGCATCGCGTGATGCTCAGTCAGAAACACATTGCCGCGCAGGCTGAGCGCCACATCCGGCGGCCCCTCCCAATTGGGATTATGCGCGATGGGCTTGCAGCCCGCCGCAATCAGGTCCGCTCCAGTGAAAACGCCGAGCACGCCGGGCGCCGATTTTGCCGCCGCCGTGTCGATGGAGACGATGCGCGCATGGGCGTGCGGCGAGCGCAGCATGTGCGCATGCGCCATATTGTGAGGAAACTGATCGGCCCCGTACTGCCCGAGGCCGCGCACAAAGCGCAAATCCTCTTTGCGCAGCACGGAATCGCCGATGCCGCCGGTTTCGAGGTTTTTGCCGCTCATGGTCTCTCCTTCGGGCGAATAGCGAGGGGGAGCGGCGGTACGGCTCCGTTTTTTCATACTGTTCGCTGCTCGAACCTACCTATCCCTAAACACAGCCGGACGCTTCTCCGCAAACGCCGCCATGCCTTCCTTCTGATCTTCCAGCGCGAACATCGAATGGAACAGCCGCCGCTCGAAGCGCAGGCCCTCGGCCAGGCTCGTCTCGAAGGCCCGGTTGACCGTCTCCTTTGTCATCATCGCCGCCGGCCGCGACATCGCCGCGATCGCCGCCGCCGCTTTCATCGTCTCATTCATCAGGTCGGCAAGCGGCACGAGGCGCGAGACGAGGCCGCAGCGCTCCGCCTCCGCGGCATCCATCATGCGGCCGGTCAGGCACAGGTCCATAGCCTTCGACTTGCCGATGAATTTGGCGAGCCTTTGTGTTCCGCCCGAGCCCGGCATAACCCCCAGCTTGATTTCCGGCTGGCCGAATTTGGCATTCTCCGCCGCGATGATGAAATCGCACATCATGGCCAGCTCGCAGCCGCCGCCGAGCGCAAATCCCGCGACCGCCGCGATGAGCGGTTTGCGCCGCTGGCCGATGCGGTCCCATTTCGAGATAAAGTCCTCCAGATAGGCCTGCATATAGGACTTGGCCTGCATCTCCTTGATATCGGCGCCGGCGGCGAAGGCTTTTTCCGAACCCGTGATCACAATACAGCCGATGGCCTCATCCGCCTCGAAACCATCGAGCGCCGCGTTGACCTCGTCGATCAGCTCCGCATTAATGGCATTCAGCGCCTGCGGCCGGTTGAGGCGGATCAGGCCGGTCTTGCCATGGGTCTCGACGAGGATGGTGCTGGGCATGGGAGGCTCCGTGCGGGGACACAAGTTGTTAGTGCAGCTTGCCGGCGAAGGAAAGCGGGCGCCTCCCGCGACACGCCTTGTCTTGGCGGTCCGGGGTCCGGGCACGGGATTGGCTCCGGCGTGTCGGCCGCGGCGGGATCGCGGAAATGTTGATTGAGCGCGATTTTAAGCCGATCATCATCCCGCCCCGCGCCGTTCGCCGCGGGAATTGAGGCTCCATGCTGAAATCGCATTATTGGTGGGACCTCACGACCCGGGATTTCGCGGCGCTCGATATGAGCGGCATCGTTGCCGTGCTGCCGGTCGGCGCTGTCGAACAGCACGGTCCGCACCTGCCGGTGCGCGTCGATGCGGCAATTAACGCAGGCATTGTGTCCCGCGCGGTCGAATTGATGCCGCCGGATTTTCCGGCCCTCATCCTGCCGGCCATGCCGGTGGGAAAATCCAATGAGCATCTGGCCTTTCCCGGCACGCTCAGCCTCTCCTACGATACGCTTGCGCGGCTGTGGCGGGAGATCGGCGAAAGCGTGTTCCGCGCGGGCTGCCGCAGGATGATCCTGTTCAATTCCCACGGCGGCCAGCCGCAGGTGATGGAGATCGTGACGCGGGAGCTTCGCGTCAGGCTCGGCATGCTCGCCGTTTCCTGTTCGTGGTTCGGGATCACAGACACGGAGGATTTGATTTCCGCCGCCGAGCGCGAATTCGGCATCCATGGCGGCGAGGTCGAAACCAGCGTCATGCTGCATCTGCATCCCGGCCTCGTCGAAATGAAACATGCCGAGGATTTCGTGCCAATGTCGGCGGCCATGGCGAAGGATTATAAATGGCTGGCCCCCGATGGCCGCGCCGGCTTCGGCTGGCAGACGCAGGATCTCCAGCAGTCCGGCGCCTGCGGCAATGCCGCAGCGGCGGACGCTGAGCGCGGCGAAATCATTGTCGAGCGTGCCGCGCATCGGCTCATCGGGCTGATTGAGGAGGTGGCGCGTTTTCCTTTGTCCGCCCTCACGCAATCCACGCGTTACGATAAGCCATGATGAGCCAAAGGACAGAAGCGGAGAGTCGGCCCCTGCCGCTCCCGAAACTTGTTTTGCCGCCTCGCAATTCGCTCCCCGCCCCAATAATCAAAACAGCGTGCCCTGCTTCCCGCCCTCAATCGGCTCCCGCGCCGCCCCGCGCGGCTTGGTTCCGGGTGATTTGGCTCCGGTTGACTTGGCTTCCGCGGATTTGGGTTGCGCGGATTTGGCTCCGCCTGCCGCGCCATCGGCGGTGGCGCCGATAATCCCATCCGCGAATTCGAGATGGAGCCTCGCCCCCGCCTCCACCCCCGCCGCCAGCCGCAGCGGCTTGCCCTGCGCATCACGCGCCAGCGCAAAGCCCCGGGCGAGCACATTTTTATAGCTGAACGACGCCATCAGCTTTTCCAGCGACGCCACCCTCTCCGCCCGCCGCCGGTTCGCCGCCGCCAGCGCTGGAAGCAGGCGCCGGCGCAGGGCGGTCAATCGCTCGCGGCGCGCTCCCGCCTCCTGCGCCGCCAGCCGGGCGCGGCCCTGCAAGCCCGCGGAGAGACGCATGCCCAGATTGCGCAGCTTCTCCTGATTGCGCGCGAATTCCGCCTGCGGCGAATGCCGCGCCAGCTTTTGCGCCGCCGCGCCGAGCCGGATTTGCCGGTCGCGCAGGCCTGCGCCGAGCCGCCCCGAAAGCCGTTCCCCGGCCTGATCCAGCCGCTGGCGGGGGATGGCGATAATCGACTCGCCCGAGGGCAGCGCCCGGGCGCTCGCCCGCAAATCCACGCGCTGTCGTTCCAGCCATCGCCCCATCGCGCCGGCTTGCCGCCGTCCAAGGTCCGCCGTCTGTGTCACGAGGTCGGCGCGCACCGGCACGCACATTTCGGCGGCCCCGGTGGGCGTCGGGGCGCGTAGATCGGCGGCGTGGTCAATCAGCGTCCAGTCGGTCTCATGGCCGACAGCCGAGATCAGCGGGATCATGCTGCCCGCGGCCGCGCGCACCACAATCTCCTCGTTGAAGCTCCAAAGGTCCTCCAGCGAGCCGCCGCCGCGCGCCACAATAATGACGGAGGGGCGGGGAATTCCGCCGCCTTCCGGCAGCGCGTTGAACCCGTTTATGGCGGCGGCGATCTCGGCCGCCGAAGTCTCGCCCTGCACCCGCGCCGGCCAGACCAGCACAGGCCGGGGAAAACGATCCGCTATGCGATGGAGGATATCGCGGATAACCGCGCCGGTGGGCGAAGTGATGACGCCGATGACGTCTGGCAGATAAGGAATGATCTGTTTGCGCGCCGCGTCGAACAGGCCCTCCGCCGCGAGTTTGCGCCGCCGCTCCTCCAACAGCGCCATCAGCGCCCCGGCGCCGGCGGGCTCAATCGCCTCGACAATGATCTGATAGGCGGACTTGCCGGGGAATGTCGTCACCTTGCCGGTCGCGATGACTTCAAGCCCCTCCTCGGGCTTGACGCGCATCCGGCCATAGACGCCCTTCCAGATGACCGCGTCGATTTTGGCGGCGGAATCCTTCAGCGAAAAATAGCAATGGCCCGACGAATGCGGCCCGCGCCAGCCCGAGACCTCGCCGCGCACCCGCACAAGGCCAAACCCATCCTCGATGGTCCGCTTCAGCGCGCCGGAAAGCTCGGTGACGGTTATTTCAGGCGCGTTGGTGGCGGGAGCGGGCTCAGGCATCCAGCGAATATGCGGGATTCGCGCGGCGGCGGCAAACCGGCGGGGCGCGTTAATGGTCTATCAATCCTAACCGCAATTCACGGGTTGGCGGGCATTTCGAAGCGGAGTTTTTTAATCCGACAATTCTAATCATGTTCGATCAAATCTGAGAGGACGACGAAAATGAAAACCTCAAATCCCATTTTCAAGAACGGTTCCCCGCTCCGTGGTTTCAAGCGGGACCTGCGCGGCAACGTCGCCATGATGTTCGGTCTCACCTTCCTGCCGGTGTTCGGCCTTCTGTCCCTGTCGGTTGACTACGGGCGCGCGGTGTCGCTGAAGACACAGATGCAGTCAGCCGTCGACGAGGCCGTCCTCGCCGGCACCTCGGCCGCCAACGGGGCGGACCGCGCCACGGTGGCGCAGACTTATTTCGACGCGGCCTCCCATCTGCGCGGCGGCACGGTGACTTCGCGAACATTCGCGCACAACGCGACGACCGGCGTCCTGACGGGAACGGTGAATATGTCCCAGCCGATGATGCTGGGGCAGAACTGGGGCGCGGCCTTCAACGTCGGCGTTACCGCGAAAGCCACGGTCAGTTCGATCAAAGTCCGCGCGCTGGATGTCGTCATGTGCATCGACGCCACCGGCTCGATGGATAATACCCTCGGGGCGGTGCAAACCAACGCGCTGAACTTCAAAACCAATCTTGACGCCGCGATGGTGGCGCTGGGCATGCCGGCGGCTGACCGGACCCGCGTCCGCGTCATCTATTTCCGCGATTTCGGCGGCAACGGCTACAGGAATATCACCAGCACCGACAGCCACGGCAATATCACCTATCCCTATGGCGGGCCGGTTTCCGGCACGGCTCTCGGCGATTCCGTGCCGCTCCTCGCGTCCGGCTTCTATACGCTTTCCGCCGATAATAACGCGTATTCGACCTTCGTCAGCGGCCCCTCCGCCGGCGGCGGCGGCGACTGGCCGGAATCGGGTCTCGAATGTCTGAACGAAGCCATGCGCTCATCGTGGTCGCAGGTGGGCGACTCCCTCGGCGACGGCAAAGTTGCGGAAGTGGTCTATCCCATCATCTCCATCTACACGGACGCCGGCTCCCACCCGCCCAGCTTCCCGGCTTCGTTGGCTAACCCGAGCTACCCCTCCGCCGCCATCATGCCGCGCGACTATGCGGGACTGCTGGCCAAATGGAATTCAAGCTCCATCGACCAGACCAACAAGAAAATCCTGTTCTATGGAAACCCGGACAAAGTTGATGATACTTTCTACAACCTCACCAGCGGCTGGCAGACGATCAAGACATGGACCGGCTTCAGCAATCCCGCTTCGCTGACGAGCGCAAATGTGTCCTTCATCAGTACTCTCGCGAACGGCATCGTCGGCGATCACAAGACGCCGACCCTGACGCAATAACCATCGTCGCGCCCGGCCTTTTCAAAAGGCCGGGCGCGATTGCGTTTTCATTTCACCGCCACCCAAATCACATGCCTCGCGCCGCCGCGGCCCGCATTGGCGCGGACCCGCGTCTCCTCAACTGTAAAACCCGCATCCGCCAGCCGCCGGGCGAAAGCCGCGTCCGGCCCCTGCGACCAGACCGCAAGAATGCCGCCCGGCGTAAGCGCGGCGCGGGCGAGGGCGAGGCCCTTCAGGCTGTAAAGCCCGTCATTGTCGGCGTGAACCATGGCCTCCGGCCCGTTATCGACATCGAGCAGGATCGCGTCGTAAGCGCCTTTCGCCGCGCCGATCAGCTTAGCCACGTCGCGTTCAACGACGGCGACCCGCGCGTCATCAAGGCAGCCGGCTGAAAGGTCCGCCATCGGCCCCCGCGCCCAGGCAACAACCGCCGGCACAAGCTCGGCGACGGTGATGCGCGCGTCCGGCCCCAAAGCGGCCAGCGCGGCGCGCAGGGTGAAGCCCATGCCGAGCCCGCCGATCAGCATCCGCAAACCCTTGCGGGCGGAGAGCCGTTCACAGGTCAGATTTGCCAGCGCCGCCTCGGAGCCGCTGAGACGGGAGTTCATCAGTTCGTTGTGGCCGAGCCGGATCGAAAACTCCGCGCCGCGCCGCGACAGACGCAATTCCCCGCGGCTGCCGGGAATGGCGGCGCTCGCAAGCTGCATCCAGGGGATCATCGATAGAATTCCGCGCGGCCAATCGATCGACTATCGCAGAGGAGTGCCCGGCCGCCAACATTGAACCGGCGCGGCCGGGCCGTTAAACAAGTCGTTTCCGAACCCGGCGATTCCCATGAACGTTCTACTCATCGGCTCCGGCGGACGCGAACACGCGCTGGCGGCGGCCTTGTCAAAAAGCCCGATGCTGACAAAGCTTTTCGCCGCGCCCGGCAATCCCGGCACGGCGGCATGCGCTGAAAATGTCGATGTCAACATTGCCAGCCACAGCGCCGTCGCGGATTTCTGCCGCCTGCATCAAATCGGTCTCGTCATCATCGGCCCCGAAATGCCGCTGGTCGCCGGCCTGGCGGACGATCTGGAAGCCGCGGGCGTGCCGGCCTTCGGTCCGTCAAAAGCGGCGGCGCGGCTGGAGGGGTCAAAGGGCTTCACCAAAGACCTCTGCCGCGATTTCGGCATTCCCACCGGCGCCTATGCGCGATTCACCTCGGCCAAGGCCGCCAAAGCCTATGCGCGCTCGAAGGGCGCGCCGATCGTCGTCAAAGCCGATGGCCTCGCGGCGGGCAAGGGTGTCGTCGTCGCCATGAGCGTGTGCGAGGCGGAGGCCGCGCTCGACCGGATATTCGGCGGGGCGTTCGGCGCGGCGGGCGCCTCTGTCGTCGTCGAGGAATTCCTTGAGGGCGAGGAGGCCTCGTTTTTCGCGCTTTGTGATGGCGAACACGCGCTGGCCTTCGCTTCGGCGCAGGATCACAAACGCGTCGGCGAGGGCGACACCGGCCCAAATACCGGCGGCATGGGCGCTTATTCGCCCGCGCCGATCATGACCGACGAGATGAGCGCAAGGGTTATGCGGGAAATCATCGAGCCGGCGCTGGCGGGCATGGCCTCGCGCGGCGCGCCCTTCAAGGGAATGCTGTTCGCCGGCCTGATGATTGGCAAAGACGGGCCAAAACTGATCGAATTCAACGCGCGCTTCGGCGACCCGGAAACCCAGGCGATCCTGCCGCGCCTTGAGGAGGATTTGCTGCCGCTGCTGCTGGGTTCGGCGCTGGGGCGCCTGCCGCCAGGGCCGGTGCGTCTGTCGCCCGACACCGCCCTCACGGTGGTCATGGCGGCCGATGGCTATCCCGACACGCCCTTGCGGGGCACGGAAATTCATGGGGTTGAGCGCGCCGCCGATATGGAGGGCGTCACTCTGTGCCATGCGGGAACCCGGTTTGAGGGCGGCAGGCTGACCGCCGACGGCGGACGCGTGCTTAATATCACCGGGCGCGGCGCGGATGCCGCGCAGGCTCAACAGCGCGCCTATGCCGGGGTCGACGCCATCCATTGGCAGGGGGGATTTTGCCGCCGCGATATCGGCTGGCGCGCCGTCAAAAAGTGAAGCCGGCGCCGGGCTGGGAGGCGGAGGCGATGTGCGCTAGGATGCGCCGGCATGGAGGCGCAAGGCCGCGCTTGGGCCTGCGCCCGACAGGAGATGCATCCGTGAAGCCATTGATTCAGCCATCGCGGATTCAGCCATCGCGCCGCCGCTTCATGGCCGGCGCCGCCGGCGCGGCCGCTCTTCAGATTGTGACAAGCCGCGGCGCTTCGGCGACGCCGGAGGCGATGCGCGCGGAAATAACGAGAGTGACCGGGGGAGCCCCCGTGCGCTCTGGAAAAGTCGCGCTCGACATTCCCCAGCTCGTCGAAAACGGCAACACTGTTTCCATGGCGGTCAGCGTTGAAAGCCCGATGACGCCCGCGGATCATGTCAAAGCCATCCACGTTTTCAACGAGAAGAATCCGCAGCCGCAGGTCATATCGATGTATCTTGGGCCCCGCGCGGGCCGCGCCGCTGTTTCAACCCGCATCAAGCTCGCTGACACGCAGAAGATCATCGCCATCGCGCAAATGAGCGACGGCTCGTTCTGGAGCGGCAGCGCTGATGTCATCGTCACCATCGCCGCCTGTCTGGAGGATCTCTGACCATGGCCCGCGCCCTCATCAACGTTCCCGCCAAAGCCGCGCGCGGCGAAATCATCGAGATCAAGACGCTTATTCAGCATCCCATGGAAACCGGCTTCCGCGTCGGTTACAACGGGGCGATGATCCCGCGCGACATCATCAGCAATTTCGTCTGCGCCTATAACGGCGTCGAGATTTTCCGCGCCGAATTGTCATCGGCGATCGCGTCCAATCCGTTTCTGACTTTCACCACCGTCGCCGCCGAAAGCGGCGAAATCACCTTCAAATGGACCGGCGACAACGGTTTCGAGGCCATCGAGACCGCCGGCATCACCGTCGCGTGAGGGCCCTGCGCGCCTTGGCTGCGGGCTTGGCGCTGGGTTTGGCCGCGGCAGGGGCCGCGGAAATCGCGCCGGGCGAAAGGCGCTCCGGCTATGATGACATGGGCCCGCAAACCCGCGCCATGCAGGATGACGACAGCGCCAATCCCGGCATGTTCTGGGTGCTCGACGGACAGGCTCTGTGGAGCCGCAAAGAGGGCGCGGCGCAAAAGTCCTGCGCGGATTGCCATGGCGGCGCGGAGGCCGGGATGAAAGGCGTCTCGGCGCGCCATCCAGCGATCGATGCCGCGCGCGCAAAGCCGGTCGATATCGAGGAAAGAATAAATATCTGCCGCGCCGGGCGTCAGCAGGCGGCCCCGCTGGCGCGCGAGAGCAAGGAATTGCTGGCGCTGACGGCATACATCGCGCGCCAATCGCGGGGCCAGCCGGTTTCGATTGCGCTGGATGCGCAAACCCGGAGTTTTATTGCGCAGGGCGCCGCCATCTGGAACCGCCGGCAGGGTCAGCTCAATCTGTCCTGCGCCAATTGCCACGACGACAATTGGGGGCGCAAACTCGCCGGCGCCGGCGTGCCGCAGGCCCATCCCACGGGCTACCCGGTCTACCGGCTGGAATGGCAGACGCTCGGCTCGCTGCAGCGCCGCCTGCGCAATTGCATGACGGGAATGCGGGCCGAGGCCTATGAATACGGCTCGGAGGAATTCGCCGCGCTGGAGCTCTATCTTATGGCCCGCGCGCAGGGCATGGCGATGGATGCGCCGGGGGTGCGGCCGTAGACCGCCCCGGCATTGCGGGGGGCGCTTACGCTTCGCCCCATACGTCGCGCGCGACATCCACGACCAGGCGCAGCTTTTCAAATTCACGCTCGACGCTCATCGCCTCGCCGCCGATTCCGCTGGAAAATCCGCATTGCGGGCTGAGCGCAAGCTGTTCGAGGGGACAGAATTTCGCGGCCTCATCGATGCGGCGCTTGATCTGGTCCTTGGTCTCCAGAGCGGAATTCTTGGTGGTGACAAGGCCGAGCACGGCGGTCTTGCCCTTCGGCAAAAAGCGCAGCGGCTCAAAGCCGCCGGCGCGTTCGCTGTCATATTCGAGAAAATACCCGGTGACGTTGATTTCGTTAAACAGCAGTTCCGCGACCGGGTCGTAGCCCCCCTCCGCCACCCATGAGCCCGCGAAATTGCCGCGGCACAGATGCATGCAGATTGTCATGTCCGCCGGAAGCCCGGCGATGGAATCGTTGAGCAGCTTTGCATAGGTCTTCGGCAGCGTCGCCGGATCCTCGCCGAGGTTGACCACATCGGCGCGCAGCGCGGGGTCGCAGAGATAGGCAAAATTCACCTCGTCGATCTGCGCGTAGCGGCAGCCGGATTCCGCGAGATGCCCCAGCTCGGCGCGGTAAATGCCGGAGAGATCGGAATAAAATTCGGCCAGGTCCGGGTAGGCGGCGCGGTCGATGGCATCGCGTCCGCCGCGGAAATGCAGAATCGTCGGAGAGGGCAGCGTGACTTTCGGCGCGGCTTTCGCGATGGATGCGAGAAAACGGAAATCGTCAACAAAAATCGGGTTTGGCCGGCCGAGTTTGCCGACAACCGCCATGCTGGGCGGGGCGTGCTCGCGGGTGCCGGCGGCCGAGTGAAATTTAACGCGCAGGCGCGAGGGCGTCGTCGTGACATTTTTGATTTTGAGCAGAAAATCGCTCTGCCAGGAATTGCGGTTGTACTCGCCATCCGTCACCGAGCGAAGGCCGATATCCTCCTGCTGTTTCACTACGCCGCGAATGGCGGCCTGCTGAATTTCCAGCAATTGCGCCGCGGTGATTTCGCCCTTCGCGGCCTTGACGCGGGCATCAATCAAATTTTGGGGGCGGATAAGGCTGCCGACATGATCGGCGCGGAAAGGCGGGGCGGCGCGTGCTGACATATTCGTTCCTCCGTTGTCTTCTCCATAACCGATCAATTCACACGGCGAAAGGGCGGCTTGCCCGCGCGGCCGGTCCCGATTACTCGTGGCTTTTGTTTCGGCAGCCTTCAAAGGAAACCGCATGAGACCGCAGGCGCTGGGCTATCTTTGCGTGAACGCCAAAAGCCTTGAGGAGTGGGCGGGATATGCCACGGATCTTGTGGGCATGCAGCGCGGCGAGCGCTCGGGCAGGACGCTGGCGCTGCGCATGGATGACCGCAAGCAGCGGCTTTGCATTGAGGAGAACGGCGGCTCCGGCATCGGCTGTTTTGGCTGGGAAATGGAAAATGCCCAAGCGATGGAGGCCATCGCGGCGCGGCTGGAAAAAGCCGGCGTTGTCGTTACGCCGGGCACGCGGGCTTTGGCGGATCAGCGCCGCGTGGCGGACCTCGTCATCGCCGGCGACCCGCTCGGCCACCGGCTGGAATTTTTCCACGGGGCGGAGATTGCAGCGGATGGTTTCCGAACGGGGCGCGTCCATTCCGGCTTCCGCACGGGGCCGCTCGGCCTCGGGCACGTCGTCATCAACGTCGAAAAAGCCGATGGCCTAGTGGCGTTTTACCGCGATATTCTCGGCTTCGGTCTGAGCGATTATTATTACAAGCCGTTTGAAGCCTTTTTTCTGCACCTCAATGAGCGCCATCACTCCTTCGCCTTTATCGCCACCGGAAAAAACGCCATCCATCATGTGATGATGGAGCATTACAGTTTCGACGATGTCGGCCAGGGCCTTGATCTGGCGCTGCGGGAGGAGGGCCGCATCGGCGTGACCCTCGGGCGGCACTGCGGCGACTACATGACCTCGTTCTACACGCACACGCCCTCAAGCTTCATGATTGAGCACGGCTGGGGCGGCGCGCTGATCGATCCCCCGGCATTTATTGCGACACACCGGACGGAGGGCCCCTCGCTATGGGGCCACGAGCGCGCGTGGATGACGCCGGAAGGCAAGGCCGCCGCGCGTCAGTTGTGCATCGAGAATGCCAACAACGGCCTGCGCCGCCCGGTGCAGGTGCTGGAGGGAAATTACAAGCTCAACAAGGGCGTGTGCCCATGGTGGGACGCGGTGCCCGGCAAGCAGCGGTAAATCAGCGGCAGCCCGGCAGCGCGCTGGCGGTGTTTTCCAGCTTGAACCGCCCGAGCTTCTGCGCGGCGTAGTCAACAAACTCATTGTTGACAAGGCGTTCCACCGGCTGCTCCTTCGCCGCCAGCCCCTCGCGCAGATAATATTTCTGCATGTCGAGCAGGCTGGGCACGCTGATGCGCCCATTGGGGTCGCGGGCGGGCCAAGGAAAGCGGTTTAACACATCGGGCCGCGTCTCGAGCCCCGAGCGCACGATGATATCGATCACCGCCTGGCGGTTGGCGCCGCCGTGATAGGCTTGGCAATAATCATGCACGCCCCGCTGATAAGCGGTGAAATAGGCGCGGACGAGGTCCTTATTTTTGTCCGCCCAATCCGTGTTGATGAGATTGACGGCGATAGTGAGCGGTTTGGGATCGGCGTAATCATCGGGATCGGCGAGCACAACGGCGAGGCCCTGCTCGACATATTGCGAAGCCCAGGGCTGGATGACCAGCGCCGCGTCGATTGCTTTATTGGCGAGCGCGATGCCCATATTGACGAAGGAAAGCACTTTGATGTCGACATCCTTCACGCCGATGCCGCCGCTTTCGAGTATCTTCGCGACCTCGTAGGTGGTCACCGCGCCCGGCCCGTTGGAGGCGATGATTTTCCCCTTCAAATCCGCGGGTTTTTTGATCGTCTCCGCGAGGTCTTTGCGCAGCAAAAGCCGGTGGCCGAGCGGCGTCGAGACGCGGTCGGCGGCGATGGTGATCGGCAGATTGCGCTCCAGCGCGTTAAAATAGCCGACGGAAATGCCGCCTTCGACGATTTGCAGCTGCCCCTGCGCGAGCAGCGCCATGACGTTGGCGGACGAATCCAGCTCCTCGATTTCAATGCGGATGCCGGCCTCCTTGAAATATCCTTTCTCGACCGCGATCATCGTCGCCGCCGTCGCCAAAGCTTTGGCAACGCCGACGCGCAGCACTTTCTCCTGCGCCGACGACGGCGCCAGGGCGCCTGTCAACGCGGCCGCAACAATCAGGCTTGCAAAGACTTTTCGCACGGAGGTCTCCGGGGATGGCGCCCTTTCGTGCCGCGCCGGCGGGGTTTGCGGCGGGACGGCGTCGGGCTATGAAATGAAGCCGCACATTGGCAGTTAAATTTTTGCCGCGCAATGCGCGCCGCATGGGAGAAACATATGGCAATCGCCGCGTCAAAGTGGATCGGCCGGTCTCTGCCGCGCTTCGAGGATGCGCGGCTGCTGCGCGGCAAAGGCGAATTCACCGACGACGTCAATCTGCCCGGCCAGGCGCATCTCGCTTTCGTTCGCTCGCCGCACGCGCATGCGGATATTCTGGGCATCGATGCCGGGGCGGCTCTGGCGATGCCCGGCGTGCTGATGGTTCTCACCGGCGCGGATTATGCCGCCGAAGGCTTTGGCGGCATGCCCCAGGGCACGGTCTCCGCCGACGCCGTGGACTGGCGGAGGCCGGCGTTTCAAACGAGCGCCGGCCACACGATTTATGAGCGCCCGCACATGCCCTTCGCCGCCGGACGCGCGCGCCACGCGGGCGAAATCGTCGCGCTGGTGGTTGCGGAAACCCTCGACGCGGCGAGGCTTGGCGCGGAGAGCGTCGATGCGCGCTACGGCGTTTTGCCCGCGGTGACCGATGCGCGTGACGCATTGTCGCCAGGCGCGCCGCAAGTGTGGGCGGAGGCTCGAGGCAACGCGGCGCTCGATGCGGAGGTGACGCCGCCGGGCTCGACAGCGGCCGCTTTCGCCAGCGCGCATCTCGTGGTTGAGGGAGCGTTCCACTCCCCGCGCACCATCACCGGGCAGCTGGAGCCGCGCGCGGCGATCGGGGATTTCGACGCGGCGTCAGGCTTGCACATCCTGATTTCCGGCTGTCAGGGTGTGCACCGCGTCCGCGGCGCAATCGCGGCGGCGCTGAAGATAGCACCCGAAAAGCTCCGCGTTTCAACGCCGGATGTGGGCGGCGGCTTTGGCTCGCGCAGCAGCACCTATCCCGAACAGGTTGCTGTTGTTTGGGCCGCCTCCAAGCTCCGTCGCCCCGTCAAATGGACGGCGGACCGGGCGGAATCCTGTCTCAGCGATTTTCATGGGCGCGACGCCGTCGGGCGCGGCAGGCTGGCTTTCGGCCCGGATGGAAAAATTCTCGCCTATGATTTCGAAATGACCGGCAATATCGGCGCCCACACCGTGTCATTCACCTCCCTGCATAACGCTTGGCGCGTCGCCACGACGGTTTATGATATCCCCGTGACGTCGGTGCGTCTCATCGGCGCGCTCACCAACACAACGCCGGTATCGGTTTATCGCGGCGCTGGGCGGCCCGAGGCGACGCTGGTCATCGAGCGGCTGCTGGATACAGCGGCGCGAAAACTGGCCATTGACCGGATCGAAATTCGCCGCCGCAATCTCGTGCCCCGCGCCGCCATGCCATGGAAAACGCCGTCGGGCCTCGCCTACGACAGCGGCGATTTCGCAGCCAATATGGAGCGCGCGCTGGAGCTGGCGGACTGGCGCGGTTTCGAAGCGCGGCGCGGCTTGGCGAAAGCGCGCGGAAAACTTGCGGGCATCGGCCTGTCCAACTCCATCGAGACGCCGACCGGCATGCCGCACGAGCGCGTCGAAATGGTGGTCACCCCGCAGGGCCGCGTCGAACTCAAAGCGGGCACGCAATCCAGCGGGCAGGGCCACGAAACCGTCTACGCGCAGGTCGTCGCTGATCTTATCGGGGTGACGCCCGAAGACGTCGATTTCATCGGCGGCGACACGGGGATCATCGAATCCGGCGGCGGCACGCATTCGGACCGCTCATTGCGGCTCGCCGGCGCGCTGATGGTGGAGGCCGGCGGCGCCATTGTTGAGCAGGGCTCGCGCGTCGCCGCCTTCCTGTTCGGCGCGCTTGAGGGCGAAGTCGGGGTTCGCGATGGCTTTTTTCAAAGCCCGGACAGCAATCAGCGCTTCAACGTTTTCGATATCGCGCGGGCCATCGCGGAAAACCCCGCTTTGCCGCCGGAGCTGCGCGCGCC
>JANYFM010000379.1 GCA_025362655.1 Hyphomicrobiales bacterium | reverse complement strand
ATTTCGGCGATTCTCAAGAACGAGATCGCCAACTTTGGCAATGAAGCTCAAGTGACCGAAGTCGGTCAGGTGCTGTCCGTCGGCGACGGCATTGCCCGCGTCTACGGGCTCGACAACGTCCAGGCGGGCGAGATGGTCGAGTTTGAAAACGGGATCCGCGGCATGGCGCTCAACCTTGAGAGCGACAACGTCGGCATTGTCATTTTCGGCTCCGACCGGGACATTAAAGAGGGCCAGACAGTCAAGCGCACCGGCGCCATCGTGGACGTGCCCGTCGGCAAGGAGCTGCTCGGCCGCGTCGTTGACGCGCTCGGCAATCCCATCGACGGCAAAGGCCCCATCAACGCCGCCAAGCGCTCGCGCGTTGACGTGAAAGCGCCCGGGATCATCCCGCGCAAATCCGTGCATGAGCCGATGGCCACCGGCCTGAAAGCCGTGGACGCGCTGATCCCCGTCGGCCGCGGCCAGCGCGAGCTGATCATCGGCGACCGCCAGACCGGCAAAACCGCCATTGCTCTCGATACGATCCTCAACCAGAAGTCGATCAACCAGTCAACCGACGAGAAAGCCAAGCTCTACTGCGTCTATGTCGCCATCGGGCAGAAGCGCTCGACCGTTGTGCAGTTCGCCAAAGTGCTCGAAGAGCAGGGCGCGATGGAATATTCGATCATCGTCGCCGCCACCGCCTCCGATCCCGCGCCGATGCAGTTCCTTGCGCCCTTCTCCGGCTGCGCCATGGGCGAGCATTTCCGTGACAACGGCATGCACGCGGTTATGATATATGACGATCTGTCCAAACAGGCTGTCGCCTACCGCCAGATGTCGCTGCTGCTGCGGCGCCCGCCGGGCCGCGAGGCCTATCCCGGTGACGTGTTCTATCTCCACTCCCGCCTGCTGGAGCGCGCCGCCAAGCTCAGCGACGCCATGGGCTCGGGCTCGCTGACGGCGCTGCCGATCATCGAGACGCAGGCCAACGACGTGTCGGCCTATATCCCGACCAACGTGATTTCAATCACTGACGGCCAGATATTTCTTGAGACCGATTTGTTCTATCAGGGCATCCGCCCGGCGGTGAACGTTGGCCTCTCGGTGTCGCGCGTCGGCTCCTCCGCGCAGACCAAGGCGATGAAGAAAGTCGCCGGCAAGATCAAAGGCGAGCTGGCCCAGTACCGCGAAATGGCAGCCTTCGCGCAGTTCGGCTCCGATCTTGACGCGACGACGCAGCGCCTGCTCAACCGCGGCGCGCGTCTGACCGAGCTTTTGAAGCAATCGCAGTTCGCGCCCCTGAAAATGGAAGAGCAGGTCTGCGTGATCTATGCCGGCGTCAACGGCTACCTCGACGCGGTGCCTGTCGCCCGCGTGCGCGCCTTCGAAGACGGGCTGCTGTCCACCATGCGCACCAGCCAGTCGGCGCTGCTCTATTCGATCCGCGACTCCAAGGACTTGTCGGACGCTGACGGCGCCAAGCTGAAAAGCGTCGTCGAGACCTTCGCCAAGAGCTTCGCGTAACACGAACCGGCGTCCGCTCCCCTGAACGGGGAGAGGCGGAGACCTGCACCAGATGCCCTCGTTAAAGGACCTTCGAAACCGCATCGCCTCGGTCAAGGCGACGCAAAAAATCACCAAGGCCATGCAAATGGTCGCGGCGGCGAAGCTGCGCCGCGCGCAGTTGGCCGCCGAGGCCGCGCGCCCCTATGCCGAGCGCATGGACGCGGTGCTGGCCAATGTGGCGGCGGGGGTCAGCGCGGGATCGCAAGCGCCGCGCCTGCTGGCCGGCAGCGGCAAGGACAATGTTCACCTGCTCGTCGTCTGCACGGCGGAGCGCGGCCTTTGCGGCGCGTTCAATTCCTCCATCGCGCGGCTGACGCGCGAAAAAGCCAATGCGCTGATGGCGCAGGGCAAGAGCGTCAAGATTCTCTGCGTCGGCAAGAAGGGCTATGACCAGCTTCGCCGCCAGTACGAAAAGCAGATTATCGAACTGATCGAACTGCGTTCGGTCAAGCAGATGGGCTTCGTCAATGCCGATCCCATCGGCAAGAAAATTATCGCGCTGTTTGAGGCCGGAGCCTTCGATGTCTGCACGCTGTTCTTCTCGCGCTTCCGCTCGGTGATATTGCAAATTCCGACCGCCGTGCAGCTGATCCCCGCGGTGATCCCGGCGGCGCAGGCCGGCGGCCCCGCCGCCGCTTATGAATACGAGCCGGACGAGGGCGAAATTCTCGCCAGCCTGCTGCCGCGCAACATTTCCGTCCAGGTGTTTCGCGCTCTGCTGGAGAACGCCGCCTCCGAACAGGGCGCGCGCATGAGCTCGATGGACAATGCAACGCGCAATGCCGGCGATATGATCAAAAAGCAGACCATCAAATACAACCGCACCCGCCAGGCGCAGATCACCAAAGAGCTGATTGAGATTATCTCGGGCGCCGAGGCGCTCTGACCACGCATCAAGAGGACGAAATCATGACCCCCGCCCTGAACACCACCGGCCGCATCACCCAGGTCATCGGCGCCGTCGTCGATGTGAAGTTTGACGGCGATCTGCCGCAGATTCTCAACGCGCTCGAAACCAACAACGACGGCCTCAAGTCGGACACCAATCCAAACGGCCGCCTGGTGCTCGAAGTCGCCCAGCATCTCGGCGAGAACTCCGTGCGCTGCATCGCGATGGACACGTCCGAGGGCCTGACCCGCGGCCAGAAAGTCACCGACACCGGCGGGCCGATTTCCGTGCCGGTCGGCGACGAATGCCTCGGCCGCATCATGAACGTCATCGGCGAGCCGGTCGATGAAGCCGGTCCGCTCGTAACCAGCAGCCGCCGCGCCATTCACCAGGATGCGCCAAGCTACGCGGAACAGGCGACGGACGCGCAGATTCTCGAAACCGGCATCAAGGTTGTCGATCTGCTCGCGCCCTACGCCAAGGGCGGCAAGATCGGCCTGTTCGGCGGCGCGGGCGTCGGCAAGACCGTGCTGATCATGGAGCTCATCAACAATGTGGCCAAAGCGCACGGCGG
>JANYFM010000336.1 GCA_025362655.1 Hyphomicrobiales bacterium | reverse complement strand
CGGGACGCGCCGGGGGACGGATGTTTAAGAAAATTCTGATCGCCAACCGCGGCGAGATCGCCTGCCGGATCATCAAGACAGCGGACCGCATGGGGATTGCCACGGTTGCCGTTTATTCCGACGCCGACCGGGATTCGCTGCATGCGCGAATGGCCGGGGAAGGGATACACATCGGCCCCGCGGCGGCCGGCGAATCCTACCTTTGCATCGACAAAATCATCGACGCCTGCAAGCGCAGCGGCGCGGAGGCGGTGCATCCCGGCTACGGATTTCTGTCGGAGCGCGCGGCTTTTGCCGAGGCGCTGGCACAGGCGGGCCTCGTGTTCATCGGTCCCAATCCGCGCGCCATCGCCGCGATGGGCGACAAGATTGAATCCAAAAAATTCGCCAATGCGGCGGGGGTCTCGACGGTGCCCGGGCATCTGGGCGTCATCGAAGACTCCGTCCATGCCGTTAAAATCGCCGACGAAATCGGCTACCCCGTGATGCTCAAAGCCTCGGCCGGGGGCGGCGGCAAGGGCATGCGGATCGCCTATGCCCGCGAAGAGGTGGCGGAGGCTTTCGAGCGGGCGCGCTCGGAGGCAAAATCCTCATTCGGCGATGACCGGGTGTTCGTTGAGAAATTCATCGTCAATCCCCGCCATATCGAAATCCAGGTCCTTGGCGACAAGCACGGCCATGTGATTCATCTGGGCGAGCGCGAATGCTCGATCCAGCGCCGCCACCAAAAAGTCGTTGAGGAGGCGCCCTCGCCGCTGCTCGACCCGGAAACCCGGCGCAAAATGGGCGAGCAGGCGGTGGCGCTCGCCAGGGCCGTCGATTACGACAGCGCGGGAACCGTGGAGTTCGTCGCCGGGCAGGACCGCGGTTTCTATTTCCTCGAAATGAACACACGGCTTCAGGTTGAGCATCCCGTCACCGAATTGATCACCGGGATTGATATCGTCGAGCAGATGATCCGCTCCGCCGCCGGCGAGCCGCTGGCGATCCAACAGGGGGATGTGAAGCTCAAAGGGTGGGCTGTCGAAAGCCGCATTTACGCCGAGGATCCCTCGCGCGGGTTTCTCCCCTCCACCGGGCGTCTTGTCACTTACCGGCCGCCGGCCGAGGGCCACTGGAACGGCATCACGGTGCGCAACGACACCGGGGTTTTCGAAGGCGGGGAAATCTCCATCCACTACGATCCCATGGTCGCCAAGCTCGTGACCCACGCGGGGGACCGCGCCGCCGCCATTGAGGCGCAGGCGCGGGCGCTCGACGAATTCACCATCGAGGGCATCCGCCACAACATTCCCTTTCTTTCCGCGTTGATGGCGCACGGGCGCTGGAAGGCGGCGCGGCTTTCGACCGGCTTCATCGCCGAGGAATATCCGGCGGGTTTTTCGCCGCCGAAACCCGAGGGGGAGGCGGCGCATGTCATGGCCTGCATCGCCGCCCATATCGATCATGTGCTGAACGCGCGCAAAAGGCGGATCAGCGGCCAGTTGCAAACCCGGCGCCCGGTTGTTTTTCAGTGCGAGCGCGCGGTGCTGCTGGGGGCCGATCGCTATGATGTGACGCTGGATGAGGCGGACGGAGCGCTGCTGGCGCGCTTTGGCGATGCAGGCGCCCCTGCGCGCCGCATTGTCTCGGATTGGGCGCCGGGCCAGAGCGTTTGGCGCGGAGCCATCGATGATGAGCAGGTGTCGGCGCAGGCGCGGCCGCTTCTTAACGGCGTGGCGTTGTCGCACCGCGGCGTCTGCTCGCAGGCGCGCGTTTACACGCGGCGCGAGGCCGAGCTGGCCGCGCTGATGCCGGAGACGGGCGCCGCGGACACATCGAAGACGCTGCTTTGCCCGATGCCCGGCCTCGTCAAGCAGATCTATGTCCGCGCGGGGCAGGAGGTGAAGGCCGGCGAGGCGCTCTGCATGGTCGAGGCGATGAAGATGGAGAACGTGCTGCGCGCCGAGCGCGACGCAACCATCACGCGCGTGCTGGCGAAAGAGGGCGATTCGCTGGCGGTTGATGCGGTCATCGCGGAATTCGCCTGACATGCCGCTGTGCTTTGCTTACGGCTCCAATATGGATGGCGGCGCGATGGCGCGGCGCTGCCCGAAATCGCGCGCCATCGGCCCGGCGCGGCTGATGCGGCATCGGTTCGCGGTAATGCCTGAGGGCTTCGCCAATGTTGTGCGGGACCCGCGCGCGGTCGTTCATGGCGTGCTGTGGGACATTGCTTTGGCGGATATGCGCGGGCTCGACGCTTATGAGCGAGTGGCGCAGGGGCTTTATTCGAAGGCTTTGCAGCCCGTCGTGAAAAGCGGCGGCGGCTCGGCGCGGGCTTTGGTCTATATCGGCCAGGGGGAAGGCGGGCGGCCCGCCCCCGATTATATCAGGGGCATTGTCGCGGCGGCGCGCGGCTGGGGCCTGCCGGAGGCTTATGCGCGGATGCTCCAGAGCTTTGCGCCGCCAATTCCTCGGGAGGCGCCTGAGCCGCATAAAGTGCAAACGCGTTATACCAAGCGCTCTATGAATTGACCTGTGGTCAATCCATAGAGTTCCGCGCGTCAGCGCGGGCGCGCGTTCGCGCTTGCCAAAGGTCATGAGTCAAAGCTCATGCCCTTTGGTATTACGCAAGCCCGCTGGACCGGTAAAAGCGCGCGGCGGCCGGCCCATCGCGAATCACCGGATTCATGATATTTTGCCCGCGCGGTTTTTCGCGAGAGGAGACTCCCATGGCCAAAGGTCAAATGAAATCCAACAAGGAAGCCAAGAAGCCCAAGAAAGACGCGGCGCTGAAAGCCAAGCCGGCGACCGGATCGCTGTTCACCGCTCCCGCGCCGTCGGTGCAGAAGGGCAAGAAGCCGAAATAGGACCGAACCGCGCCGCAAAAGCCTGGCGCAGAGCTTCGTCCGCCTGCGCCATCGCCGCGGCTTTGCCGAGATCCGCGAGGCTGGTGACGCCCAGATGCGCCCGCGCGATGCCGCAGGGGACGATGCCGCTGAAATGCGTGAGATCGGGATCAACGTTGAGCGATATCCCGTGGAACGTCACCCATCGGCGGACACGCACGCCGATGGCGGCGATTTTGTCCTCGGCCGGCGCGCCGTCAAAACCGTTTGGCTTGTCCGGCCGGCTGACCCAGACGCCGACGCGTCCTTCGCGTGTTCCGCTGTCGACGCCGAGCGCGCCGAGGGCTCCGATCAGCCAATCCTCCAGCGTGCAAACGAAAGCGCGCACATCGGGCCGGCGGGCGTTGAGATCGAGCATCACATAAGCAACGCGCTGGCCAGGGCCGTGGTAGGTATATTGCCCGCCGCGGCCGGTTTTGTGAACGGGAAAGCGGGCATCGACGAGATCGCTGGCTTTGGCTGACGTGCCCGCCGTATAGATCGGCGGATGCTCGACCAGCCAGACAAGCTCAGGCGCATGACGCGCGCGAATAGCCTCTGCACGCGCCTCCATGGCGGCGACGGCATCCCCGTAGGGTGTGAGACCCGGCGAGATCACCCACTCCACGGGGGCGCCGGGCGAATGGGGCAGCAGAGAATGGGCGGTTTTGCAGGCTGTCGCGGTCATGGCGCCATGAATACTCCCGCGCCCTTGTCACCGCCACATCCTTTTGTTAGACGACGCGCCTGCCTGCGGCGGGGGTCACCGCCGCGCAAACATGCGGCCATGGCGGAATTGGTAGACGCGCTAGCTTGAGGTGCTAGTCCTTTAACCGGGGTGGAGGTTCGAGTCCTCTTGGCCGCACCAATGCTATTTTTTAGCATTGGTTTTATTGAGTTTTTCGCTTGGTGAGGGGCATTGTATTTCGAGGCGCGGGGATGGAATGTCCGTAAGTTATTTTTTGAACGGCTCCTTTTGAAATCTGGATTTTGTCAGTAGCTTCGCGGTCGCGCACGCAATGAGCGCCATTGCGTCCGCCATGCCCACAGTCTCTTGGTTTTAGCGCCTTTGGGCTGGCAATCCATGACGGTCTGG
>JANYFM010000335.1 GCA_025362655.1 Hyphomicrobiales bacterium | reverse complement strand
ATGACGATCACACCCGCGGCCTGATTGCTCAGGGCGTCAACGAGCAGGTTTTTCCGCCCGGAGTTATCGAAAACCTCACGGCGGCCTGCGGATTCAGACTCATAAAAGCCGTGCAGGACTGGGGTTTTTCATTTAAGGGATGTTTTGAAAAGACCGCATGAACCTAGACCGGCCGTGCCGTTTTCTAAGGTGAGCGGCCGCGGTCCCGGCTTCCGGGTCCGTATCGGCCATCCCGCATCAAACATCAGGAGCGTTTTTTGAGCACCGCACTCGACGAAAACGAACGATGCGATGTTCGCGATCCCGGTTACTGGACCCGCTACGTGCCGTTCAATCATCCCTCCAGCCCGGCCCCGTTCGTCGAGACAGTCTTTCAGCGATATGACGTGAAGACGTCCGCCGGCACCGTCGCCATCCGGAGCATGCTGACGAGCTACGAATTATCGATCCTGTTCGCGCTGGCGAAAGACTATTGGACGGGAGCGGGGGAGATCGTCGATCTCGGCTGTCTCTATGGCTTGACCACGCGCTGCTTCGCGGAAGGCCTTTCGCTCAACACGATTGCCGATGACAGCGCGAAAGCCAAAAGGATTTACGCGTTCGATCTGTTCCTCGCCGAGAATTACGAATGGTGGACGCAGGCCAGCCGCACCGTCCATGCCGGAAGCTGGTTTTCGGAGTTCATCGATCTCAATCTCGATCACATGCCATTCATCGCCCCCTGCCCCGGAGACCTCTTGAAAATGAGCTGGGGCGACAAACCGATTGAAATTCTGATGATCGATGCGGCCAAGTCGTGGGAGCTCAACCACTGGGTGGTCAGCCGCATGTTCCCGCATCTGATCCCGGGCCAAAGCATTGTGGTTCAGCAGGACTACGTTCACCTCGCGGAATACTGGTGCGCTATCACGATGGAATATTATCATGATCGGTTTGAGACGCTGGACTTCGTCTACGGCGCGTCCGGCGTGTTCCGATCCATCGAGCCGATATCCGCCGCCGAGGCCGCCTTTGATCTGGGCTCGCTCGAAGATTCCGAAAAAAAGGCGCTGATGGACCGGGCCATCGCAAAAGCGCCGCCCTCTGTCGCGGAGGTGCTGAAAGTCGCAAAGGCGAAAATGCTGATCGATATGGGCGAACTCGCGGAAGCCAAACGCCTCTTGGCAAGCGTCAGCACGAAGGTTTTGAACGAGAACTCCCCCGGGGATTTTTCGGGCATCGCGGCAGGCTGTCTCGTCAAAATCGCCGTGGATGTGGCGAGGGCGGAGCAGGCCGAGGCAGCCGGACGCCATTGATACCAGGGGCACGATGGATTGACCTGTGGTCAATCCATGGAGTTCCGCGCGTCAGCCGATACTTGTTCAACGACCGCGCGCGTTCGCGCTTGGCCGAGGTCATCCGTCAAAGCTTATGCCCTTTGGTATTACCCCTTGCGCGGCGTGAAATCGGGCTGGCGCCGTTCGCGGAAGGCGGCGACGCCTTCCCGGTGCTCGGCGCCGGCGTAGGATAGCGTCTGCGCATAGCTCTCGTATTCGAGCATTTGCTCCAGCGTGGCGTTGGAGGATTTGTTGAGCAGCATTTTGATCTGCGCCAGCGCCACCGGCGGACCCTTGGCGATTTCCACGGCCAGCGCCCGCGCCTCGCTCATCAGCGCGGCTTGGGGCACAACGCGGTTGGCGATGCCCAGCGACAGCGCTTCCGCAGCGTCAATTTTGCGCGCCGTGAAGCATATTTCCTTGGCCTTGTTGAGGCCGGCAACGCGGGTCAGCAGATGCAATCCGCCGAGGTCGGGCACGAGGCCGAGGCGTGTGAATATCTGGCTGAAGATCGCGGAATCCGAGGCGATGAGAATATCCGCTGCGAGCGCGAGATTGAAACCCGCGCCGACCGCGGGGCCGTTGACGGCGGCGATGACGGGCTTTTCGATATCAACGAGCGGGCGCAGCACGTCCGACAATATCCAGCGGTGGCGTTTGCGCTTGGCGATGAGATCGGCGGCGGGGTCCATGGCGCGCACATCGGCGCCGGCGCAAAACCCGCGGCCCGCGCCGGTCATCAGCACGGCGCCGATGGAATCATCGCGCGCGATATCGCGCAGCAGCCCGGCAAGCTCGCGGTAGAACACGTCGTTTGTCGCGTTCAGCGCTTCCGGGCGGTTGAAGGTGATCGTGCCGACTCGGTCGGCGGCATCATAGAGCAGGGTTTCGAATGCCATCCTTGCCGCCTCTGAATCACGTCGTCAGCCCAAGGCGGCGCGCGACCCAGGGCACCGTCACCGTCTCGAAGATTTTCTGATCGCTCAATTGCGGGGAGCGGCCCATATGGCCGCCCTGCGGATTGACCCAAGCCTCTTTGGGATCACCGCTGTTCAGCAGGAGATAGAGATCGTCGATGGGCACCTGCGTGTCGTTGCGCCCGTTGATCAGCAGCATCGGCGCGGAGGGCTTGTCGAGAAAGCCGCGGTCCTTCAATGACATGCGCGGCCCGTAGGCGAGAAACTCCTCCAGCGTTTTGGCTCCGTAGACAGCCGAGCGCGCCTCAAACAGGCCAAACAGATATTCGCGCGTGTTCAGCGCTTTGCGCTGCCATTCCGGCTGGAAATAATTATGGACAGGGCCGCCCTGAACAACCGCGCCGCGGATGCGGTCCTTCTCGGTGTAGGCGAGATGCGCGGACCAATGGCCGCCCCAGCTGCCGCCGGTGATGACGACGCGGGAGGCATCGAGGTCCGCCCGCTTGGCGATCAAATCCAGCACAGCCGAATACATTTTGTCCGCGCCCGGCTCGATGCGGATGCGCGATTGACCGGTGCCCGGCATGTCGAAAGCGAAAAACGCGATGCCCTTTTCCAGATAGGCGGCGTTGCGGATCGAACCGTCCTCCTTGCGCCCGTCGAGGCCGCCGATGGTGATGACAACGGGAGGCTTGGCGACGCCTTTGGGCTTGCGCAGATAGCCGGTGATTTCCGTTCCGTTGTAATTGAATTTCACCGCTTCGATGGGGGGATCCACGAGCCGGCTGTAACCCGCGAAGACCTCCAGGGCTTTCTCATAGGCTTTCACGGTGCCCGGCGAATCCTCCAGCGGGAAGCGCGCGAACATCTGCCATTGCATGGCCTCGTCGTAAGCGTGAACGGCGGCGGATTTATCGGTCGCCTCCAGGGCGCGGGCTTTGGCGAAATGGCGGTCGCCGACGGCGCCCCAGACGCTTGCCCAGTGATCGCGGTCCTGGCTTTTGAGATTGGCAAGGGCCTCGCGCACCTCGCCCGCGTCGAGCTGCGCCACCGGATAGGCTTTGCGGTCGGCGCGGGCTTGAATTTCGGATTTCAGCTCCTCCAGATTGCGCGCCGGGGCAAGCTGGGCGCGCGCTCCGGAAACCCCCAGCGCCGCCGCCGCGACAGCCGCGCCTCCAAGCGCCGCGGTTCTGCGGCTGATCCAGATATTGTCGGTCATGGCTGTCTCCTTCGGTGCGCGCTCAGTCTTTCCTGCCGGCGGTGTGTTCGGAGCGCGCGTAGTCCGCGCTTTTCACATCAATGCGGGCGTCGATCAAATAGGCTTTTCCGCGGCGCACGGCGGCTTCCGCGCGCAGCAGCGCCGCGGCGAATTGCGCGGCGCTCTCCACGGGGCCCTCGGCCTCAACGCCCTGGGCTCTGGCGATGGCGGGAATGTCGATTGGCGGATCAACCATTTCCTGGCCGACAAATTTGTTCTCCACGGGCCTGCCGCGCACGATTGCCATGCGCTCCTGATGCGCGACATCGTTGTAATATGAGCGGTTGTTGGCGACGATGACGATCAGCGGTATTTCCATATGCGCCGCGGTCCAAAAAGCGTTGCAGGCCATCATGAAATCGCCGTCGCCAATGACGGAGACAACGAGCCTGTCTGAATCCTTCAGCGCCAGCGCCGTGCCGATGGCATTGCCCGGCCCCGCGCCGACGCCGCCGCCGCTGTCGAGGCCGACGTAATCGAGCGGGTGTTTGAAATTGACCGTGTCCGACGGCCATCCCAGCGACAGATTGGCGAGGGTGACCGTGCGCGGCTCGGTGAAGGCGCGCAGGACGAGCGCGAGATCGCGCAGATTCATCACGCCGCCCGCGCGCGGCGGCTCCAGCGGCTTTTCCACGCGCGCCGGCCAATGGGCGGGCGCGGGTTTGCCTTTCGCCAGGCGCCGCGCCGCCGGCAGCAATTCGCGCACAAGAGCATCGGGCGCGGCGACAATGGGCAGATCGGCGGCGGGCAGGCCGTAATGGTCCATGCTCCAGCCGTTATGGAGATACTGGTCCAGAGAGCAGTGGATGATTTTCGCGGCGATGGGATCGTCCTTGCCGAGCGTCTGCCAATACTGGCCTTTAAGATCGATCCAATCGAGAGCGAGCACGACGTCCGCTTGCTTGAGGATCGCGGCGACTTCCGCCGAGGGGCGAAAGCGCGGCTCAATGACGTGCAGGGGGTGGCGCGTCGGGAAGGCGGCCGCGGTTTTCATGTCCGTGAGCACGACAGCGCCCAGCGCCTCTGCCAGTTCAATGCGCGCCTGCCAGTCGCCGGGGTCGCGGGAAACGCGGCCCATGAGTATGACTGGCTTTTTCGCGTTCTTGAGCCATTGCGCCGCCTGTTCCACCGCTGCGGGAGCCGGCGACGGCGGCAGTCCCGGCGCGAAACGCGTTACATTGGGAATGCGGATTTCGCTTTTCAGCTCCTCCTCCTGGAGGGCGACATCCAGACAGACGTATACAGGGCCATAGGGCTGGGTGCTGGCGATCTGATGCGCGCGGAGCAGGGATTCCACCGCCGCGGGCACCGAGCGCGGCTCGTCGTCCCATTTGGAATAATCGCGGATCAGCGCGCCCTGATCTTTCGCGGTGTGAATCCAATCGATCCACGGGCGGCGGATGTCGGCATCCCCCGGCCCGGTCGCGCCGATCATCACCACAGGCAGGCGGGCGCACCAGATATTGTAGATGGCCATGGTCGCGTGCATCAGGCCGACGCCCGAATGCAGCGCCACCGCCATGGGTTTTTCGGTCACCTTCGCGTAGCCGTGGGCGATGGCGACGGCATGCTCCTCGTGCAGGCAAACGAGCATTTTGGGATCGCGGTTGCCGAGATAATTGACGAGACTGTCATGCAGGCCGCGAAACGACGAGCCCGGCACCAGCGCGATATAGCGCAGATCAAGCCGGCGGAGCATTTCCGCCACCACGTCCGAGCCCCAGCCGAGGCGCGCGTTGGACTGCCGCTCCAGCCCATCTTTGCCCTCAAAGGCGGAGGCGGCGGTTTTCGCCACCTTTTTTACGGGCGGTTTGCCGGCCGGCGTTTTTTTGGGATGCCCGGGCATCAAGGCGATATCTCCTCAAGAACGCGCTCGCGGGTCTCTATGACAAGAAGCCAGGCGACGACAGCGCCGGCCAGCGCGACCAAACCGAACATCAGGAATACCGATCCCAGCCCGCTGGAGGCCAGCAGCGCGCCGACAAAGGGAGGCCCCACGGTTGCGCCCAGCCGGTTCCATGCGGTGGCGGTGCTGGTGCCCCGGGCGCGCAGCCGCGTCGGGTAGATTTCAGCGGTGTAAAGATAGAGCAGCACGGAATTAGAGCTGACAAAGAAAAAAGAAGCGCTCGACACAATCAGCACGAACACCGGGTCCGGCGCGCCGGCGAACCAAAGTGTCAGCAGGCCCGCCGACGAACAGACAAAGGCTAGGATAAACCATAGGCGGCGGCCGGTTTTGTCGGCGAGGAGGGCGACAGTGAAAGCGCCAAGCAAGCCCATGAAACTGAAGCCGAGCGAATATTGAAGGGTCGTCGCCAGATCGAGCTTGAAGACCGTGCGATAGAGGGTCGGCAGCCACGAGGACAGGCCGTAACTGGTGAAATAATTGCAAAACCACAACGCCCACACCGCCAGGGTTCGGCGCAGGTAGACATCGCCAAACAACTCCGCCCACGAACCGGTGACTTTGCCGCTGGAGCCAGCCACCGCCGGCTCCGGCGCGGGCAGCGCGTGTCCGGCCGCCGTGGCCTGTTGCTCGATCCCCCGCAGCACCGCGTCAGCCTCGGCGTGTCGGCCCTGATCGGCCAGCCAGCGGGCGGATTCCGGCAGCAGCCAGCGCAGCGCCAGCGCGAGAAACGCCGGGGCGGCGCCGATGTAGAACATCACCTGCCAGCCATAGAGCGGCACCAGCCACGCGCCGAGCACTGCCGCCAAAAACAAACCGATGGCGAATATGCTCTCATAGAGCAGGAAGAACGGGCCGCGGCCCTTGGCCCGCGCCATCTCGCTGATATAGGCGGCGGCGACGGGCACTTCGCCGCCAAGCCCCAGCCCTTCGATAAAGCGCATGATGAACAGCGAATTGTAATCGGTTGTAAAAGCGCAGCCCAGACACGCGAGGCTGAACAGGGCGACGCTGATGGTCAGCACTTTCATCCGGCCGATGCGGTCGGCGAGCCAGCCGAAGAAAATCGCGCCGATCAACTGGCCGAAATTGGCCGAGGAGATCAGCCAGCCGACATCGGCGGGCGCGATTTTCCATGCGCCCACCAGCACCGGCAGGACATACGCGATGGCGATGGCGTCAAACCCATCGAACAGTGTCGCGAGACCGACGATCAGCCGCGCTTTGACATGGAAGGCTGTGACAGGGATGCGTTCGGCGCGGGCGACGATATCGCCGGGACTGCCGGCCTCTGCCGTCTGGTTGACCATGCGCCCCTCCCCTGCGGTCCGCCGCCTTCAACGTGCGGTGTGACAGGGACAAAGGTTTAGCGCCGGGGGCGCCTCAAGCGCAAGCTTCAGCCAGCGGGCTGTCGGTAGCACACGATATGTCCGGAT
>JANYFM010000317.1 GCA_025362655.1 Hyphomicrobiales bacterium | reverse complement strand
GCCGCCGGCAATCTGATAACGGCGCGGGAGAATTATTTCATCGCGGCGATCCACTGGGGCGCGGCGCAATGGCCCATCGACGAGGCGGACGCGCAGAACCTCAATTACAACGCCCGCAAACGCGAGTGCTATTCAAAATATTCCAAACTCGCCGATCACCGTATCGAGGAGGTTTGGATACCGCTCGGCGACAAGAAAATTCCCGCATGGCTGCATCTGCCCTATGGCTATTCCGGCGGCAGGGTTCCCGCCGTGATTTCCGTGCCGGGCATGGATTCGCTGAAAGAAATCAGCGTATCGCTGTATGGCGACCGCTGGCTGTCGCGCGGCATCGCCGTGCTCGCCATCGACGGCCCCGGCCAGTATGAGGCGCCGCTCACCGGCCTTTACGTGTCGATGGCGAACTGGATGCAGACCGGCAAAGTCTGCGTCGATTATCTGGTCTCGCGTCCCGAGATCGATGCGGAAAAAATCGGCATCGCCGGCAATTCCTTCGGCTCGTTTTTTTCCACCATCGCCAGCGCTTATGAGCCGCGCATCAAAGCGGTGGCGGTTTCCGCGACCTGCCTTGAGCCTGGATGCCACACGATTTTCGAGGAGGCGTCGCCGACGTTCAAAATGCGGTTCATGTTTATGTCGAACATTTTGGAGGAGAAGGCCTTCGATGAATTCCGCAAGACGCTGACCTGGGAGGGCCATGCGGAGAAAATTGCCGCGCCCTATCTTTGCGTTGCCGGCGAGTTCGATGAATTGTCGCCGATGCGTTTTACCGATGCGCTGATGGCCGCGCTGAAATCGCCCAAACAACTCGTCGTCTACGCGGATTCCCGGCATTCCGTCGGCGGGGTGCCCTCGGCCAATTTGGGCCCGGCGCCAGCGATCCTTGTCGCCGACTGGATGGCGGCCCGGCTGGCGGGCAAGCCGTTCACAAGCGAGAAGTGGTTTGTGGACGGGACGGGGCGGGTGGCGAAAAGCGCGTTTGCATGATGGGGCGCGGCGGCTGCCGCGGCGCTCAGCGCGACACGCGACGGTATTTTCCCGCCTTGATCGCCGCAATAACGCCTCTCGCGATATTGGCCGAAAAAGCCCCGCTGAAGCCCGTGCCCGCGTTGACGGGCCCAAAGATAAGAGTAGCGGAAAACCTGACCGGTGATCGCGTCAGCCATTTTCCAGCGCTTCCGCCGCCTCGCGCAGCCCGCGCATGATTTCAGAGGCTTCCTGCTCCCCAAGATCGTCAACATGGAGAGCGCGGCGTCCGCTGGAGCCCGATATTGCGTCGAACTGATCGGCGGCGATGAGCACGAATGTGCGCTTGCCCCGGCTGGTGATGGCAACGGGGCCGCGATGCGCCGCCTGAGCGACTTCGCCGGATCGGTGGGCGAGGTCCGTGAGGGTGAATGTTTTCATCGGAGGCTCCCAAGGCGCTTGCGGGTGATTGGCAATATAGCCAATATTGCGATAGTTGCAATTATAAGCATTCCGTGTTGCATCCGGCTCCGCTTTTTTGAATTTCATGTATTTCACCTGCGGATATCAAGCGCACGCCCACATCCCGCGCCTTCCTTGATCCCCCCATCCAAATCAGGCAGAACGGCCCCGCGCCGGCGCCCGCCGCGTTTTCATGCATTTTCGCGGCCACACAACCATGTCCAGTCCCCTGCGCGTCGGCCTTGCCGGCGTCGGCACAGTCGGCGCTTCTGTTGTCACCCTGCTGGAGCGCCAGCGGGCCGCGCTTGCCAGCCGCACGGGCCGCTCCATTGAGGTCACCGCAATATCGGCGCGCGAGCGGGGACGCGAACGGGGTGTCGAAATCGAGGGATTCGCCTGGTTCGATGATCCCGTGGCGCTGGCGGCATCGCCGGATATCGACCTTTTTGTCGAATTGATCGGCGGCGATGAAGGGCCGGCGCGGCAGGCGGTGGAGACGGCGCTTGGGGCGCGCAAACCTGTCGTCACCGCCAACAAGGCTTTGCTGGCAAAGCACGGCATGGCGCTCGCCGCTCTGGCGGAAAAGCAGCATGTGGCGCTGGCCTTCGAGGCTTCGGTCGCGGGGGGCATCCCCATCGTCAAGACATTGCGCGAGGGCTTGGCGGGGAACGAAATCCGCCGGGTTTACGGCATTCTCAACGGCACCTGCAATTACATCCTGTCACGCATGGAGCTTGAGAAACTCTCGTTTGAGCAATGCCTGAGCGAGGCGCAAAGGCTCGGCTACGCCGAGGCGGACCCGACTTTCGATATCGGCGGCTTCGATGCGGCGCATAAGCTGGCGATCCTGTCCTCTCTGGCCTTTGGCACGGCAGTCGACGCCGGGGCGATCCACGTCGAGGGCATCCAGTCGATCTCGCTGGCCGATCTCGAATCGGCGGATGAACTGGGTTACCGCATCAAACTGCTGGGGGTCGCCGAGCGCAGCGAGCACGGCATCGAGCAGCGCGTGCATCCCACGATGGTGCTGAAATCCTCCGCCATTGCGCAGGTGATGGGTGTCACCAACGCCGTCACCATCGACGCGGACGCGGTCGAGGAACTGACCCTGGTCGGCCCCGGCGCCGGGGGCGGCGCCACCGCCTCGGCCGTGGTGGCTGATATCGCGGATATCGCGCGCGGCATCCGCTCGCCGCCGTTTGGCCTGCCCGTGGCCTCGCTGGATCATTCCGCGCGCCTGCCGATGCAGCGCCACGAGGGCGGCTATTATGTCCGCCTATCCGTTCACGACCGTCCCGGCGCCCTGGCGGCCATCGCCACACGCATGGCGGAACGCCTGATTTCGCTCGAAAGCATCGTCCAGCGCTCCAAGCCGGGCAAGCGCTCGCCGGTTTCCGCCGGGACGACGGTGCCGGTTGTGCTCATCACCTATGCGACCACGGAGACCCTGATCCGCGAGGCGCTGGCGGCGGTCGTCGCGGACGGCTATATCGCTGAGCGGCCTCAAGTGATCCGAATCGAACGGGACTGACCGGGCGCATCCCGAACGCAAACCCGGCTGAGGCCAGAGGAAACCATTTCATGACCGACCTCATCATTCAGGAAGAGAAAATTATCGAGCGCATTCTCACCATGGAACTGGTGCGCGTGACCGAGCGCGCGGCGGTGGCGGCGGCGCGGCTGCGCGGGCGCGGCGACGAGAAGGCCGCCGACCAGGCCGCCGTCGATGCCATGCGGCGCGAGCTCAACCGCCTGCCGATCACCGGCACCATCGTCATCGGCGAGGGCGAGCGCGACGAGGCGCCGATGCTGTTTATCGGGGAGAAGGTGGGAGCCGGCGGGCTGTCGGTTGATATCGCCGTCGATCCGCTTGAAGGCACGACGCTTTGCGCCAAAAACATGCCCGGCTCGATCGCTGTCATGGCCATGGCAAAATCCGGCTCGCTGCTCAACGCTCCCGACGTTTACATGGATAAAATCGCCATCGGCCCCGGCTATCCCCAAGGGATTGTCGATCTTGATATGAGCCCTGAGGAGAATATCCGCGCGCTGGCGAAAGCCAAGGGGGTCAAACCCGGCGATATCACCGTGCTAATCCTCGACCGGCCCCGCCATGCCGGGATTATCGAAGCCTGCCGCAGCGCCGGGGCCTCCGTCATGTTCATCACCGACGGCGATGTCGCCGGGGTGATTTTCACGGCGCAGCAGGCGCAGACCGGGGTCGATATGTATATCGGCACCGGGGGCGCGCCGGAGGGCGTGCTGGCGGCGGGGGCGCTGCGCTGTGTCGGCGGGCAAATGCAGGGAAGGCTGATCCTCGACAGCGAGGCCAAACGCGAGCGCTCGTTGAAAATGGGCATCAAGGATCCCAATAAGAAATACGACATGAAGGAGCTGGCCTCCGGCGACGTGATTGTCTGCGCCACGGGGGTAACTGACGGAGCGCTGCTGAAGGGTGTGCGCTTTGGCAAGGATATCGTTGAGACCGAGACGGTGATCTACCGCTCGGTCACGGGCACTGTCCGCAAAATCCAGGCTGAGCACCGCGAGATGGGCAAGTTCAAGCTGGATTAGAATAGACCGGAGCGCGGACCTCCCGATCCGCTCTTGCTGCTCGGTGGAAAGGGCGGACCCCGCGGGGTTCGCGCTGCGTTTATGCCAGGATCGCGCCGCCTTTTTCTCGACGTGGAAAAATCCGTGCTCGGACGGCCGTGGCGCGACCGGCTCAGCCTTGAGGGGCAGGGCGCTGCCGAGGCGATGTCGCGGCTGTGGGGCTATTCGGACCTTCTGGCGCGGGTGCTGGCAGCGCGGGGTGTAAAACCCGACGCCGCCGAAGCCTTCCTCGCGCCGACCGTGCGCGCTCTGATGCCCGATCCCTTCAGCGTTCAGGACATGGAGGCGGCGGCGGAGCGCCTTGCCGATGCCGTCGTCAATCGCGAGACGATAGCGATTTTCGGCGATTACGATGTCGACGGCGCCTGTTCCTCGGCTTTGCTGGGCGGCTATCTCGGCGCCTGCGGCGTCGCCTATATCATCCATATTCCCGACCGGATTTTCGAGGGCTACGGGCCCAATGTTGAGGCGATCCGGGCGCTGGCCGGGCAGGGCGCGCGCCTGCTGGTGACGGTGGATTGCGGCACGGTCAGCTTTGAGCCCATCGCAGAGGCGGCCCGGCTGGGGATGGATGCGGTCGTGCTCGACCATCACCAAGCCCCGGAAGCGCTGCCCAAAGCCCGCGCCATCGTCAACCCCAATCGGCAGGATGACCTCTCCGGACTCGGCCATCTCTGTGCCGCCGGGGTGGTTTTTATGACCCTCGTGGCGCTCAACCGGGAGTTGCGCCGGCGCGGGTTCTTCGCCGACCGCGGCGAGCCGCCGGACCTGATGCACAGCCTTGATCTCGTCGCTCTCGCGACGGTCTGCGACGTGGTGCCGCTGGACGGCCTCAACCGCGCCTTTGTGGCACGCGGCCTCGAAGTCATGCGGGCGCGCGGGCGGCCGGGCCTGAAAGCCCTGTTCGATGCCGCAGGGGCGCGCGGGCCGCCGTCGGCCTATCACCTTGGTTTTATGATCGGGCCGCGCATCAACGCGGGCGGGCGCATCGGCGATGCCGCGCTGGGGGCCAAACTCCTGCTTCTGGAGGACGAAACGAAGGCGCAGGCCATCGCATTGGAATTGGACCGCCTCAACCGGGAACGCCAAGCCATCGAGGCGGTGGCTGCGGAGGAGGCTCAGGCCGAAGCTCTGGCCAGCCTCGGCCTTGCCGAACAGGGGGCGGCGATTGTCACCGCCTCCGAGGGCTGGCACCCCGGCATCGTTGGATTGGTGGCCTCGCGCCTCAAAGAACGATTCAAGAGACCCGCCTTCGCCGTTGCTTTTAAAGGAAAAACGGGAACTGGATCAGGCCGCTCGATCGTCGGGGTGGACCTCGGCAAAGCGGTGCGCGCCGCTGTTGATGCGGGTCTTCTCGTCAAAGGCGGCGGCCATGCCATGGCGGCGGGCATAACGATCTCAAAGGACAGGCTGGGCGATTTCCGCGCTTTTCTGGAGGAGACGCTGGCCTCAAGCGTGGAGCGCGCCAGGGCCGACGATGCGCTGTTTGTCGATGCCGCGCTGACGGCGGGGGGGGCGGTCAGCGCTCTCGTGCAGAGCTTCCAACAGGCCGGTCCCTTCGGCGCGGGCAATCCCGAACCGGTGTTTGCCTTTCCCGCCCACCGCATTGTCGATGCCGCCGTCGTCGGCGCGGGCCATGTGCGCGCCCGCATCCGCGCCGGCGACGGCAGCCAGCTCAACGCGATTGCGTTCAGGGCGGCGGACGGCCCGCTGGGCCTGGCGCTGTTGAAAGGCAAAGGCGAGCCCTTCCATATCGCGGGAACCCTCTCCATCGACCGCTGGGGCGGCGGCGAGAAGGTGCAACTGAGGATTGTGGACGCGGCGGAGGCGGAGCGAAGGTGACGTCGGCGCGCGCCAGCTCTCTTGCCCGCCGTCCCAACCTTGACCTATTCAACGAGCGAACTCCCGCAATGACACGGGGGCGGGCAGGGAAGAGTGGAATTTTATCGCGGGGCGCCAAATTTTTTTGCAGGGGTGAAGCGGTGGCTCGCAAGCACGCCACGGCGCACGTTCCTCCTGTATCCGCCCCTCGTTGCCGGTAGCGAATTCCTATGGCGGGGAGAAGTTACCCTCCATTGGGCAGCCATTCCGGTGCTGTTGTGGGGGTATCTTCAGTACCGATGGAGCGGCGAATACCGCACCCGTGAAGGCGGAGGGGGACCCGGCGTTGACAAGCCGCCTCAGCGACTGGTGACAACCGGCATCTATCGGTATACGCGCAACCCCATGTATTCGGGGCACCTTGTATTCATGCTCGGATTGACGATTGTTTTCGCGTCCATCGCTGGCGCGGCGCTGTTCATATTTCATCTGAGGTGGTTTCACCAGAGAGTGCTCGAAGACGAAGCCAAAATGCAAACATTATTCGGCGCCCAATATGCTGCTTATGCGCACCGCGTCCGGCGTTGGGGTTTGATTTGACGCAGGCCGCCCGGGTCAATCGTCTGCTGCTTCCATGATAAATTTGCTTGTGAGGCGCTTCTCCTTTGAGCGTGCCCGTGAAGCTGAATGTCATCGAGCCTGATGGCCCTGTTCCGATCCGCTTTCCCTGCGAGATGTTCGAGGATGGCGAAAAAGAGCCATTGGCGCCGCTAAGCGCGTGAGGTTTCGCCGGGTTCAAGATTCGCAGCATGATTGGATTGCGCGGCCGCTTAATAATCCCCGCGCTTTCCAGCGATGGAACCACGACGCCCCGAATCCGGACGTGTCCGGATGGTAATTTGGTGCCCCTGGCCGGAATCGAACCAGCACTCCTTGCGGAATCCGATTTTGAGTCGGACGCGTCTACCAATTCCGCCACAGGGGCCCGCGCCGGCGGGCCGGCGTGGTGGAGCGTGGTAAACTATACCCGCGGGCGGGCGTCAACCCGCCGTGGCTTATCACCGCGGGGGCGCGGCGTGGCATCCGCAGCGGACCAAGCGGCAGGCGCTTTGTGCCGATCAAGCGCGCATGCCGCGCGCACGGTCGCAATTCGCTCTAATTTTTTTCGATGACGACCGTTCCGCTCTTGCCAATCAAGGCGGTGTATTTTGTGCTGAAACCAGTCATGAGCCCAAGCTCATGCCCTTTGGCATTACGAGGTTGGGAAGAGTGAAGGCTGTTGGGCAGCCTGTGCGGCGCTCTCTTTTTCGCGGACGTAGCTGCCGCGCGCAACGAGGAAGCAGATCGCGGCGATGATGCAGGCCAACGGTGTCAGCGTCAGCGCCGATTCCAAACCAATGGCATCTGACAGCGCGCCCGCGATCAACGGACCTGCCGCCAACCCCAGAAGGTTCTGGAACAACGACAACATCGACGCGCCCGTTGAGCGCACACCCGGATGGATGACCTCGATGACGAATGCAGCGGCGGGTCCGACTGTGCATGTCGCCAGGAAACCGCCCAGCAAAATGAGCTTGAACTGTGCGTCCTGCGCCAAATCGAAGCCCAGGCGTTTGCCGCCGAATGCAAGCATAAGCGTCAGCATCGTCAGAATGCTCATGCACGCAATCGCGATGAACTTGCCACCCGGATGACGCCGACCGGCCAAATCAACGATGAACCCCAGAATTAAGCTTCCGAGGGCGCCGGCCAAGACCACGAGGGCGGCCTTGATGCCGGCGTCGGCGGGCGGAATGTCATAGGTGCGGTTGAGGTAGCTTGGCAGCCACGACCACAAGGCCGACAACGCGATCAACTGCGCGGCGGCGCCGACGCAAACCCAGCGCACCGTGTGCGAACGAAAGATCGCGCGGAACATTTCCGCGCGTGTTGTGACATGCGCGCCCAAGGCGGTGGCCGCGGGTTTGGCCACGTCGACCGTTTTATAGTCGCGCACCGGCAAGTAGAGCAATGCAAGGACCAAGCCGGGCACGCCGACAATCCCGAATGCCGTCTGCCAACCCCATTTCGACGCAATCACACCGCCCAAAACGACGCCAAGCACCGAGCCAATCGAGGCACAGGCAAAAAAGCCGCCGAGCAGACCGCCACGCATCCGCTCCGGGAAATGCGAGGAGATAATGGCCGCCCCGACCGAGCCGTAACCCGCTTCACCAAGCCCGACGAAGCCACGGGCGATCAGCAGTTGAATGTAATTTTGGCTGAACATGCACGCGATGCACGCAAGGCTCCACATCAGAGCCATTGCCACGATGCTTTTGACGCGGCTAAACCGGTCCGCGATCCAGGCAACGGGAATGCCGACAAGCGCGACCGTGACTGAGACGATCGAAACCAAGCCCCCGAGTTCCTTGTCCGTCAGCGCCCATGCTGATTTCAGGTATGGAAACACAGAGACTATGACTTGACGGTCGATATAGTCGATCACCATCAAGAGAACAGTCATCAAGTAGGCGAACCACGCCGAACCCCGGCTGAATAGGTAGCCATTTGGGTTCGTGCCCAATACTGTGCCCGAAATTGCGGCCGTTTGCGTTGCCATGTTTCCCTCCCGAGGTTTCATTTTTTTGTTGGCGTCAAGGCACCAAAACCGTCGCTCCTGTCGTCTTGCGCCCTTCAAGCAGCCGATGCGCTTCCGCCGCGTCCGCAAGGCCGAACGTTTGGGCGGGTTCACTGACGATTTTTCCCGACTGTACCAGACCAAAAAGCTCGTTGGCCATTTCAAGCATCTTGGCACGCGGCGCCGCATAATGGATCATGGCCGGACGCGTCACCCAAATCGAGCCTTTCATGGCCAGCAACATCGTGTCGATGACAACGGGCCCGGACGACGTTCCGTTGCTCACGAGCGCGCCGCGCGGCTGCAGGCTGTCGAGCGACGCCATGAGCGTGTCCCTGCCAACCGAGTCGTAGGCAACCGACACGCCCCTGCCATCCGTGATTTCGCGCACGCGCTTTGCGATATCCTCGCGCGACGTGACGATGGTGTGGACGCAGCCGTTGGCCCTCGCGACGGCGGCTTTCTCATCGGTGCTGACAGTGCCGATCATAGTAACGCCGAGCGCGCGCGCCCATTGACATGCGATCAGGCCCACGCCCCCGGCCGCCGCGTGATAGAGGATCGTTTCGCCGCCCTTCAGCGGGTAGACCTGCCGGAACAGGTATTGAGCGGTCATGCCTTTCATCATCAGCGTTGCGGCCGCGCTGTCCGAAACGCCCGCAGGCAAAGGAATAAGAACGTCGGCGGGCATCACGCGCACGTCCGCGTACGCGCCTTGCGGCCCGAGCAGGTAACCCACGCGGTCGCCAATGCGGACGTCGGTCACGCCCTCGCCAACGGCTTCGACAACGCCGACGGCATCTGAGCCAAGACCGTTCGGCAATGGCAACGGATACGTCCCGCGCCTAAAGTAAATGTCGATGAAGTTGACCGCAACATAGGTGTGGCGCACGCGGGCCTGACCTCTGCCTGGGTCGCCAACAGCCACGGTTTCGAGCCTCAATACGTCCGGTCCACCGGTTTCCGAAAACAAAATTGCCCGCGCCATTGCATTTACTCCTGCGTCTGTTTCCAAATGTGGCCAGCGTCGCTGGACCCGTTCCGCGATCCATTCGCCGGCTTTCGACCAACGTCCAAAGCCCGATGCGGGATTGAGGCAGCCGACCGCCCCTGGATCGGCCACCCGGCTGCCCCGGCCTCGCGCCAACCCGACCGCGCGTTCGTATTCGCATAGCGGATCATTGCGGCCCGCCGCCACGATGCCCGGGAACGGCAGCGCTCCCCGCGGGACAGGCAACCAGCCTGCCTGCTCCAGCGCCGCCATCGATGGATAGCCGGTGGGCATCGGCTTGGCACGATGACAACGGCCGCCTCATCCATGCGGCTGCTCAAGCCGCCTTGGATGCCGCTGACATCGCTTTCCGGTTCGGCGCGAAGCCGTTTTTGGCCAGCGTTTCTTCGATGCTGTCGTAGAACACGCCAATCTTGCAGATATTCTTCGCTTCCTTGCCGTTGGCGACAGGGCGGCCGAACTCGCGCGAGATTCGGACGAGCTGCTCGATCTGGGCGACCGTCTTCATCTTGGACTTGCGATCCTGGGTCCAGATATTGTCCTCGATGCCGCACCGGACGTGCAGCCCCATGGCGATGGCCATCATGTTGATCGGCAGCACGTTGCGCATGGAGCTTTCCAGCGTCAGCATCGCGCCGTCGGGGGCCGCGCGAAGGAAGTTGGCGAGATTGTAGATGTTCGGCGCATCCATGCCGCCGCCAATAGCGACCCAGTTCATCACCAACGGCCCCTTGTAGACACCGCGCCGGATCATGCGTTCAACGGTTTCGAAACTGTTGATGTTGTAGAACTGGAACGCGCTCTGGAGCTTTGCCGCGGACAGCCGCTTCACATGCTCTTCAGCCCAGCCCGGACCACCCGGCACGATCATCTCGCGCCAGGCTTGATAGGCCGCGGGTGTCGCTAACGACGTTCCGGCGATGTCGCCCGGCTCCATCTGCTCGACGATGTTCATTTGCGAGGTGTTGACGGTCACCGTCACCTGATCGGGCTTGGGCAGCAGTTCGGCGAGCATGTGGCGCGTGTCGTCAGACAGCCACTTGGCCTTGTCGCCTTCAGTCTCAGGCGCAAACGAGATCGACCCGCCGACCTGGAGCACCATGTCAGGAACGGCGATACGAAGACGGTCGAGAAGTTCATTGAATTTCGAGAGCCGTTTGGAGCCTTTGCCGTCGGTCTCGCGCACGTGAACGTGCAGGACCGTCGCGCCAGCATTAAAACAGTCGACCGCCTTCTGAACCTGGTCGTCCATGGCTACGGCGATGTCTTCGGGAAAGTCGGAGGGAAGCCATTCCGGGCCGTAAGGCGCCGCGGTGATGACCAGCTTGTCCTGGTTCTCGGGAAAGAGGGCGCCATCGAGGAAATGCATGGGATGTCCTTTGCTGTATCCGGGTTGGAAAAGTTGATCAGGCGGCAGGGCGATGTCAGTATGTTGCTTCGCCCACGATCCCGGCGCGTTCCATCTTCCGATGGCACGGCGAATAATCCATCACAGCGTAGTGCTGCGTTGAACGGTTGTCCCAGAAGGCGACATCGTTGGGCCGCCAACGCCAGCGGACCTGATACTCAGGGATTTGCGCTTGCGAGATCAAGTACTGGAGCAACTGCGCGCCGCCGGCGGCGTAGTCCTGTCCATAACGCACATGCTCGATGGTGTGGAAGTTCGTGAAATGCGTTGCGAAGGCGTTGACGAAGAGGATCTTTTCGCCGGTATCGGGATGTGTGCGCACCACGGGGTGCTCGGCGTCCGGGAATTGCGCCTTTAACGCGTGGCGTTTCTCGATCGGCATGGCAGCGCCGAAGCTCGCCTCGATGCTGTGACGCGCGCGCAGCCCGGCGATCTGCGTTTTGATGTGCGCAGGCAGTTTCTCGTAGGCCAGCGCCATGTTGGCCCACATGGTGTCGCCGCCAACGGGCGGGCACTCGACACACCGGAGGACACAACCGAATGGCGGCTTGTCGCGCCAGGTTGCGTCGGTGTGCCAAGCGTTTTCATAGCGATCATTCGGTTTGTCGGGGGTTTTGTAGATGCGCACCAACCCAGGATTTTCAGGATCGCTGCCCACGACCGGGTGATCTTCCAGGTGACCGAAGTGACGCGCAAAGGCGATGTGTTCGCTCCGCGAGAAATCCTGATCGCGGAAGAACAAGACCTTATGCTTGACCAGAAGCGCTCGAAGCTCTGCCACGAGGGCTGGGTCGCGGGATGCGGCCCCCAGGCTCACGTTGCGAACCTCGGCGCCGATCGAGCACGTCAACGGTTCGACCTTGAGGGATGACGGGCTTGCAGACGCTGGTCCGGTCTGAACCGCTGTATTGTTGCCGCTGACTGTCATGAGGTTCCTCCGTCTCGCATGGGTGAAGCGACTTGGGTGAAGCAACTTGGGTCGCCGGTTGATCCGGCGGACCTCGTGTTAGGTATACAACAGGTAGCGTGCCGCCCGATCTATCGTTTGACGATCTGGGACGCACAGTTTATCTCCTTGGGACATCTCACTGAGGCTTGCCATGCAGCGATTGGCCCGCAGCGCCGTGTTCAACGGCTATATCGAGGTCGCCCGTTCTGTCGGGCTCGATCCGTTCGCGGTATTGTCGGCCTGCAATCTGCCGTCCGCTTGCCTTACAAATCCGGAAACCAAAGTTCCGGCAGCCTCCGTCCTTCGGCTTCTCGAGGAGTCAGCCAAGCGCTCAGGGAAGTCCGACTTCGGTCTCCGGCTCGCCGAGAAACGCAGCTTTTCAAATCTGGGCGTCTTGGCGCTGTTGGTGCGCGAGCAGGCAACGACGGCAAGCGTGCTCGATGTCCTCGTCGGCTACATGCACTTGCACAACGAAGCCCTGCGGCTTCACGTTGATGTTCAGGACGGCAACGCCATCCTCACCTTGGCCATCGATCTCGACCGGATCGTGCCGATGCGCCAGGGAATCGAACTGGGAATCGGGTTCTTGCATCGCAGCTTGCAGCGCTTGCTGGGAAGCAGTTGGAAGCCAAACGTCGTGTGCTTCGCCCATGGCCCGCCGATGCGCAGCGACGCTCATCGGCGCTTTTTTGGGATCACAGTTGAGTTCAATCAAGACTATAATGGCATAGTGTTCCCTGCCCGCGATATCGATGCGCCCGTGCCGGCCGCGGATGCCGCATTGGCCGGCCATGTCCGTCAGTACCTCGACACTCTGTCTTCACGTCCGCGCGGGACGACCCTCGCCAGTGTGCGCGACTGCATCGAAGTTCTCTTGCCATTGGGCACTTGCTCCGCGAATCGGGTGGCCAAGCACCTCGGCGTCGATCGAAGGACCATCCATCGCCGCCTGGCCCGGGATGGCGAGACGTTTGCGAAAATGCTCGACCATGCGCGTGTCGAGCTGGCCACGCGCTGCATCACCAGCAGCGATCGCCGGTTGTCAGATATTTCCATCCAGCTTGGCTTCTCCTGCCTCAGTGCGTTTTCACGCTGGTTTCGCGCACGCTTCGGCCAAAGCGTGACGCAGTGGCGTGCGGCGCAGCCCGAATTTCGCCCTGGATCCGCGCGACGGCAAAATGGCGCCGGATCCGCTTCACGGTTTTAGTCGATAGTTCGCAGCCTTTGGGGACACGACCATGTCGAGGCTGCCGAATAAGCTGAACAGGGCAAGACGTTTCCTTGCCGTTTCCTTGGTCAATGGCGGTCCCGGTTAGCTTGTTGGTATGTCCCTTGGCTCAGAAATGGACGATGCCAACAATTCGTGCGGCTGCAAGCGCGCGGGATTGGACGGCTGAAGCCGTCAATTCCACTTAAATCATTGAAATTACGGTTATTTCGGACAAATCCGGACGTGTCCGGATGGTAATTTGGTGCCCCTTGGCGGGAATCGAACCAGCACTCCTTGCGGAATCCGATTTTGAGTCGGACGCATCTACCAATTGCGCCACAGGGGCCCGCGCGGGGGAGGCGGCGTGGTGGAGCGTGGAACTACACCCGCGGGCGGGCGTCAACCCGCCGTGGCTTGTCACCGCGGGGCGCGCTATGTTATCGCGCAGCGGACCAACGGGATGCCAGTCCCGTTCCGCGGAGAGGTGGCAGAGTGGTCGAACGCGCCGCACTCGAAATGCGGAGTACGGGCAACCGTACCGGGGGTTCGAATCCCTCCCTCTCCGCCATTGCCGCTCGTGATTTTTTCTCTCTCGGACGAATACGCCAAAATTCTCCTGCACTGGCGGGATGTTTGAAGCAGGTTTGCTGACCAGTGCGATCGTGAAGTTG
>JANYFM010000306.1 GCA_025362655.1 Hyphomicrobiales bacterium | reverse complement strand
GGCGCTGACCGGCGCGGCGCGGGCGCAGAGCGTTGAAGAGTTTTACAGCCGCGCGCCTCTGTCGGTTTATGTGGGCTCGGGCGCCGGCGGCGGGTTCGACGAAATCGCGCGCGTTTTCGCGCCGCATCTGGCGCGGCATTTGCCAGGCTCGCCGCCCGCCGTCATCAAGAACATGCCGGGCGCGGGCGGGCTGCTCAATGTCAACTTTATGTATAATTCCGCGCCGCGCGACGGCTCGGCCATCGCGGCGCCTTTCAACACGGTGTTCATGCTGCCGCTGTTCGGCGATCCCTCGGCAAAATTTGATTCAAGGCGTTTCACATGGCTCGGCAGTCTCGACCGGCAGACCGCGACCTGCGTTGTCTGGCACACATCGACAATCACTAGGATTGAAGACGCGCGGCGGCGGGAGGTTCCTGTTGGCGCGACAGGCACGAATGCGACGCCGGCGATTTTTTCGAACATGCTGAATGCGCTGCTGGGCACGCGCTTCAAGGTTATTTCAGGCTATTCCACCAACGAAGTGCGCATGGCGATGGAGCGCGGCGAGACGGAGGGGCTCTGCGGCCAGGCGTGGCAGACCTACAAAGCGGTTTCGCCGCAATGGGTCTCCGACAAAAGGCTGCGTGTGATCGCGCAGATGGGACTGGCGCGCCACAGGGAACTGCCGGACGCGCCAATGGCGCTGGATATGTTCGCCAATGCGGCGGACCGTAAAATATTTGAGCTGGTGGTGCTGCCTCAGGAGTTTGGACGCCCGTTTGTCGCGCCCCCGGGCCTGCCCGCCGACCGGGCGGCGGCTTTGCAGCGGGCGTTTGACGCGGCGCTTATCGATCCCGCTTTTCTGGCGGATGCGGCGCGTATCCGGCTCGATGTCGATCCGATGACCGGCGCGGATATCCGCACGCTGCTGGATGGCGCCTATGCCGCGCCGCGCGAACAGATCGAGCGCGCCGCCGGGTTCAGTTTGGCGCGGTGAGCGCCGCCGGCGCGCCATATTTCGCGCGCATCGCCGCAAAAAATCCCTCCCCGCGCAACTCTTCGAAGAGGCTGAAGTCGCAGAAATCGCCGACGTCGCGGCTATCACGGGGCGAGGCGGCGAATTCGATGTTGCGCCGCGCGCCCTCCAGGCTGATTTGCGCATCGGGCGGCGATTGGCGGCGAAAATCGTCATAGACGATATCGAGAATTTTTCCCGGCGCGGTTTTGATGGCCGCGCCAAGCACAGCCTTGCCGCGCGCCGCGTCGGCCATGGCGATGTAATTGCCTTCAACGGTGGCGCGCAGGAAGCGCAGCAGCGCGCCGCGGTTTGAGCCGATGTAGGCGGCATCCGCGACGAGGCCGGAAAACACCCACGGCGTTTGGTCCGGCACGAGATCGGCGATGACGGGAAGGCCCTCTTCCAGCGCCTGCGTGCGGAACGGCTCGTTGAGCGCGGCCGCGGCGATAACGCCGGCGCGCAGGGCGGCGAGGCGCTGGCCGCCGGAGCCGGTCTCGACGGTCTTCACATAGGATCGATCCAGCCCGGCCTTGGCCAGCGCAAGGGTGATCGTCACATCGCTTTCCGAGCCGGCGCTCGATATGCCGAAAATTCCGCCCTTGAGCTGCTCCGGGGAGGTGATGCCCCGCTTGGCGAAAAGCGTGAAGCGCACGACATTTGACAGCGAGCCGATGGCCCGCAGGCTTGCGCCCTGGTTATTGGCGCGGATTACCGAAGATAGGCCGATGTGCATGGCTTGGATGCGGCCCTGGGAAAGCGCCGGGCCGGCGTCTGAGCCGCCGGTCATGGGGACGATTTGCGGCGCGAGGCCGGCATTTTCATAGAGCCCGGCGTCGATCGCCATCCAGATGGCCAAAAAAGTGTTGGCGGGGGCGGACATGCCTATGGCGAAGGGGATCGGAGCCTGCGCTCCCGCCGGCAAAGCGGCGGCGAGGAGGCCGGCGGCGGCGGCGCGGCGGGTGACAGGCATGGGGATTCCAAAGGTTCGACGAGCTTTAATCGGGTTGGCGCGATTTGGATATCCCCGCCAAAATTGACATTCCCCGCCCGCGCCCCTAAAGCCTCGCCGGTCGCGCGTCCTTTGGGGCGCGCGCCGCATTTCACACCCGCGGCCGCTCCTTCTTTGAAGTGAGCGTCCTGTCGGCCTCAAAATGAGGCAGAGGAGGGCGTGTTTCTCCGCCACGGCGGGAGAAACGCGGGCCGGGACGCGCTTTTGCGCGCGTCGTCGTCGCGTCTCCTCGCGCCATCCATTGATGAGGACGACATGACCAAACGCGCAGAATCCAAGTATAAAATCGACCGCCGCATGGGCCAGAACATTTGGGGCCGCCCGAAGAGCCCTGTCAACCGCAGGGAGTACGGCCCCGGCCAGCACGGCCAGCGCCGCAAGGGCAAAATGTCGGACTTCGGCACCCAGCTGAAGGCCAAGCAGAAGCTCAAGGGATATTACGGCAATATTTCGGAAAAGCAGTTCCGCAAATATTACGCCGAGGCGATCCGCATGAAGGGCGATTCCGGCGACAATCTGATCGGCCTGTTGGAGCGCCGCCTCGACGCGGTGTGCTACCGCGCCAAATTCGTCGCCACGGTTTTCGCGGCGCGCCAGTTCGTCAACCACGGCCACGTCAAGGTCAACGGCCGCCGCGTCAATATCGCGTCCTATCTGGTCAAGGCGGGCGATCTCATCGAGGTGAAGGAAGCCTCGCGCCAGCTGGCGGTCGTCATGGAAGCCTCGCAGCTCGCCGAGCGCGACACGCCGGAGTTCTACGAGGTCGATCATTCCAAAATGACCGCCAAGATGATCCGCGTTCCCACCCCCTCCGAAGTGCCCTATCCCGTGCACATGGAGCCGAACCTCGTGATCGAATTCTATTCGCGCTGATTTTTGCGAGCCCATTGCGCGATGCCGAAACCCCGCCTCATTGGCGGGGTTTTTGCTTTGGGGCGCGGGTTTGTGCTAACGCCGGGCGCGTTCCCGATGCGAGCCCGCCATGCGCCCTCTCAAAATTTGTCCCTCGATCCTCGCCGCTGATTTCTCCAAGCTCGGCGAAGATGTGCGCGCAGTCATGAACGCCGGCGCCGATATCGTGCATGTTGATGTGATGGACGGGCATTTTGTGCCCAACATTTCCTTTGGCCCCGCCGTCATGGGCTCGATCCGCCATGTCACGGACAAGCCTTTCGACGTGCATCTGATGATTTCGCCTGTGGATGCCTATCTCGGCGAATTCGCCAAACAGGGCGCCGATATCATCAGCGCGCATATTGAGGCGGGGCCGCATCCGCACCGCACGCTTCAAGCCATCCGCGCGCTCGGCAAAAAGGCCGGAGCCGTGCTCAACCCCGGCACCCCCGCGAGCGCCCTGGCTCCGATGCTGGATTTGCTGGATCTCGTGCTGGTGATGTCGGTCAATCCGGGATTCGGCGGCCAGAGTTTTATACCCTCGGCGCTGGATAAATTGCGCGAAGTCCGCGAAATGACGCGCGGCCGCGACATCGATATTGAAGTCGATGGCGGTGTCACCGCCGGCAATGCCGGCGATATCGCGGCGGCGGGCGCCAACTGGCTGGTGGCGGGCTCATCCGTGTTCAAAGGCGGGCCGCAAAGCTACCGCGCCAACATCGAGGCGATCCGCAACGCGGCGGCGGGCGGGCGCGGCGAGAGCGTGTGACGCTTGCCTTAAACATGAATGCTTTCTGACCAGCTTGTTCAGACCACGCTCAGCGGGCCCGCGGCCTAATGCGCCTGCTGGGGACAAACAGGAGAAAGTCCATGAAAACCGCAATGAAGAGCCTCCTCGCCGCCGGACTGGTCGCCGGCTCTCTGGGTCTTGCGGCTGACGCCGCCAAAGCCATGCCGCTTGGTTTGGAGCCCGCGCTCGGCGTCGAATCGGACACGGCGCTTCGCCCTGATAATGTGCGCTGGGTCTGCGGCCCCTTCGGCTGCCGCTGGGCGCCCAATTACTACGGGCCGCGCCCGTTCTACGGCCCGCGTCCCTATTGGGGGCCGCGCCGGCACTGGCGGCGCTGGTAAGCTTTCAGACGGCGGCGCGCCAAAACCGCGCCGCCTTTGATCCCCCGCCCGAAACGCTTAACGTCCCTTCGCGGATTTTTTAGAATCGCGGCAAGGGAAATCAAGATGGACGCAGTCACCCGCGTGAAGCGCGATCTCGTGATCGCCAACCGCATTCTGGCGCGGCAGGATGTGCTGGACGCTTACGGCCACGTGGCGATGCGGCATCCCCTCGATCCCCAAAGATATTTTTGCGCGCGATCGCTCAGCCCCGCCATTGTCGAGGTGGAGGATATTGTCGAGTTCCATCTCGACGGGACCCCCGCCGGCGACGAGAAGCGCCCGCTGTATCTGGAGCGCTTCATTCACGGCGGCGTGTTTGAGGCGCGCCCCGACATGCGCGCCTCGCTGCACTCGCACGCTGAGGATGTGCTGCCCTTCTCCATCTCGACGACAACGCGCCTGCGCGCGGTCATCCACACCATCGGCGAGATCGGCGACGACGTGCCGACCTGGGACATCCGCGCCAAATTCGGCGACGCCACGACCATGCTCGTCACCGATATGGCGCAGGCGCGCGATCTCGCGTCCTGCCTTGGCTGCGGCCGCATGGCGCTGATGCGCGGCCATGGATTCGTCGCGGCGGGCCGCACCATCAACGATCTCGTCCGCATGGCGGTCTACATCCCCCGCAACGCCCGCGTGATGATGAATGCGATGCGGCTTGGCGAATTTATATCCCTCTCGCCGGGCGAGATCGCGGCGCGCGCCGCCCTCGATCCGGAGGCTCCCGCCATGAAGCGCGGGTGGGAGTTCTGGGCGAAAGAGGCCGGCGCGGGGCATTTGCTGGAGGACGTTTGAGGGTTTATGGCTCCCGCATTGCGTTTTTATCAGCGAGACCGCCATGATCCCCCGCTATTCCCGCCCTGAAATGGTGTCCGTATGGGACGCGCAGACGCGTTACAAAATCTGGTTTGAAATCGAGGCGCACGCCTGCGACGCGCTGGCGGAGATCGGCGTGATCCCCAAAGAAAGCGCCGCGAATATCTGGGCGAAAGCGGGCCATGTGACTTTCGACACCGCGCGCATCGATGAGATTGAGCGCGTGACCAAGCATGATGTTATCGCGTTTCTCACGCATCTTGGCGAATTCATCGGGCCTGATTCGCGTTTCGTGCATCAGGGCATGACCAGCTCGGATGTGCTGGACACCTGCCTGTCCGTGCAGCTCAAGCGCGCCGCCGATCTGCTGATCGCGGATGTCGATGCGCTGCTTGCCGCGCTGAAGCGCCGCGCGCTTGAGCATAAGATGACGCCGGTCATCGGGCGCTCGCACGGCATTCATGCGGAGCCTGTGACGTTTGGCCTGAAACTGGCGCAGGCCTTTGCGGAATTCTCGCGTTGCCGGGAGCGGCTGGCGAGCGCTCAAAAAGAGATCGCCGTCTGCGCGATTTCCGGCGCCGTCGGCACGTTTGCCAATATCGATCCGCGCGTCGAGGCGCATGTGGCATTGAAACTGGGTCTCGCCGTCGAGCCGGTGTCGACGCAGGTGATCCCGCGCGATCGGCACGCGATGTTCTTTGCCACGCTCGGTGTCGCCGCCTCCTGCGTCGAGCGGCTTGCCATCGAAATCCGCCATATGCAGCGCACCGAAGTGCTGGAGGCGGAGGAGTTTTTCTCGGAGGGGCAGAAGGGCTCATCCGCCATGCCGCACAAGCGCAATCCCGTGCTGACGGAAAATCTGACGGGCCTCGCGCGGCTGGTGCGCGGCATGGCCTTGCCGGCGATGGAAAACGTGGCGCTATGGCATGAGCGCGACATCTCGCATTCCTCGGTCGAGCGGATGATCGGGCCGGACGCGACGGTGACGCTCGATTTCGCGCTGGCGCGGCTGACGGGGGTGATCGATAAGCTGATCGTCTACCCCGAAAACATGAGGAGGAATTTGGACCGCCTCGGCGGCCTCATCCATTCGCAGCGTGTGCTGCTGGCGCTGACGCAAAAAGGCGTCTCGCGCGAGGATTCCTATTCATACGTGCAGCGCAACGCCATGCCGGTGTGGCGCGGCGAGGGGGATTTTCTGACGCTGCTGAAGGCCGACAAAGATGTGAAGGCGAAGCTGTCGGATGCTGAGATCGAGGAGCTTTTCGATCTCGGGTATCATTTGAAGCATGTGGATACGATTTTTGAACGGGTATTCGGGGCGGATTGACGCGGCCCGCGCGCCAACTTGCGCGTCCGTGAAACGGGCCCGCCGGGCGCCCCCGCCCAAAGCCTGACGCGCCCTTACGGCGCGCTCACCGCGCGCACATACCAGGGGAATGAATCCCAGCTCACGACTTTTTCCGTGCCGTCGAACAGCGCGGCGATTTTGCCGCCCCCTGCCTTGTAGGAGAATTTCCTGACGTGGTCGGGAGGGTTGGTCGTGGGGTTGCGCATAATGTCGATGGCCTGCTCGGTTTTGAACAGCAGGTATTTTGCGGCATCGGCGGGCTGGAAAAATTTCACCTCCGCGCCGCCTTTGACCGCCGGGCCGCGCTCATATTCCACGTGGACCTCCATGCGCTCGCCGCCGGCAGCGGCAAATTCCCAATCCTCCGCGCCGGTCACCACGCCCTGCGATGCGGAGGATGAGCGCGACATTTTTGCGGCGCTGGCGGGCTGGTAGACGCCAAACGCGCCGGGCGCATCGGCTGCATTCTCCGTGATGCCGTGGATGATCATTTGGCCCACGGCGGCGCCGGCGGTTTGTTTAACGGGGATCGCGAGGTAGACGAGGCGGGCGGTGGGCGGGCTTGCGGGTTTGCCGTCGGCTCCCATGATCGCCATGCGGTCAATGAAAATCATCCTGAGATTGGCGTCTTTCGCGGGTCCCTGCGCGGCGATCACGGCCTCCCAGCCGGCGGGAAGCATTTTGGCGAGTGCCGCGTCATTGACATGAAAATCGAGCTGGAAGCGGTGTTCCGCCGCCTGTTCCAGCAGGGTCTGCGCCTGCGCGCCGGAAAGGCAGAGCGCGGCGGCGCCCGCGGCAGCCGCGCGTTTAAAAGACTTCATCCGATCCTCCCATGCGATATTTGTTGCGGGCATGGTAGCGCGCAAACGCGCCGGCGCAAACCGGCGGCCGCTTGCAACGCCGGAGCGGATGGCACACATGGGCCGCTGTCCGCGGTTAAATCAGGTCGCCCCGTTGCGCATTTCCGACGCCGAAATCCTCATCATCGCCGGTCTCGGCGACAGCGGGCCCGGCCATTGGCAGGCGCGCTGGCTGGCGAAGCTTTCCACCGCCCGCCGCGTCGATATGGTTTCCTGGGAAAAGCCGGTTCTCGGCCAGTGGCGGCAGGCGATTATCGACGCAGTGGAGCGGGCGCAAAAGCCTGTGGTCTGCGTCGCCCATTCGCTGGGGTGCATCGCGCTCGCCCATGCCGCGCCGGCGCTTGGCGCGGGCAAGGTCCGGGGCGCGCTGATGGTGACGCCGCCCTCCGATGAATCGATCGAGGCGGTTCCGGTCATTGACCCAGGGTTCGCGCCTTGTCCCCGGGCGCCTCTCGCGTTTCCAGCGCTGATCGTGGCGAGCCGCTCGGACCCCCATGCGGATTACGATGCCACGGCGGCATTGGCGGCAGCGCTGGGCGCGCGCCTGACGGATGCCGGGCATTCCGGCCATATCAATGCCGAATCCGGCCACGGGCCATGGCCGGAGGGGCTGTTGAGCTTTGCCGGGTTCATGCGGGGGCTGTGAGCGGCGCTGTTCAAGGCGCCGCGCAATCGGTTAGAAGCGCTTTTTCGCGATGATATGGACCCGAGATGACCGACGTTCAGACTGTTCCCGGCCGAAGCTGCGGCACCTGCATGATGTGCTGCAAACTTCCCGCGGTGCCCAGCATGAACAAGCCGCAGGGCAAGTGGTGCGTCAAAGCCGCGCCCGGCCGCGGCTGCGGGATTTATGACGAAAGGCCCGGGGAATGCCGGCAGTTTCATTGCGGCTGGATGCAGGACGCGACGCTTGGGCCGGAATGGAAGCCGGAAATTTGCAAATTTCTGCTCTACGTTGCCGGTGACGGGGCGCTGACCATCATGGCGGATC
>JANYFM010000291.1 GCA_025362655.1 Hyphomicrobiales bacterium | reverse complement strand
GCCGCCGGCCTGCGCCAGGTCGGGCCGGCCGCCGCCGCCTTTGCCGCCGAGCGCTTCGGCGGCGAGGCGCGCGAGATCGACAGCGCTGAAACGCGGGGTAAGATCGGCGGTGACGCCCGTGACAATTCCGGCCTTGCCGTCGGCCCCGACGCCGACAATGGCGACAATGCCGGAGCCGATTTTTTGTTTGGCCTCGTCAACAAGGCCCTTCAAATCCCTGATTTCGACGCCGGTGACGGCGCGCGCGAAATACCGCACGCCCCCGGCATCGCGGATGGCGCCGTCCGCGCCCCCGGCGCCGCCCATGGCGAGCTTTTTGCGGGTTTCAGCAAGCTCGCGCTCCAGTTTGCGGCGCTCATCGAGCAGGGCGGCGATGCGCGGCGCCGCCTCCTCCGCCGGGGATTTCAGCACGGCGGCGATGTCGCGCAGGCGCCGCGCTTCGGCGTTGAGATGGCGGCGCGCGCCCTCGCCGGTGCGCGCCTCAAGCCGGCGCACGCCTGACGAGACCGCGCCCTCCGACGTGATGGTGACGAGGCCGATGTCGCCGGTGCGCGAGACATGGGTGCCGCCGCAAAGCTCGACCGAGAAGGGCCGTCCGGCATTGGCGCCGCCGGGCTCCGCGCCCATCGAGACGACGCGAACCTCGTCGCCGTATTTCTCGCCAAACAGCGCCCGCGCGCCGGAGGCGACGGCGTCATCGACCCCCATCAGGCGGGTGATGACGGGGCCGTTTTGCAGCACCATCAAATTGGCGATGTCTTCGACTTCCGCCAGTTCCGTTTCGCTGATGGGTTTGGGGTGGGCGAAATCAAAGCGCAGCCGGTCGCCGGCCACCAGCGACCCTTTTTGCGCGACGTGATCGCCGAGCACCTGGCGCAGGGCCTCATGAAGAAGGTGGGTGGCCGAATGGTTGGCGCGGATCGCGGCGCGGCGGCCGTGATCGACGGCCAGTTCCACCGCCATGCCGGCGCGCAGGGTTCCGCTTGCGACTCTCACCTCGTGGACGAAGAGATCGCCGAGCTTTTTAAGGGTGCCTGTCACTTGCGCTGTGACGCCGGGGGCGCCCAGCGTCCCCGTGTCGCCGGTCTGGCCGCCGGATTCGCCATAAAACGGTGTCTGGTTGAGGATCACCCAGCCGGTTTCGCCCGCTGTGAGCGCCGCAACCTCCGCCCCATCGCGCACGAGGGCGGCGACGACGGCTTCGGCTTTCTCGGTGTCATAGCCGAGAAATTCCGTGGCGCCGGCTTTGTCGCGAATCGCGAACCAGACGTTTTCCGTCGCGGTGTCGCCCGAGCCGGCCCAGGCTTTTCGCGCTTCGGCGCGCTGGCGTTCCATGGCGGCGTCGAAAGCCGTTGTGTCGACGCCGACGCCGCGGGCGCGCAGCGCTTCCTGCGTGAGATCGAGCGGGAAGCCGTAGGTGTCGTAAAGTTTGAAAGCGAATCCGCCGTCGAGTTTTTCGCCGCTTTGCAGGCCGGCGGATTCCTCGTCGAGCATGACGAGGCCGCGCGCCAGCGTGACGCGAAACCGCGTTTCCTCCAGCCGCAGGGTCTCCGTGATCAGCGCCTCGGCGCGGACGAGTTCGGGATAGGTCTGGCCCATTTGCGCGACAAGGGCGGGCACGAGGCGCCACATCAGCGGGTCGCGCGCGCCCAAAAGCTGCGCGTGGCGCATGGCGCGGCGCATGATGCGGCGCAGCACGTAGCCGCGTCCCTCGTTGGAGGGCAGCACGCCGTCGGCGACCAGAAACGAGGCGGCGCGCAGATGATCGGCGATGATGCGGTGGCTGGCTTTTTGCGGCCCGTCCGCATCGACGCCGGTGGCGGCCGCGGAGGCCAGAATCAGCGCGCGCATCAGGTCGATGTCGTAGTTGGAATGAACGCCCTGGAGGATGGCGGCCATGCGTTCAAGGCCCATGCCGGTGTCGATGGAGGGTTTGGGCAGGGGCACGCGGCGGCCGGGGGCGATCTGCTCGTATTGCATGAACACGAGATTCCAGAATTCCAGGAACCGGTCGCCGTCCTGATCGGGGCTGCCGGGCGGGCCGCCCTGCAATGCCGGCCCCTGGTCGATGAAAATTTCCGAGCAGGGTCCGCAGGGGCCGGTGTCGCCCATCGCCCAGAAATTATCGGATGTGGCGATGCGAATGATTTTATCGTCGTGAAAGCCGGCGATCTTTTTCCACAGGCCAAAGGCTTCGTCATCGTCGTGGTAGACGGTGACCAGCAGGCGGTCCTTGGAGAGGCCGTATTCCCTCGTGATCAGGGTCCAGGCGAACTCAATGGCGTCGGCTTTAAAATAATCGCCGAAGGAGAAATTCCCCAGCATTTCGAAGAACGTGTGATGGCGGGCGGTATAGCCGACATTGTCGAGGTCGTTGTGTTTGCCGCCGGCGCGGACGCATTTTTGCGACGAGACCGCGCGGGTGTAAGGGCGTTTTTCGACACCGGTGAAAAGGTTCTTGAACTGCACCATGCCCGCGTTGGTGAACATCAGCGTCGGGTCGTTGCGCGGCACCAGCGGCGAGGAAGCGACGGCCTCATGGCCGTTTTTTGAGAAAAAATCCAAAAAGGCGGAGCGTATCTGGCTCACACCGTTGGTTCGCGCGCCGCTCATGTTGTCCACCATTCCCCGTCCCGCGCGGACCTGCGGCCGCCTACACAACCGGAGACCGCCGCGATTGGCGGCTGGGCGATCCGGATATGCCGAATCCCGCTGTTCTAGCGGGGTTGCGGGGGAAACGGAACCCGCCGGCGCGAAGAATGCGCGCGGACAGGGAAGGGGAGGAAAGCAGCGGAACGGGGCGGGCAAGGGAGAAACGCCACAGGCGCCAAACGCCGTCAGATCGGGCGTTTTCCCTTAAACCCGACCCCGTCCCGCCGGGGAAGCGGAACCAGCGCCGGCCTGCAGAGGGGACATTCCACATGTTTCCGGTTGGCGCGGGGTGCGGCGGCCCGCGCGCGCTGACCCGCCTCCCAACTTCTAAAAGCCGCTCCTATTCCTCTTCGTCGGCGGAGGGCGTCACGGTGTCGAGGATACGCTCGGCAATGAGGCCGGAATTGCCGCGAATGGCCTTTTCGATCCGGTCGGCGACATCGGGGTTTTGCTTAAGGAACAACTTGGCGTTCTCGCGGCCCTGGCCGAGGCGCTGGCTGTCATAGGAAAACCAAGCGCCGGATTTTTCGACGACGCCGGCTTTGACGCCGAGATCAACGAGCTCGCCGACTTTGGAAATGCCCTCGCCGTACATGATGTCGAATTCAACCTGTTTGAACGGCGGTGCGACTTTGTTTTTGACCACTTTGACGCGGGTCTGGTTGCCGGTGACCTCCTCGAGGTCCTTGATGGCGCCGATGCGGCGGATATCGAGGCGCACGGAGGCGTAGAATTTCAAAGCGTTGCCGCCGGTCGTGGTTTCCGGCGAGCCGTACATGACGCCGATTTTCATGCGGATCTGGTTGATGAAAATCACCATGCAGTTCGAGCGCGAAATCGACGCGGTGAGCTTGCGCAGGGCCTGGCTCATGAGGCGGGCCTGAAGGCCCGGCTGCACGTCGCCCATTTCGCCCTCGATTTCGGCGCGCGGGGTGAGGGCGGCAACGGAATCGATGACCAGCACGTCGATGGCGCCCGAGCGCACAAGAGTGTCGGTGATCTCCAGCGCCTGTTCGCCGGTGTCGGGCTGGGAAATAAGGAGATCGTCGAGATTGACGCCGAGTTTGCGGGCGTAAATCGGGTCGAGAGCGTGTTCGGCATCGACAAAAGCGCACACGCCGCCGTTCTTTTGGGCCTCGGCGATGACATGCAGGGTGAGCGTCGTTTTGCCCGAGGATTCCGGACCGTAAATTTCGATGACCCGCCCGCGCGGCAGGCCGCCGACGCCGAGCGCGATATCGAGGCCGAGGGAGCCGGTCGGCACCGTCTCGATTTCCACAGCCTGCTGGTTTTTGCCCAGCCGCATGATCGAGCCCTTGCCGAAAGCGCGCTCAATCTGGGACAGGGCGGCGTCAAGCGCCTTGGTCTTGTCCCCGGAATTTATTTTTTCCACAGAATGTCCTTCGACGACGCGGAGATTCGCTGAGCTCACGGGTTCCACTCCTTCTGGCAGGCGCATTGGCGATGCGCAATGGCAAGGCGCAATGGCTTGGATCGATTGATCCGATGAGAAGAGTGTACACGGTTTGTTCTGTGTCGCAAGTGCTATTTTGTTCTCCTCTGAAAAAAGCCAAAATCGGGACTGGGCGGCGGCGCCGCTGGCGCGCGGCGGCCCGGTTTCAGCGGCCCAATCGGAGGCCGTGGGGATTGGCCGGCGGCTCCACCGGTTTGCGCTCGATGCTGCCGACCGGGGTGTAGTCGGGGGAGGGTTTGGCCGCCAGGATCGGGCCTTTGATGGAGGCGGTCATGGTCGCCGCCGGCACCGTGTCATTGAAAGCAAAAGACATGATGGATGGCTGGGCGAGGCCGATTCCGGTCATGCCGACAAATCCGGCCAACAGGCAACGGTCCACGGAGAACAGGGATTTCTTTTGCTTTTTCGGCTCGAAGATCGGGCGGTATTTGCGGATGGTTGACACGGCTGGGCCTCCTTGGCGTGGTCCAGACTGCCGCGCCCATGGTCAATGAGGCGTTACCGAAATCACTTCAATTGCCGCTATGGTTGACACTTGGTAATAGCCAAGCCCGGCCCTGTCAGCCGACGTTGGCTTTCACCGCCTCGACCAGCTGTTTGAGGGTGAAGGGCTTTGGCAGAAAGCCGAAATCCTCGCCGGCGGGCAGGTTTTTGGCAAAGGCGTCCTCGGCATAGCCGGAGACGAAAATGACTTTGCATTTGATGCCGCGTTTTCGCAATTCGCCGAACATTGTCGGGCCGTCCATTTCGGGCATTACGACATCGGAGACGATGAGGTCGATTTTGCCGTTCTGGCTTTCGATGACCTCCAACGCCTCGGCGCCGGTGCCGGCCTCCAGCACGGTGTAGCCGCGCGAGGAAAGGGCGCGCGCGCCAAAGGCCCGCACCGCCTCCTCGTCCTCAACAATGAGAATGGTGCCTTGCCCCGTGAGGTCGGCGGCGGGGGCCTTGACCTCCTCTTTTTTGACTTCGAGGTCTTTGGCGTCGGGTATGTGGCGGGGAATGAGAATGCGAAACGTCGTGCCTTTGCCCACGGCGCTGTCGCAGAAAATCCAGCCGCCGGTTTGTTTGACGATGCCATACACCATGGAAAGGCCGAGCCCGGTGCCTTTGCCGACCTCCTTGGTGGTGAAGAACGGCTCGAAGATTTTCTCTTTGACATCGTCGGGGATGCCATGGCCGGCGTCCTCCACCTCGATCGCGACGTAATCGGCGGGAACCAGCGATTTCTCATTGTATTTGGCGCATTCGCCGGCGGCCACGTTGAGGGTGCGGATTTGAATGCGGCCGCCGTCGGGCATCGCGTCCCTGGCATTGACCACGAGGTTGATGATGACCTGCTCGAGCTGATTAAGATCGACTTTGCACAGCCAGAGGTCGCGGCCGTGTTTGAGATCGAGATCGATTTTCTCGCCGACGAGGCGGCGCAGCAGAATTTGCAGATCGGAGAGCGCATCGCCCAGCTGGAGCGT
>JANYFM010000270.1 GCA_025362655.1 Hyphomicrobiales bacterium | reverse complement strand
CGTTCGGCCTCGCCCATTTGCTGGGGGAGGGTGGGGCCGAGGTCCTCTTGGGCGATCTTCGCGTCTTCATCCGTGATTTCCAGCCCGTCCACGGTAGCGAGGACTTTGGCGAAGGCCGGCGGCGCGAAGGCAAAGGCGAGGATCAGCGCGGCGGCGCGGACAGCGGTCGGTTTCATGAAAAGCGGTTCCGTAACGGAGGGATAAGCGGCGCGGACAAGCCGGGGGAGCACCGCACAATGGTTCAAATCGAGCCGACCGGCAACCCTTGCCGCCGCGTCGGGATTTTCCTGAAAAACATGGCGCAAACATGATGATTGGGACGAAATCCGCCGGATTGACAAGGTTACAGGGCGAACCTATCTGAAGACCGGTTCGTCACGCTCCGGCGCCGGGCCGTCTCACAGGGATTCCCGTTATGTTCGGAGCGCTCGCGCGTAAGATTTTCGGCTCGTCCAATGACCGCCGCCTGAAAACTTACACCCCCAAAGTCGCCGCCATCAACGCGCTTGAGACGGAAACCGCCGCGCTTACCAACGAGCAGCTGCGCGCCCGCACGGTTGAATTCCGCGAACAGATCGCCGCCGGCAAGAGCCTCGACGACCTCCTTGTTCCCGCCTTCGCCGTCGTGCGCGAGGCGGCGAAACGCTCGCTCGGCCAGCGGCATTTTGATGTGCAGCTGATCGGCGGAATGGTGCTGCACGAAGGCGCCATCTCCGAGATGCGCACCGGCGAGGGCAAGACCCTTGTCGCCACGCTGGCCACCTATCTGAACGCGCTCGCCGGCAAAGGGGTTCACGTCGTCACCGTGAATGATTACCTTGCCCGCCGCGACGCCGAATGGATGGGGCAGGTCTATAAATTTCTCGGCATGAGCGTCGGCGTCATCATCCACGGCCTCGACGATGAGCAGCGCCGCGAGGCCTATGCCTGCGACATCACCTACGGCACCAACAACGAATACGGCTTCGACTATCTGCGCGACAATATGAAATACGAGCTGGCGCAGATGGTGCAGCGCGGGCACAATTTCGGCATCGTCGATGAGGTCGATTCAATTCTCGTTGACGAGGCGCGCACGCCGCTGATCATTTCAGGCCCCTCCGATGACAAATCCGACCTGTACAATCAGATCGAGGCGCTCGTTCCCAGGCTGACAAAAGAGCATTACGAGGTCGATGAGAAACAGCGCACCGCCAACCTCACCGAGGCCGGCAATGAATTTGTCGAGGAGTTGCTGATCCAGTCGGGCCTGATCAAGGACGGCTCGCTCTATGATGCCGCGAACGTCACCGTCGTCCACCACGTGCAGCAGGCGCTGAAGGCGCACACGCTCTTTCAGCGCGATAAAGATTACATCGTCAACAACGGCGATGTCGTCATCATCGATGAGTTCACCGGGCGAATGATGCCCGGCCGCCGCTATTCCGAGGGCCTGCATCAGGCGCTGGAGGCCAAGGAGCATGTTCAGGTCCAGCCTGAGAACGTGACGCTGGCCTCGATCACTTTCCAGAATTATTTCCGCCTGTACGGCAAGCTCGCCGGCATGACCGGCACGGCGGCGACAGAGGCCGATGAATTCGCCGAAATCTATAAACTCGATGTCGTGGAGATCCCGACAAACCGCCCGGTCAGCCGCACTGACGAGGATGACGAGGTCTACCGCACCGCCGCCGAAAAGCTGAAGGCCATCGTCCGCGAGATCGAGGATGCCAGCGGCAAATTGCAGCCAATGCTGGTTGGCACAACGTCGATTGAAAAATCCGAGCAGCTGGCGGAGTTTCTCAAAGGCAACGGCTTCACGCAGATTGATTTCGAGGACCCGCTGGCGCTGCCCAAATTATATTCCGCGGCGCGCAGCGGAAAATCCTCCAAGCTGTTTGCTGTCCTCAACGCGCGTTTTCACGAGCAGGAGGCCTATATCGTCGCGGAGGCCGGCGTTCCCGGCGCCATCACGGTGGCCACCAACATGGCCGGCCGCGGCACCGACATTCAGCTTGGCGGCAATATTGAAATGCGCCTCGCCCAGGAATGCAAAGATATGGAGCCCGGCCCGGAACGCGACGCCAAAGAGGCTGAAATCCGCGCCGAGATCGCCTTGTTCAAGGAAAAAACCATCGCCGCCGGCGGGCTCTACATTGTCGGCACCGAACGGCACGAAAGCCGCCGCATCGACAATCAGCTGCGCGGCCGCGCCGGGCGCCAGGGCGATCCGGGCCGCTCCAAATTCTTCCTGTCGCTTGAGGATGACCTCATGCGCATTTTCGGCTCGGAGCGCATGGACACAATGCTGCGCCGCCTCGGCCTGAAAGAAGATGAATCCATCGTCCATCCGTGGATCAACAAGGCGCTGGAGAAGGCGCAGCAGAAGGTCGAGGCGCGCAACTTCGACACCCGCAAAAACATTCTGAAATACGATAACGTGATGAACGACCAGCGCAAGGTGGTGTTCGAGCAGCGCCGCGAAATGATGGCGCAGGAGTCGCTGGAGGAGACCGCCGCGAATTTCCGCGCCAATGTCGTCGATGACATCGTCGCCAAACATATTCCCAAGGATGCTTATCCCGACGCATGGGACGCGCCCGGGCTCGATGCCGACACGAAGAGCCAGCTCAATCTCGATTTGCCCATCGCTGATTGGGTGAAAGAGGAGGGCATCGCCGGCGAGGAAATCGGCGAGCGCATTCACAAAGCGGCGGATGAGGCTTACGCCGATCGCACGGTTAAGAACACGCCTGACGTGATGCGCTATGTCGAAAAACAGGTGGTGCTGCAGGTGCTCGACCATTTCTGGCGCGAGCACCTCGTTATGCTCGATCATCTGCGCCAGGTTATCGGCTGGCGCGGCTATGCGCAGCGCGACCCCCTCAACGAGTACAAATCCGAAGCTTTTGAACTATTCAATGGCCTCATCGCCCGCTGGCATGAGACAGCGACGGGACAGCTGATGCGCGTTGAAGTGCAGTTTGAACAGCCTGCGGAGGCGCCGCCGCCTGAAATGATCGGGCAGGAGCACGATCAGGCGGCAATTGACCAGATCAATGCGCTGATCGCCTCCGGCGCGCTCGCACCGCACCTTTTGGCGCCGGCCGAGGAGCGCACCGACCCCGCCGCCCGCGACGCGCAGGACACCTCGACCTGGGGGAAAGTCGGGCGCAACGAGGCCTGCCCCTGCGGCTCCGGCAAAAAATTCAAACATTGCCACGGCGCGCTGGTTTGAAGGGCGCTGCTTGGGACCAAGCTTTGGGGCGCAAGCGTTGGCTCCCAGGCGTTGGCTCCCAAGCGCGGTGAATGTTTTATGAACGCTGCGGCCACCCTGCGTTCAGCCGCCCGAGCATAGTCTCTCCATCATGGATTTTCCGGCCTTATCCGGAATTTCGAGGAGAGTGAAATGACCAGCCTGATTCGCAAGAGCTTCGCCGCCGCTATTGGCGCCATCGGCCTCGCCGCCACGCTTGCGGCCTCGGCGACACCCGCTGCGGCGCAATGGCGCGGACATCGTTATGGCGGCGGCGGCTGGGGGCCCGGCATCGCCGCCGGCGTGATCGGCGGCCTCGCGATTGGCGCGCTGGCTGCCGGGGCCAACCGCGGTTACGCTTACGGTCCGCCCGTCTATGCCGAGCCCCAGCCCTACTACCCTGCGGTTGGCTATGCCGATCAGGGCTATGCTCCGGTCTGCCACAAGGAATGGCGCCCGCAGTTCCGCGCCGATGGCGAGTACGTCCGCGACCGGCTTGTGCGGGTCTGCGATTAAACAACACTGGCATTGGTGAAACGACAGCTCCCTTCGGATTCTCATCCGGAGGGAGTTTTTTGCCGAGGGGACTTTAACGGCGGATTTTAACGCTGAACGGGCGCGTAGGCGCTCAGGCCGGCGGGGAGCACCGCCTGCGAGCCCGTAACCAGATCCGGCAAGCGCGGCGCGTTTAACGAGGCCTGTGGCTTGAGCACGGGGGTCTGCGCCTGGCGGCGCGGCGGCAACGGCACAGCGGTGGGTTGCGCGGCGGCGGGAGCGGCAGGCGCGGTCGTTGCCTCGGAGGCCGCTTCTTTGGCCGCTTCTTTTCCGCCAATCCCCAGCCAGCGCTTGTAAAAAGGCTGATCCGGGGTTGGAGCCGGCGTCGCCGCAAAAGCGCTGGCGTTCGCGGTCGGAGCGGCGGCGGGCGTTTGGGCGATTGATGTTTGCCCCGCAGGGGGCGTTGCGGCGATGGAGGCAACCGCCGGTTTGGCCGGGGTCGTTTTGACAGCCTCGGCTTTGGCGCTGGCGATCTGCACGACGGCGGGAACCGGTTTGCCGTTCTCGTTGATGTGGATTTCCACCGGCCCTCTTGCCACCGCATCCGGCCGGCTGAGCATCGTCACTGAGTCGGCGAAGGCAGGGTGCTGGCCGCCATCGGCGTAAACTAATTTGACGGCCCTCGTGCCTTTGGCGATGAGATCGGCGACCTGAGCATCGTCGCGGCGCTGCTTCACGGCCACCGCGGTTCGCACATTCGGGTCCTCGTTCATGACCGGGCATTCCTCGCTCGCATCAAGCCGCGAAGCCGCGTCGGCGGGGGTTGCGCCAAAGACGTAGCGCTTGCCGCAAATCGCGACTTTGGTTTCGCGCTTCGTCACATCGAACTGATCGGCGCCATCCTTCAATTGTTTCCAGAAACGGATGTTCGGATCAAACCTGTGTTTCGCCAGGTTGTCGGCATTCATTCGGAAAGGCAGCGATTGCATCTGAATGGACCGCTGGCCCCCGCCGAAAGCTTCCCGAGCAACCGCGTATATTTCGGCGATCTGTTCGTCTGTCATCGAAAAACAGCCGGCCGAGGAGCAGTCGCCGTGCACCATGATGGCGCCGCCGGTGAAACCATGCGCCTTATCAAAAGCGTTGGGATAGCCCACATTGAAAGACAGATAATAGGACGAATTGGGGTTCAACTGCCCTTGGGTAATCGTGTAAAATCCCTCGGGAACCTGGCGGTCTCCCTCGCGCCGTTTGGGGCCGAGCTGACCGGACCATCGGCACATGGGATATGTCTTGAAATGCACGTATTCGCCGTCGGCGCGCATCTTCCAGATTTCAAGTTCCGCTTCTTTTTTGAAAGCGCGAATCAGGATCGGCTGATGCGCGTCGGTGCCCTTTTGCTGCATCAGCGCGAGGGCTTCGGAGGGAATCGCCTGATAAGCGCGGTAGGAGCCCGCATTGCCGCGGCGCTCATCACAGCCGGCCAGCAGCGCGGCCGCCGCCACAGCCAGCGCGAGGCGGCCGGCGCGGCCCGGCATGGCTGAAGACATCCGTTGAAGGGACTTCATTTGCAAGAACTGCCTTTTGGATCCATGGCGCCGCGCGCTGCGCGGGCCGCCCTGATGTGTTTATCGGCGTTATCCTTACGCCATCGTTACCATAGGCCGGGGTAATTCTTCAATATGGTGAATGGGGCCTTAACAGGGCGCCGCCCGCCTTAAATTCTGCGGCCCATCGCCAGAAATTTATCCTCGCGGGCGGATTTTATCTCCGCGCGGGACATATTGCCGAAGGCGTCGATGGCCCGGCTGATGGCCTCTCCGGCGGCTGCAATGGCGGCGGCGGGATCGCGATGGGCGCCGCCGGGCGGCTCGGGGATGATCGCGTCGATGATGCCGAACCTCAGCATGTCCTGGGCGGTGATTTTCATATTCTGCGCGGCGTCCTGTTTGCGGGCCGAATCGCGCCAAAGGATCGAGGCGGAAGCCTCCGGGGAAGCGACCGAATAAATCGAATGCTCCAGCATCAGCACGCGGTTGGCGGTGGCGATGGCGACGGCGCCCCCCGAACCGCCCTCGCCGACGATAACCGCGACGTTGGGCACGCCCAAAGCGAGGCAGGCGTCCGTCGAACGGGCAATCGCCTCGGCCTGGCCCCGCTCCTCCGCGTCAATGCCGGGAAACGCGCCCGCTGTGTCAACCAGAGAGATAACCGGCAGTTCAAAGCGGTCCGCCAGTTCCATCAGGCGCGCTGCCTTGCGATAGCCTTCCGGGCGGGCCATGCCGAAATTGTGGCGAATGCGGCCGTCGGTGTCCGAGCCTTTTTCCTGTCCCATCACGCAGACGGAGCGCCCGCGAAACCGGCCAAAACCGCCCACCAGCGCCTCGTCCTCGGCGAATTTCCGGTCGCCGGCCAGCGGTGTGAAATCGGTCACCAAGCCTTGAATATAATCCTTAAAATGCGGACGCTGGGCATGCCGGGCAATCTGCGCCTTCTGCCAAGGGGTAAGCGCCGCATAGAGATCGACCAGCGCCTTTTGCGCCTTGGCCTCCAGCCGCGTAAGTTCCTCGCCGATGGAGACCGCGCCGCCTTTGTCGCCAAGCGCGCGCAGTTCCTCGACTTTGGCCTCAAGTTCGGCGACCGGCTGTTCGAAATCCAGATAAGAACGCATTAGATTCCTGAAAACGTCAGCGCTTTCGACCGCCGGAAGCCTGCGCAGGCGCGCGGAAACTGGCGATAAGCCCGCACGAAGTCAAGGTTTGCTCGAACTACTCGTCCCCCAGGGGATGCAGGTCGCGCACCATCGCCTTCATCCGTTCATCAAGCACATGGGTGTAAATCTGCGTCGTCGACACATCGGCATGGCCGAGCAGTTCCTGCACGACCCGCAAGTCAGCGCCGTTTTGCAGCAGATGGCTCGCGAAAGCATGGCGCAGAACATGCGGGCTGACCCGCGCCGCGCCAATGCCCGCCAGCCCCGCGGCGCTCTTCAGATCGCGGGCGAAGGCCTGCCGGGTGAGGTGCCCGCTCTCGCTGTCAGACGGGAAAAGCCATGGCCCCTCCCCCGCTCCCGGCACGCTCTCCAGCAGCGCGCGATAGCGCGCAATGGCCGAGCGCGCCGCGTCCGACAACGGCACCAAGCGCTCGCGGCCGCCCTTGCCTTTGATGTTGAGCAGCGGCTCACGGGCTGCGGCGGCGCGGCGTGGCAGCGACACAAGTTCGGAGACCCGCAGCCCCGTCGCGTAGAGAATTTCGAGCAGGCAATAAGTGCGGGCCGCCCGCAGGCGCTCCCCGGGAGACCGGCTTTCATCATCTTCTCCCTCGCCGGCGGCGCGAATCAACCGGTCGACGTCCGCCATTCCCAGCGTTTTGGGCAAAGGCCGGCCAAGCCGCGGCCCCTCCAGAACGCTTGTCGGATCATCCGCCCGCCGGCCCTCCAGATAGAGAAACTTGTGAAATTGGCGGACGGACGATAATCGCCGCGCCGCCGATGGGGCTTGCAGGCCCCGCGCCTTAATATCGGCCAGCCATCGGCGGGCGAGTTCCGAATCAACGGCAAGCGGGCCGGAGCCTTCCGCGGCAAGAAAGCCCGAATAGTCAGCGAGATCGCGTCGATAGGCGGCGATGGTATTGGCGGCGGCGCCCCGCTCAGCGGCGATCATGTCGAGGAAACTCTCAACGAGGCGGCCGTGCGGGCCCGGGGCCTTCATGATTATTTTCCCGTCAGTTTTCCGGGAGCGATGGACTGGGACATTTCGCGCGGCTGCGGCTCGACAAAAGTGACAAGCGCCAGCATTGCGCCCCAAACAAGGCCGGCGAGCACAGCGATGATCAGAAAAAAGCGCAGCAGGCTTGGCAAGTTTTGTCCCGCCGGAATCGAGGCGCGCCCTTTCCAACATGCAAACCCGGCGAAAGCAACACAGCGGGGAGTTTAATTTCGGACGCCCGCCATGTTAGGAGAAGCTGTGAACGAAATGCTCGATATCGGGGCTCCCGCCATCCCGCCCGCCCCGGCGGATGATCCTGTGAACCGCGCCGCGGTGGCCGCGTCGGTCGGGAGGCGGCTGGCCGGCCGTTCCATTGTGCTTGTGGGCATGATGGGCGCGGGCAAGACCTCGATCGGCCGGCGCCTTGCCGCCGCGCTCGGCCTCGCTTTTGTCGATGCCGACAGCGAGATTGAAACCGCCGCCGGCGCTGCCATTTCGGAAATTTTCGCGCGCCACGGCGAGGCTTATTTCCGCGACGGCGAGCGGAGGGTGATAAGCCGTATTCTCATTGAAAAACAGATTGTTCTGGCGACCGGCGGCGGCGCTTTCATGAACGCGGCCACTCGCGAGCGCATCGGGGAGCGGGGCATTTCGGTGTGGCTGAAAGCCGATGTCGCCGTTCTCCTCCAGCGCGTGCGCAAACGCGCCAACCGCCCGCTGCTGCAGGCGCAGGACCCTGAACAGGTGCTGCGACAGCTGACCGATGAGCGTTACCCCGTATATGCCCTCGCCGATTTTTGTGTCCTCTCCCGGGACGGACCGCACCACACGATGGTGGATGCCATTCTCGACACGCTGAACGAGGGACTCAAGGAGCCCGAACGCCCCGCCCCCGGCGCGGTTCGCGCGGATACAAAGCCGGCGCCGGCGGCCGGGCCCCCTCCGCCCGCCAGCATCAGCGTTCCCGTGGAACTGGACGCGCGGCGTTATGAAATCCGCATCGGCGCGGGATTGCTGGGGGGAGCGGGCGCGGAAATCGCCCGCCTCGCCCCGGATGCCGCCTGTGCCATCGTCACCGATGCCAATGTCGCGCGCCACTGGCTGACGCCGCTTGAGGCATCGCTGGATGCGGCGGGAATCCGCTATACCAAAATTATTATCGACGCCGGCGAATCCTCGAAATCGTGGGGCGTGTTCGCCAAGGTCTGTGATGACATTATCGCCGCGCGGATGGAGCGCGGCGATCTCATCGTCGCGCTTGGCGGCGGCGTTGTCGGCGATCTCGCGGGCTTCGCCGCAGCGGCAATCCGACGCGGCATGCGCTTCGTGCAGATTCCAACGACGCTGCTGGCGCAGGTCGATTCCTCCGTCGGCGGCAAGACGGCGATCAATTCCGCGCACGGCAAGAATCTGATCGGCGCGTTTCACCAGCCTTCGCTTGTCATCATCGACACAGCGACGCTCGCCACCCTGCCGGAGCGGGAGTTCCGCGCGGGCTACGCCGAGGTCGCCAAATACGGGCTGATTAATGACGGGCCGTTTTTCACGTGGCTCGAACGCCATTGGCGGGAGGTCTTCGCGCGCGGCCCCGCCCTGACACAGGCCATCGCCGTCAGCTGCCGCGCCAAAGCCGCCATTGTGGCGCGCGATGAAACCGAGCAGGGGGACCGCGCCCTGCTCAATCTCGGCCACACGTTCGGACACGCGCTGGAGACACTCACCCATTTCAACAGCGCGCGGCTGGCGCATGGCGAGGGCGTCGCCATCGGCCTCGCCTGCGCTTTTCGTTTCTCAGCGCGCCTCGGCCATTGCGGCGGGGCCGACGCGGCGCGGGTCGAGGCGCATCTGCGCGCCGTCGGCCTGGCAACACGGTTTCGCGACATCCCCGGCTGGAACGCCGGCGCCGACGCTATACTCGAAGCCATGTTCCAGGACAAAAAAGTGCAGCGCGGCGAACTGACCTTTATTCTGGCGCGCGGCATCGGCGAAAGTTTCATCGCGAAAGGCGTGCAGGCATCCGCCGTCGAGGCCTTTCTGCGCGAAGAACTGGGGTATTGAGCCATGCACGGCTCCGGCGGCCAGGCCCTCCCTGTCGATCTCTGGATCGCGATCCTCATCATCGTGATTTGCATTCTGTTGTCAGCCTTTTTCGCGGCCTCCGAGACCGCGATGACCGCCGCTTCACGGGCGCGAATGCATGGCCTTGAGAAGGCCGGCGATGGCCGCGCCGCGACCGTCAACCGCCTGCAGGCGTCCCGGCCCCGGCTAATCGGCGCGATGCTGCTCGGCAACACCATCGTCAATATCGGGGCCTCCGCATTCGCGACCAGCGTGCTGACGAACATGTTCGGCGATGCCGGCGTGATTTACGCGACGGCGCTGATGACCGTGCTGCTGCTGATTTTCGCCGAAGTGCTGCCAAAGACCATCGCCATCAATTTCCCGGATCAGGTATCCCTTTTATTCGCCCGCCTCGTCGCTTTTTTCATCCTGATTTTCACGCCGGTTCTGTTCGCGGTTGATGCCATCGTCGGCGGCTGCCTGCGCCTGTTTGGCCTGCGCATCGGCGATCACACCTCGATCCTGACCCCGCAGGAGGAGCTGCGCAGCACCGTTGATCTTCTGCACAGGGAGGGCGGCGTCGAGCGCAGCCACCGCGACATGCTCGGCGGCCTGCTGGAGCTCAACGCGCTCACAGTCTCGGACGTGATGGTCCACCGCACGAAAATGCGCACTATCAATGCGGCCCTGCCGCCGCGCGATATCGTCAGCGAGGTCCTCGCCTCGGCTTTCACGCGGCTGCCGCTGTGGCTCGATCAGACTGAAAATATTATCGGCGTTCTGCATGCCAAGGATCTGCTGCGCGCGCTGGCGGCCGTCGGCGGAGCCGCTGCGGAATTGAAAATCAGCGAAATCAGCTCGCCGCCGTGGTTCGTGCCTGACACGACGACGCTTCAGGCCCAGCTTCAGGCGTTTCTGGACCGCAAGACGCATTTCGCTTTGGTGGTCGATGAATACGGCTCGGTCATGGGGCTGGTGACGCTGGAGGATATCCTTGAGGAGATCGTCGGGGACATCAAGGATGAGCACGACACGGTCGTGCCGGGTCTGCGGCAATTGCCGGACGGTTCGATCAATGTCGAAGGCTCCGTGCCGATCCGCGACCTCAACCGCGCGATGGACTGGCTGCTTCCCGATGATGAGGCGACGACGGTCGCCGGCCTTGTTATCCATGAGGCGCGCGCGATACCCGAGGCGGGCCAGGTGTTTTCATTCCACGGTTTCCGCTTCGAGGTTTTGCGAAAGCAGCGCAACCGCCTGCTGGCGTTAAAAGTCACCCCCGAAGCGCAGGAAATCGACGGCTGATCCGGCCCTCATTCCGCCGGGCTGGCGGCCGGCTCTTCCCGGGGGGGCGCCATGAACTGCGCCCTTGCCAGCGCCGCGAATTTGCCGTTTTGCGCCACCAGCGTTTCGAAATCGCCGGTCTCAACGATTTTGCCCTGATCGAAAACGATGATGCGGTTTGCGTTGCGCACCGTGGACAGACGGTGCGCGATGACAAAGGTTGTGCGCCCCTGGGTCGCCGCCTCCAGCGCGGCCTGCAGCTGCCGCTCGGTTGTCGCGTCGAGGGCGCTGGTCGCCTCGTCGAAAATCATGATCGGCGGGTCTTTCAGCAGTGCGCGCGCGATGGACACGCGCTGGCGCTCGCCGCCGGAAAGCGAGCGCCCGCGCTCGCCGACGATGGTATTGATGCCATCGCTTTGATGCGAGACAAAATCGGTGGCCTGCGCGCGCTCCAGCGCGAGGGCGATTTCCCCGGCGGTCGCATCCGGCTTGCCGACGCGCAGATTCTCCTCAATGGAGCGGGCGAACAGCATCGGCTCCTGAAAGACGACGCCAATATTTCGACGCAGGCTGACCAGCGAGAGTTCGCGGATGTCGCGCCCGTCAATGAGGATGCGCCCCGCCGTCGGATCAAAGACACGGTGCAGCAAGCCCAGCGTTGTCGACTTGCCGGAACCGGTAGCCCCGACGAGCGCGATTGTCTCGCCGGGCCTGACATCAAAACTGATATTGGAGATGGCGGCGCGGCGGGAGTCA
>JANYFM010000244.1 GCA_025362655.1 Hyphomicrobiales bacterium | reverse complement strand
TCGAATCCGTATTCCCGCGCCAAGCTACGCCCGCGCGGGGCGTCCCGGCTATGGCTAATTTTTCCCCGCCTGGGCGCCTTTCCCTTCCGCCCGGCCCCGGATAAGTCTGCGTCCATGGCCGAACCGCAAAAACCCCTTCGCCTTCCCGTCCTTCACGGGGACGGCAAACACCGCTGCGCGTGGCCGGGCGCCGATCCGCTTTACGTCGCTTATCACGACAGCGAATGGGGCGTGCCCGAATATGACGGGCGCGCGCTGTTTGAAAAGCTGCTGCTCGACGGGTTTCAGGCGGGGCTCGCGTGGATCACCATCCTGCGCAAGCGCGATGCCTTCCGCGCCGCTTTCGATGGTTTCAATCCCGAGCGGATCGCCCGCTATGACGCGCGCCGGCTGGAAACGCTGATGGCGGACGCCGGCATCGTGCGCAACCGCGCGAAGATTGAAAGCTCGGTGAATTCCGCGCGGGCCTGGCTGCGGATTGAGGAGCGCGAGGGGTTTTCCGCCTATCTGTGGAAATATGTCGACGGAAAGCCGCTGCAAAACAGCCTGCGCCACCAAGCGGAAATCCAAGCCGAGACGGAGCTTTCCAAACGCCTGTCGAAGGACCTCAAAAAAGAGGGGTTCAATTTTTGCGGCCCCACCATTGTCTATGCCTTCATGCAGGCGACGGGCATGGCCAATGACCATCTTGAGGGGTGTTTTCGCTGCGCGGAATGCCGCTCCCTCGGGCTGAAGCGCTGATGACGCGCCGGGGGGAGCCGCCGCGCGCCTGGCAGCGCATGCTTTCGGGGCGGCGGCTCGACCTGCTCGATCCCTCGCCGCTCGATGTGGAGATCGAGGACATCGCCCACGGCCTCGCCCGCGTCGCCCGCTGGAACGGCCAGACGCGGGGGCCGGATATTTTCTCGGTCGCCCAGCATTCCCTGCTGGTGGAGGCGCTGGTGTGCGCGATGGAGCCGGGAATGCCGCGCGCCTCGCGGCTGATGGCGCTGCTGCATGACGCGCCGGAATATGTGATCGGCGATATTATCTCGCCGTTCAAAGCGGCGGTGGGCGCGACTTATAAAACCGTCGAGAACCGCATTCTCGCCGCCATTCATCTGCGCTATTGCCTGCCGGCGAACACCCCCGCGCCTTTGGCAAAACTGATCAAGCGCGCCGACCATGCGGCCGCCTATCTGGAGGCGACGCGGCTGGCGGGGTTTTCCGAAACGGAGGCCGAAAAATTCTTCGGCCGCCCTGAAAACACGCCGCGCAATTCCGACGCGCTGCTGGCGCCGATGCCGCCGCGCGCCGCGCAAGCCGCGTTTTTGCTTAGGTTCCGCGAACTCGAAACCGCCGGGGCGGAATAGTCATGCCGCGCCTCCACGTCTGTTCGCTGCGGGCCGTTGAGGAAACCATCCGGGAGACCGGGGCGCGCAGCCTCGTGACGCTGCTGCGCAACGATTATCACCTGGCGCGTCCGGCTGTGATCGCGCCGGAGCGCCATTTGCGCGTCGGCATCAACGATATCACTGAGCCGGCCGCGGGCATGACCGCGCCCGAAGCGGCGCATGCCGCCGCGCTGCTCGATTTTGTCCGCGCCTGGGACCGGCGCGAGCCCATGCTGATCCATTGTTTCGCCGGCGTCAGCCGCTCCACGGCGGCGGCTTTCATTGCGGCCTGCGCGCTGGCGCCGGAGCGCTCCGAGGCCGATATAGCCGCCGCGCTGCGCCGCTTGTCGCCCACCGCCACCCCGAACGCTTTGCTGGTGCGCCATGCCGACACGCTGCTGGGGCGCGGCGGGCGCATGAGCCAGGCCATTGCCGCCATAGGCCGGGGCGGGGATTGTTTCGAGGGCGTGCCGTTTGCGCTCGAACTGACCTGACGATGTGCTACCAATCCCCATCGCCATGACGATTTCAGCCCATCCAGCGCTGCCCGTCGAAATCGGCCTCACCGCCGCCATCATCGCTGTCAACGGCGACGAACCGGTGATTCTGGCGGCGCGCGCCGGCGATGCCTCGCATGAAGCGGCGCTGCCATCGGGCGCGTTTGATCCGTTGGCGCACCGCACGCTGGAAATCGGGCTGCGGGCCTGGGTCAAAGAGCAGACCGGCCTTCCGCTGGGCTATGTCGAACAGCTCTACACGTTCGGCGACCGCGGCCGCCATGCGCAGGCGGGCGACCGCGAACCCCATGTGGTGTCCATCGGCTCGCTGGCGCTGACCCGCGGCGGGGGCAACGGCGCGCTGGCGTCCGGCGCGGCCTTCCGGCCGTGGCACGCGTTTTTTCCGTGGGAGGACTGGCGCGCCGGCAAGCCCGCCATGATCGACGAGAGGATACTGCCGGCCCTGCGCGTTTGGGCGGCGCGCGATCCGCACCGGCCCAACGCCTATGGCCTCAGCCGCACCGAGCGGACGCGCATGCTGTTTGGCGCCGACGGCGGCAAATTCGACGGGGAGAACGCCCTCGACCGTTATCAGCTTCTCTATGAGGCGGGCCTCGTCGAGGAGGCGCGGCGCGACGGGCGCGCCAGTCCGCTGATCGCCCAAGCCGGACCTCTGGGCGAGCCGATGCTGAACGATCACCGGCGCATACTCGCCACCGCCATCGGCCGACTGCGCGCCAAGATGAAATACCGCCCGGTTATTTTTGAGCTGATGCCGGAAGTGTTCACGCTCACCGCGCTGCAACGCATGGCCGAGGCGATTTCCGGCCATCATTTGCATAAGCAAAATTTCCGCCGGCTGGTTGAATCCTCCGCCGTGACCGAGCCGACAGGCGATATGTCGCGCGCGACAGGCGGCCGCCCGGCGGCTTTGTTCCGCTTCCGCCGCGAGGTGCTGCGCGAGCGGCCGGCGCCGGGCCTGCGGGTGGGCGCGCGGAGCTAACCGAACAAATCCCCCTGCGCCCTGGCGCGCGCGGGCGCCGCGGCGGGGCGTTCCACCCGGCCACGCGGCGTCTGCACGCCGGGATTGTCGTTGGCGACTTTATTCACGTCCGTCCCGACAGGCACAAACTCCAGCACATTCTCCGCCGTCGGACGCATCAGCGCCCCGGCCCCGCGTTCATCGAGGCTGTCGCAGTCCAGCCAGTTGTCGAAGCCGCCGGGCTCCAAAATGACGGGCATGCGGTCGTGAATGGCGGCCATCGCCGCATTGGCTGACGTGGTGAGGATACAGGCGGTGTCGACCTCCTCGCCGTTGGGGCCGGTCCATGTCTCCCACAGCCCGGCGAAGGCCATGGGCGCGCCGTCCTGGCGGCGGATCATGAAGGGTTCGGAGGGCGCCGCAGCCTTGCGTTTGCCGCTCTCGGCCAGGTCCCGATTGTGCCGGCGCCATTCGTAGAATGCGTCGGCGATGAAAATGCAGCGCCGGCGTTTCAGCGCGTTGCGAAAGCTCGCCTTCTCCGCCGCCGTCTCGGCGCGGGCGTTGATGACCAATGGATAATCTTTTGGGTCTTTGACAAATCCCGGCAAAAAGCCCCAGCGAACCAGCACAAAATGCCGCGCCGCGCCGCCCTCGGTGTCGCGGATGCGGCGCACGATCGGCACCGGCTGGGTTGGCGCGATATTGTAGCGGGCCGGGAAGTTAGGCTGCTCCACATAGCGAAAAAAGGCCCGCATGGCCTCCGGCGGCAGTGTGATCGCGTAACGTCCGCACATCGATGAAATCAGCTTTCGCAGGGGATGGATTCAGGACAAGTAAATCTGCTTTGGAAAGAGATTTTTATCACTCTAAGCCTATGTTCGAAAGTCGAATGAAGCCCCAAACAGGCGAGTCATGACTCAGTTAAGTCCAGAGTTTGCCACCGGCCACGCGGATAACGCGGGCTTGACCACTGAAGCGCGCGCCAAGGCGCTGGTCAACCCGACCTCGGGCCTTGCGAACGATTATCTCAATATTTTCAATGAATTGGTCATGCTGGTCGAACAGCTTCCGGACATTCCGGAATTTGCCGACGATATTTTCGCGTGGCGGCCGCGGACCTATCAAGAATATTTCGCCGCCTCGATCCTGCCCGGCAGCGCCTCCGCGCTGGAAGCCTATGACCGGCTCGATTTGCGTTTCCGCAAGGAATTTGAGGCGCTGGTGCATGACCTCGACCGGATCGCCACGGGCTCGGTCGCCGCCATCCGCCGCTGCCTGAAAAAGGGGGATGCCGAGCGGGAAACCCTGATCGCCCATTGCGAAAAGACCGGCGCCGTCATGCGCGCATTTTTGCTGCGGGCCTCGAACCTGATCGACCACGGCTCCTCGGTCGCCGAGGAGAACGCCCAGCGCCGGGCCGACCGGCTGCTGGAAGTGCGGATCAAGGCGGTCCTGGACGTCGAGGATTTCCAAGCCCGGCCGCGCTTCGCCTAAAGTCTTTTGAGGCTGACGGGCGGAATGGAATCGTCCGGCACGAAAAAATCCGGAGCGAGATCCACCGAGGGATCGACGCGGTATTTGTCGAAGTCGCGCACGCCGTTTTCAAACATATAGCTGTCGTCGATCAGAAAACGCCCGGTCAGGGCCTTCGCGTCCGCGCAAAAGATCATGTGCGCGGCATCGGCGATGATTTCCGGCGTGCGCGAGGCGCGCATGATGGCATCGCCGCCGAGCAGGTTGCGTATCGCCGATGTCGCGATGGTGGTTCGCGGCCACAACGCGTTGACCGCGATCCCCTTGCGGCGCAGTTCGCCGGCAAGGCCCAGAACGACAAGGCTCATGCCGTATTTAGCCATGGAATAGGCGGTGTGGCCGGCGAACCATTTTTCTTTCATATCGAGCGGCGGCGACAGCATGAGAATGTGCGGATTGGCGGATTTTTCCAAAAAGGGCACCGCGAGCTTTGACACCATGAATGTGCCGCGCGCGTTGATCTGCTGCATGAGATCGTAGCGCTTCATGTCGGTCGCCTGCGAATCCGTCAGCGATATCGCGCTGGCGTTATTAACGATGATATCGATGCCGCCAAATTTCGCGGCTGTTGCCTCCAGCGCGGCGCGCGTCTGCGCCTCCTCGCGCACGTCCACCATCAGCGGCAGCGCTTTTCCGCCGGCCTTTTCGATCTCCTCAGCGGCCGAATAGATCGTGCCCGGCAGTTTGGGGTTCGGCTCCGCTGTCTTGGCGGCGATGGCCACATTGGCCCCGTCCCGCGCCGCGCGCAGGCCGATGGCAAGGCCGATGCCGCGCGAGGCGCCGGTGATGAAAAGCGTTTTGCCGGAAAGACTGGCCATGGTGCGTCCTCAAAAGCCCAAAAGCCCCGGGCGGAGCGGGCGGCGGCTATTTTTTCGGTTTGCTCATAAACGCCATAAACACCCGGCGCGCCTCATCCGAGACCATGCGCTTGCCGAATTCCCGGGATTCCTCGTCCATCCGCGCCAGCAGCTCTTTGCGGTCGCCGCGGATCAGGCGGCGGGAGGCGGCCAGCGCCTCGCGCGGCTTGGCTGCCAGCCGGGCCGCCGCGGCATGGGCATGGGCGGTCAATCCGCCGGCCTCGACGATGGCATTGACGATGCCGAGCGCTTTGCCCTCCGCCGCGTCGAATGCGTCGCCGAGCAGCAGAAACTCCGTCGCCTTCGCCATGCCGACACGCAGGGGCACCAGCAGCGAGGATCCGGCCTCGGGCACCAGAGCGAGATCGATGAAGGGCATGCGGAACTTTGCCCGCGGCGAGGCATAAACGAGATCGCAGTGGAACAGCATTGTCGTGCCGACACCCATGGCAACCCCGTCGACCGCGGCGACAACCGGTTTGTCGAAGGCCGCGACGCGGCAGACAAAACGAAGGCCGGCGAAATCGGCGATGTCCTTATAATCGGCGAGGAAGTCCGCGATGTCGTTGCCGGCGGTGAACACGCCGTCCGCGCCGCAAAACATCACCGCGCCGATGGAACCGTCGCCCGCCGCCTCATCGAGCGCGGCGATCATGCGCTCATACATCGGCGCGGTCAGCGCGTTCTTTTTTTCAGGCCTGTCGATGGCGATCGTCAGCACGCCATCGGCGCGCGACACGCGGATATATTCGCTCATGCGCTCATCCTCAACGCGGCGCCCGCGCCTTTCAGCGACTCAGCGCCGCCGGTGACCGCGGCCTCAAGGCCGCCGGCCCCGACCGCGATGTTTTCGGCGAAGAAGCGCGCGACGGCGATGCGGCCGGCCTGCGCTTCGTCCTCCGCGCCGGATGAAAGGCGGTGCGCCGCCAGCGCGAGAACAGCAAGGCCCGTGCCGCCGCGCGCCAAGCCGAACAATCGCAGATAAGGCGCCGCGCCGGCCAGCGCGTCCTCCATCGACGAGCCGGTTTTATCGAGCATCCACGCCGTGGCGCGCTCAAATGCCGCCACAGCATCCGCGAGGCGCTCTCCCATGTGTCCGAAGACCGGCGCGTTGGCGGCGCGAACCTGTTCAACAACCGCCAGCATGCCGGCTATTTCGCGGCGCACGGCATCGGCGCCGGAAAGGCCGAGCTTGCGCGTCACGAGGTCGATGGCCTGGATGCCGTTGGTGCCCTCGTATATTCCGGCGATGCGCACATCGCGCATATGCTGGGCGGCGCCGGTCTCCTCAATGAAACCCATGCCGCCATGGACCTGCACGCCGAGGGACGCCGCTTCATTGCCGATGTCGGTGGAGAAGGCTTTCGCCAGCGGCGTCAGCAGGCCCGCGCGCTCGCCGGCGGTTTTGCGCGACGCCTCATCGCCGAGGCGGTGGGAACGGTCGATGGAATCCGCGGTCATATAGCAGATGACGCGCGCCGCCTGCACCATCGCCTTCATGGTCATGAGATTGCGGCGCACGTCGGGGTGATGAATGATCGGCGCCATGCCCGCGCCCGCATAATCCGCCGCCTTGCCCTGTTTGCGCTCATGCGCCCAGGATAGCGCGAGCTGATAGGCCCGCTCGCCCAGCGCGACGCCCTGCACGCCGACGCCGAGCCGCGCGTTGTTCATCATCGTGAACATGCAATTCAGGCCGCGGTTTTCTTCGCCGACCAGCCAGCCGACCGCGCCGCCGTTGTCGCCAAACGACATCGAGCATGTCGGCGACGCGTGAATGCCCATTTTGTGCTCAAGCCCGGTGCAGCGAAGATCGTTGCGCCCGCCCGGCGAGCCATCCGCGTTGAGCAGAAACTTCGGCACGAGAAACAGCGAAATGCCGCGCGTTCCCTCCGGCGCGTCGGGCAGGCGCGCCAGCACGAGATGGACAATATTATCGCTGAGATCGTGCTCGCCATAGGTGATGAAAATCTTCTGGCCGGTAATCCGGTACGTGCCGTCGGCGGCGCGCTCGGCTTTGCTGCGAAGCGCGGCCAGATCGGAGCCCGCCTGCGGCTCGGTGAGATTCATCGTCGCGGGCCATTGCCCGGAAATCAGTTTGGCGAGCCAGGTATCCTTCAAGTGTTGCGAGCCATGCCGGTCAATCGCGTCCACCGCGCCAAAGGACAGCATCGGACACAGCATGAACGCCATATTGGCCGAGGTCCACACCTCCATGCAGGCGGTGTTCAGCAGGTGCGGAAGGCCCATGCCGCCAAACTTTTCCGGCGCGGTGACGCCGCTCCAGCCGCCCTCGCGCCATTTGGCATAGGCCTCAACCCAGCCCGGCGCGGTGGTTACGACGCCGTCTTTCAGCTTGGCGCCATGAAGGTCGCCGGCTTTGTTGATCGGCGCCAGCACATTCTCGGCGATTTTGCAGGCCTCTTCCAGAATGGAAGCCGCCGCGCCGTCGGCCAAGTCCGCATAGACGCCCGATTCGATGCCGCTTGCCATGCCGGCGCCATGGGTCATGGCGAAGAGGATGTCGTCCTGGGGCGCGTGATAGGTCAACAGTCTCTCCCTCGTTTCGCCGCTTGACGGCCTGCGCCGCCCGGCCCAAAAGGCCGCATCGCCCCGAATGGTTTACCTATAAACCATCCTCCGAAGCGCCAGTCAAAATGAATTTGTCCCCGCCTGCAATGGGCCATGCGGCGCGCACGCGTTTGGCGCCCGCCGATGCGGCTTCCGTCGCGGAGGCGGCGGCGCTGCTGCGCGCCGGCGGTCTCGTCGCTTTCCCCACCGAGACAGTCTACGGGCTGGGCGCGGATGCGGCATCGGGGACAGCGGTGGCGCGCGTTTACGCCGCCAAAGGCCGCCCTTCGTTTAACCCGCTGATCGCCCACGTGGGCTCGCTGGCCGACGCGCGGCGCGAAGGTGTCTTCAATGCCGCGGCGTTGACGCTGGCGCGGGCTTTCTGGCCGGGGCCGCTGACCCTTGTGGTGCCGGCGGCTCCAGGATGCAGCGTCTGCGATCTCGCCCGCGCCGGCCTGCCCAGTCTTGCCCTGCGGGTGCCCTCCAGCCGCATTGCGCTGGCCCTGCTGGCGCTGGCGGAGCGGCCCATCGCGGCGCCGTCGGCCAACCGCTCCGGGCGTGTGAGCCCGACGCTGGCGGAACATGTGATGGCCGACCTTGATGGGCGCATCGATTTTGTTCTCGATGGCGGGGCAGCCGAGGTGGGCGTTGAGTCAACCATCGTGTCCTGCTTAGAGGCCGAGCCGTTTTTGCTGCGCCCCGGCGGCATAACGCGCGGCGCGATTGAAGCCGCGCTGGGGCGTCCCTTGCGCGCCGCGGACCCCGGCGATGCCGATGGCGAGGCGCCGCTCGCGCCCGGCCAGCTGGCGTCCCATTACGCGCCCCGCGCCGCCCTTCGGCTTAACGCGGCGCAGCCTCTCGCGGGAGAGGCGGCGCTCGATTTCGGCCACCAGTTTTGGCGTTCCGGGGACGGTCTTCGCCTCGATCTTTCCCCTGATGGCGACCCCATTGAGGCGGCCGCCAATCTGTTTGGATATCTGCGCCGCCTTGATGCGTCCGGCGCGGCGGTGATCGCGGTGGCGCCGATCCCTAGGGAGGGATTGGGCGAAGCCATCATGGACCGGCTGACGCGGGCCGCCGCGCCGCGCGGGTGAGCGCAGGCATTCTCCCCTGTTTCATCGGCGACCGAAACCCGGGCCTCGCACCCATGCGGATTTGCGCAACCCGGCGCGAGTGCGCGCGTTCATGGATCACGCCCTCGCGCGCACGCCCGCCAAAAGCGCAAGCGTGCGCAGCACCGCTTCCGGATCGGCCCTGTTTTGTCCAGCGATATCAAAAGCGCTGCCGTGGCCGACGGTGGAAAAAATGACGCCGGCGCCGATGGACAAAGCCGAAGCGGTGCGGCCCGCCAACAGTTTGACAGCGATATGGCCCTGATCGTGATACATGGCGATGAAGGCGTCGAAG